>URIT01000015.1 GCA_900547945.1 uncultured bacterium
CGGACGCGGCCGGGGCGAGGGGCGCGGGCGCCACGGGGAGCGCGCGCCCCAGGAGGCGCTTCGCGAGGCGGTTCAGCTCGTACTTCGCGCAGACGGCGGCGACCCGTTCCCCGTCGAGCGGCGGGCGGGCGAAGGCATTCCAGTCGATGTCCCCCAACGGCACGTCCCGGCGGATCGTCGTGAGGAACTTCGACATCTTCGCGTCCTCGGCCCCGGCGGCGATCCGCTCGCCGAGCCGGCCCTTGATCTCGCCCGCGTGGGCGATGATCTCCTCCACGCTGCCATACTGGGCGAGCAGAGTACTGGCCGTCTTCTCGCCGACGCCCCTGATGCCGGGGATGTTGTCGGACGTGTCGCCCGCGAGGGCGAGGTAGTCGATCATCTGCGCGGGGGCGGCGAGCGACCAGTGCTCCTTCACACGCGCCTCGTCGTAGATAGTCGGCCCCTCCTTGCCGTGGCCGGGGCGGAAGAGGCGGATGTGCGGCCCCACGAGCTGCGCGGCGTCCTTGTCCGGCGTCGCGCAGTAGACCTCGAAGCCCTCCTGCGCCGCCCGCGTCGCGAGCGTGCCCATCACGTCGTCGGCCTCGAAGCCCTCCTTGCGGACGATGGGGAGGCCCAGCGCCTCGGCGAGCTCGAAGGCGTAGGGGATGTTCGCCGCGAGGTCCTCGGGCATCTGCTCGCGCTGCGCCTTGTACGGCGGATACGCCTCGTGGCGGAACGTGGGCCCGCCGGGGTCCATCGCGAGCACCGCGTGCGTGGGCCCGTATTCGCCGAGGATGGAGGTGACGCCGTTCGCGAAACCGATGAGGGCGGAGACGTTGAGCCCCGTGCTCGTCATGCGCGGACTGCGCAGGAACACGAAATGCCCCCGGTAGAGGAACGGCATGAGGTCGATGATGAAAAGCTTCTTCACGCGGGATAGTTTACCACACCCGAGTGAGAATGGCTCGCCCGAGTTGCGGAAGGACGCACGGGCGGGGCAACTGGTGGGCGCGGCGGGACTTGAACCCGCACTCTTGCGAACTGGAACCTAAATCCAGCGTGTCTGCCATTCCACCACGCGCCCGAAAGAGAAGGACATGAGTGTAGCGCATCCGGCGGCGCTTGGCAAGCGGGGCGCGAGGCTTTCCGGTTGAGGGAAGATGCGCAATGTGCTAGACTTGCATTGCCTTATGGCGTGTATTATTCATCTCGATGGATGGAGAGTGAAGATGGTGCGGAAACTCTTGGGTGCCTGCCTTTTGGGCGGCTGCGGCGTGCTGGCGGCGGCGGAGATCGCCTTCACCGGGGGCGCGGACGGCGCGGGAACCGACTTGGCGGCCGCCACCAACTGGGCCGGCGGGGCACTGCCCGGCGCGGAGGACGTCGGCGTCGTCGACTATGCGACGTTCACGGGCGGCGGGGCGCTGACGGTGGGGCGCGACCTCGGGCTCGGCGGCCTCAGGATCCGCAACGCGACCGCGTCGACGGCGCTGTCCCTTGATGGCGCGTCTACGCTTTCGCTCGGCGCGGCGGGCCTTTCCGTCCATACGAACGCGGCGATGACGATCCGCGTGCCGATCGCGGTGACGGCGGCCTCGACCTGGCAGTTCTCCCGCGGGGCGCTCGCGCTCTGCTCGACGTTCAGCGGGACGGCGGCGCTGACCGTCCAGGGCGCGAACGCGATCAGCATCTATGCCGCGCTTGGCTATGACGGAGACATCCTGTTCGACTCCTGGGGGCTTCGGTTCTACACGGCGGGCAAGATGGCGCGGTCGGTCAAGAGCATCGGCGCGGAGAAGGACATCCGCGAAAGCTTTGTGAGCGTCAACGTCGGCGGCGAGATCCGCTGGTCGGACGTGTTCACGGGAGGCACGTTTGAATACACGACCTGGCGCCGGCTCTACGTGGCCGCCACGAACAACGCGCCCGCCTGCGCACATCTCGTGATGGACGACCCGCAGGACCTCTTCTTCCAGAACGGCCCCTACCGCAGCGGAATCGCAAGCGGCATCTTCGACCAGCGCGACGGGTTCGTGAAGGTCGTGGGGCCCAACTACGGCTTCTCGGTCGGCTCGTTCGAGGTGGGCGCGGCGACCGGCGCCAAGCGCAACGACGGGCGCTTCCCGGTTGAATACAGGCTTTCAGGCGGGTCGAACGACACGGCCTATGTGTTCATCGGCGAGGACGCGAGGTTTTTCACCAACAACCCCGTCCTCAAGCAGAGCGGCGGCCTCTCCAAGGTCCACAAGGGCATCTACCTCGGCGCCGCGACGGACAGCTCGGACGTCGGCTTCGGCGAATACCAGCTGAGCGGGGGCCGGCTCTACGTGCGCGACGGGACGGTCGCCGGCGAGTCGGGCAGCGACCACCAGACGCGCGGCCTTGTGTTCTGCCATCCGTTCGGCGGCCTCGGCCAGTGCCCGGGCGTCTTCACGCAGACGGGCGGAACGAACACGACGCTCACCGTGAAGTTCGGCCCGGACACGCAGGCATGGAACGTCAAGCCGCCGCAGAGCATCAACACGGGCTTCGGCCTCTTCGACCTTCGGGGCGGCGTGGTGACCTTCACCGACCCGACGAGCCCCTTCTCGTTCGGCGCCGGCTGGAACGCGGACGCGACGAACGCGACCTACCGCATCAACGTCTCGGGCGGCACGATGAACTTCAAGGACGGGCAGCGGATCGCCGCGCAGATCGAAATCCCCCCGGCGGAGACGGAAAGCACGTGGCACGCGGCGTCGGGCACGGTGACAGTCGACGCGCCCGTCTCGGGGCTCGGCACGCTGAAGAAGACGGGCGCGGGCCAGCTCATCCTCAACAACATGAACCGCTTTGGCGGCACGCTCAAGGTGGCGGAGGGCACGGTGAAGATGGCCGCCGCGCCGGAAGACGACAGCGCGTTCGACGACGCAGGCGACACCTGCTGGATATGGACGGCCGACACCTTCGCCGCGACGCACACGAACAACCAGGACGTGGCGAGCTGGTCGGACGGGCGGCATGGGGTCACGGCGCTCGACTGGACATACGAAGGCTCCGTGTTCCACGCGGAATGGCTGAAGGACCCGACGTTCACGCAGGACGGCCAGACCGGCCTTCTCAAGGGCTATCCGAAGCATCTGCCGACGTTCTCGACGAACGACTACTTCAACGGGCACGGCTCGGTGCGCTTCGCCGGGACGCTCCTCCAGGTCCCGGGCGCGGACAATCCGCTCGCCGGCGCGACCAACTGGACGGTCGCGGTCGTCTACCGCGAGAACGGCGAGGGCTCCGACAGCTGCTGGTACGGCACGCCGATCTTCGGGGGCACGGAGTACTGGTTCAGCGGCATGGACACGGTGATCCTGACGATGGACGCATCGAACCGAATGGGCCTGAACGCCGTCTACATGAAGGACGGGACGACGCGCACGATCGAGAAGATCGCCTCGCGCGCGGGCAGGAACCTACGCCAGAAGGCCTGCGTGGCGGTCTGCACGATGAACGGCAACGCCTATTCGCTGAACGTCAACGGCCACTACACGAACGCCGTGCTTTCCGGCAGCGCCGTGCGGCCGATGTTCAAGTACGGGGACGACAGCCTGCCGCTCAACTTCGGCGGCCACTTCCCGGACATTGCAAACTTCAACAGCGGCAACGTGTACATCGCGGAGATCCGGGCCTACCGCGACCGGTCGTTCACGGAGGCGCAGCAGAATCTGCTCGCGCGCAAGCTCATGGAGAAGTACGTCGGCGCGGGCGGGGCCGAGTTCGACGCCGAGCTGAACGCGCGCCTGCCCGCGACGATGCGCGGCGAGGCGGCGCCGGCGGCGCCGAAGGCGACGGACTACGAGTGGACGGCGGACGCGGCGAACGCGCTCGCGGACGGCGCGGAGGTGACATCGCTCGCGGCGGTCGGCGGCGGAAAGGCGGCGACCATCTCCGAGGCGGGGGCGGAAAGAGGCCCCACGCTCGTGAAGGACGCATACAACGGCCACAGCGCGCTCCGGTTCCGTTCGGCGGACAAGACGGCGCTCGGCATCGCGGCGGCGGATGTGCCCGTGGACAGGAAGGATTTTGCGATTGCGGTCGTGTTCGCCACGAAGACGGACGCGCCCGCCGCGGCCCAGGCCGTCTTCCGCAAGGACAGCGGCACGGGCATCGCGGTGCAGGACCTGGGGACGGACGGCGGCCATCTGGGCTTCACCTTCCACCGCGAAGGCACGTTGCTCGCGGGCTACAACTGGAGCTGGTTCGTCAACCGCCGCCCGTTCAGGCTGAACGACGGGATGCCGCACGTGGCGGTGTTCACGCGCGATGCGGCCGGCAGCTATGTGTACATGGTCGACGGCCGCGCCCAATCGGACACCACGTCCGACCGCGGCGCAAACGGAACCCGGCGGCTGCTGCTGGGCAAACTCGCGACAGGGCAGGACGCGGGGCACTTCGACGGGGACATCCTGGCGGTGCGGCTGTACCATGAGAAGCTGACGCTCGACGAGGCGCGGGCGGTCAGCGAACACTATGCGTACACCTACGGCTTCCGCCTGCTGCCCTACCTGAAGACGGCGGAGAACGTGGCGGACAACGGGTTCGGGCGGGTCGCGCTCGACGTCGGCGCGGACGGCACGCTGGTGCTTCCCTACTCGCAGACGGCGCCGTTCACGGTTTCGGAGGGGCGTTCGCTCACGGGCACCGGACGGGTGGTGGGCTCGGTGCGCTTCGGGCAGGGCGGCGTGCTCAATGCGGCGGACGACCTGCCGGAGATCGACGACCTTCAGTTCGCGGACGGCATGGTCATAAGGGTCGGCCCCGGCGCGAAGCTGCCGCTCGACGGAACGGCGGTCGCCACGGTGAGCGGAAAGATCACCCTCGACGCCACGGGATTCGCCGCTTCCGGCGACGGCCCCTCCCGCATCGAGGTTCTCATGGGGCTCGGCGAGGGCGTGGTCCGGGACGGCACGCAGTTCGTGGTGTCCGGCCTGGGCGGCAGCGCACGGGCAGAAGTCGGGAACGGCACGGTGGCGATCGTGCGCTCGGTCGGCACGCTGCTGACCATCCGCTAGCCACCCCGTTTTTTGGTATACTTTACGTTTCATGCAACCCGGAGTCTTCGAAATTCACGCCCAGGACGCTCATTCGCGCGCGCGCGCGGGCGTCCTCTGGACGGCGCACGGTCCCGTCGAGACCCCCGTCTTCATGCCGGTGGGCACCCAAGGTACCGTCAAGGCGCTCGAACCGCGCGACCTGGAGGAGAACGGCGCGCAGATCATCCTCGGCAACACCTACCACCTCAACCTACGCCCCGGCATGGACGTGATGGCGCACGCGGGCGGCCTCCATGCGTTCATGAACTGGCACAGGCCCATCCTCACGGACTCGGGCGGCTTCCAGGTGTTCTCGCTCGCGAAGATGCGCAAACTCACGCCCGAGGGCTGCTGGTTCAACTCGCACCTCGACGGCCGCCGCATCTTCCTCGGCCCGCGCGAGTCGATGGAGATCCAGCGTATCATCGGTAGCGACATCGCGATGGTGTTCGACGAATGCCTGCCCTGGCCCTGCGACCGCGCCCGTGCCGAGCAGAGCGTCGCGACCACGCTCGCCTGGGCGAAGATGTCGCAGGAGGCCCCGCACGCGCCCGGCCAGCTCGTCTTCGGCATCGTGCAGGGCGGCATCTACGACGACATCCGCCGCCACTGCGCCGAGGAGCTTGCGGAGATGGCCTTCCCCGGCTACGCGATCGGCGGCGTCTCGGTGGGCGAGCCGGAGGCGGCGATGTACCAGGCCGTGGACGCCACGGTCCCCTACCTCCCCGTCGAGAAGCCGCGCTACGTGATGGGCCTCGGCGTGATGACGCAGATGGCCGAGTGCGTCGCGCGCGGCGTGGACATGTTCGACTGCGTGATCCCCACGCGCGTCGCCCGCCACGGCACGGCGCTCACCCGCCACGGCAACGTCGCCATCAAGGCGGCGAAGTGGGCGAAGGACCTCTCGCCCGTCGAGGAGGGCTGCACCTGCTACTGCTGCCGGAACTTCACGCGCAGCTACGTGCGCCACCTGCTGCACGCGGGGGAGATCCTCGGCGTGCGCCTCCTCACGATCCACAACGTCCACCGCCTCTGCGCGTTCGCGCGGGAGATGCGCGCGGCCATCCTGGACGGCACGTTCGGGGCGTGGCGGGCGCAGCTCCACGCGGACCAGCGCGGAAACGGACAGAATTAGAAACGAAACCAACCAAAGGAACAGAGACGAACATGAACACTCCGATGATCTTCGCACAGGCGGCCGCCCCTGCGGCCCCGACCGTCCAGGCCGCCGCGCCGTCCGCCCCCGCACCGGTGACGGCGACCGAGGTCCAGCCCGCCGGCGCCGACGCCCCGCAGGCGCCCCAGACGCAGCAGGGCGGCTTCATGATGCCCGTCATGATGCTGCTCCTCATCGCGCTCTTCTACGTGATGATGATCCGTCCGCAACAGCGCAAGGAGAAGGAGCGCCGGAAGATGATCGACGAGCTCCGCGCGGGCAAGAAGGTGATCTTCGCGGGCGGCCTGATGGGTAAGATCGTCGAGGCGAAGGAGAAGACCTTTAAGATCGAGATCGCGGGCGACGTGGTCATCGAGGTGGCGCGCGCCGCCGTGCAGACCGTCGTCGAGGAGACGCCCGAGACCAAGTAGGGCGACACCCGCATGGGATACGCGCGCGGACGGTTCGGGGTGGAATACCAGCCCCACGGGAACACGGAGACGCACCGTCTCCGCTGGTTCGTGGGGATCGTCACCCTGCTCGTCCTCGCCGCGTTCACCTGGTACCGCCTTTCGCACCGCACGCCCGCGCCGAAGCCACCCCGGGAGGCGGACGCGCGCGCCCCGGTCTCGGTCTCCGACCCGGTCGGGACGCCCACGCCGCGCGCGCGGCCCGAGGCGGTGACCACGGCCAGGCCCCCTGCGCCCTCCGCCGTCCTCACGAACGCCCCGCGCCGCACCGCCGTCCGGACGCCGCCCACGAAGCAGACGCCGCAGGTGCTGCGGCTCGTCGGATCCTGGCTCGCGACCGCCTCCACGCGCTCCGAGAAGGAGCAGGTGCTCCTCCAGCGCCTCGCCGAGGCCGAACGCCAGGGCAACGTGCCCCTCGCGATCGACTCGCTCAAGAAGCTCTATGACCGCCCGACGATGGCGGACATCCGCGACCCCCTCATGCGCCGTCTCGGCGACCTCAACGTGGCCCACCTCTTTTCCGGCAAGACGACGCCCTGGACGGTCGTCGTCACCGTGAAGCGCGGCGACAGCCTCAACCGCATCGCGCGCGAGCACCGCTCCACGCCCGCCGTCGTCGCGAAGCTCAACCCGCGCGTCAAGTGGGAACGGCTCCAGCCCGGCGACGCCGTGCGCGTGCTGGACTTCCCCAACGCCGTCCTCGTGATCTACAAGCAGCTCGGCTACGCGGACCTCTCGCTCAAGAACGGACAGTTCTTCCGCCGCTACATCCTCTCCATCGCGAAGTCCACCCCCTGCTCCGTCTACCCCATCTCCCCCGAATCCGGCGCCACCGTGCATGCCCGCTTCCGCGAACTCGGCATCCGGGCCTCCTCCCCCGACCGCGCGGAACTCGACCTGTTCCTCGCCCCCGGCTCGCGCATCACCGTCGCCGAACAATGACTTTTGAATGGAACAGTGGAACGCCGATGCTTCGCATACGCCCGTCGCCTGCGTTTCAGCGGGGCCTCCGAAGAGACTGACTTTTTGATATACTGACACCAAGTTTCCAAAAGGAAAGAAGCAAGACCATGATCGACATCAAGAAGATCCGCGAAGACTTCGACAGCACGGTCGCGCAGCTCGCGCGCCGCGGCGTCGAACAGGAGAAGGTCGCGAAAGCGCGCGACCTCGACGCGAAGCGCCGTACCCTCCTTGCCGAAACCGAAACGCTCAAGGCGAAGCGCAACGCCGCCTCCAAGGAAATCGGCGCCCTCGCGAAGTCCGGCGGCGACATCTCCGCCGCCAAGGCCGAAATGCGCACGATCGGCGACCGCATCGCCGAGATCGACCGCGAACTCGCCCAGGTCGAGACGGATCTGCGCGAAACGCTGCTCATGATCCCGAACATCCCGGCGCCGGAGATCCCCACTGGACCCGACTCCAGCGCGAACAAGGTCATCCGCCACGTCGGCGAATGGAAGGATCCCGCCTACCCGATTCCCGACCACATGCAGATCGGCGAAAGGCTCGGAATCTTCGACTTCCCGCGCGGCGTCAAGCTCACCGGTACCGGCTTCCCGATCATCCTCGGCCAGGGCGCCAAGCTCCAGCGCGCCCTCATCCAGTACATGCTCGACCTCCACTGCCAGAAGCAGGGCTACACCGAGATGCTGCCCCCCTTCATGGTGAACAGTGCCTCGATGACGGGCACCGGACAGCTCCCGAAGTTCGCCGAAGACCTCTACCACTGCAACGTGGACGACTTCTGGATGATCCCGACGGCCGAGGTGCCCGTCACGAACTTCTACCGCGACGACATCTTCGATGGCGTGAAGCTGCCGAAGATCACGCCCGAGTCCCCCGTCAAGCTCACCGCCTACACGCCCTGCTTCCGCCGCGAGGCGGGTTCGGCCGGCAAGATGACGCGCGGCATGCTGCGCGTCCACCAGTTCGACAAGGTCGAGATGGTCAACTTCGTCCACCCCTCCACGAGCTTCCAGCAGCTTGAAACGCTCGTGAAGGAGGCGGAGGACGTGCTCACCGGCCTCGGCCTCGCGTTCCGCGTGATCATGCTCAGCTCCGGCGACATGGGCTTCTCGGCCGCCAAGTGCTACGACCTCGAACTCTGGGCGCCGGGCGAACAGCAGTGGCTGGAGGTCAGCTCCTGCAGCTGCTTCACCGACTACCAGGCCCGCCGCCTGAACTGCCGCTTCAAGGACGCGGACGGCAAGACGAAGCTCGTCCACACGCTCAACGGTTCGGGCGTCGCCCTGCCGCGCCTCATGGTCGCGCTCCTCGAACAGCACCTCCAGGCCGACGGCTCGGTCCTCATCCCAGAAGTGCTCCGCCCCTACATGGGCGGAAAGGACCGCCTCGTCCCCGTGAAGTAGGGTGCCCCGCGCGGGAGGGCCGCAATTCAGCGCGGCCGCTACCGGCGGGCGGTTCTGCGGGGACTTGTGGCGGCGTCCTCCTGGGCGAGCGCGGCGAGGACTTCGTTCTCGGCGCGCAGCCGGAAGCCGCCGCGCGCGTCGGGACCGAACGCCACGACGAGATCGCCGATGCGGTAGACGAGCTGCGGGAAGCGTTCGCCCTCCGCCGCCTTCTTCTCCTCGGGCGTCACCTTGTAGTGTTCCGAAAGGGCCGTCCGCACGGACGCGAAGTAGTCCGCGTCGTCAAGGCCGCCGCTGCCGCCCTCGCTGAAGAGCGTGACGGCGAAGACGCCCCCGCGCTTCGAATCCACGTCCGCGCGCCCGCGCGTGAAGCCCCGGAACGGACGGCACTTCGCCCACTCGTAGTCGAGGAAGAAGCCCTTGGGGCCCTTCTGCGGCACGACGAGCGTCGCGCTCTCCGGCGGCCGGCTCGGCAGCACGACGCCGCAGAACGCGCGCGGCGTCTCGTCCTTGAAGCGCACGCCCGCATACAGCTTCTTGTCGACCGGACGGCGCGGATAACGGCGGGAGGCGAGGGCCTCGCCGTCCTCGGCGGCGACCTTCTTCTCGGCGGTCCGCAGCGCCTCGGACTCCGCCAGCGCCTCCGCACGCAGGTCCTCGCGCTCGACGGAGAAGACGAGCCGCTCGCCGCTCTCGGCGACCGTCACCGTGGCGCTTCCCATCGGGAAGACGTACTCGCAGCCCGCCACGTCGGGGTCGAGCGGCAGCGTGGCGAACGGCTCGGCCGAGAAGCGCTTCGAGAGGAACGCGACGAGGTTCGTCGTCTCGGCGTCGTGCAGACGGCCCGGCTTCGGCGCCAGGGCGCGCGCGAACTCGATGCGGTAGGGACGGCGCGTCTTCGGCGTCACCCACACGAGCGGGCGCGCGCCCAGGGACATGAACGGCTTCTTGAGCGTGGGGCCGTAGACGGCGAAGGCAGCGCCGCGCGCCGCGACGGAGCCGCCCGCGTCATCGTCCAGCACCGTCCCCCAGCGCACCGCCGACCCGTCCTTCAGCGGCTCGCCGAAGCGGATGCCGGCGAAGCCGTTGAGCGGGCGCGCGTCGGGCCTTTTGCGCGCCTCCGCGACCTTCTCCAGCGCGGCCTTGCGTCCGGCCTCGCGCGCCTGCCAGATCTCCGTCGCGGACTTCTTCTTCGGCACCTCCGGCGCCGCCTCACGTTCCGTCTTGGCATCGGTCCCGGACGGCTTCTTCCCCGTCTGCCTCGCCGCCTCCGCGTCGGCCTTCTCGCGCGCCTCCTGCTCGGCGAGGAGGCGCGCGTATTCGGCCTCCTGCGCGCGGCGCGCCTTCTGGCGCCGGTCGAACTCCTTCCAGCCGAAGTAGCCCCCCGCGCCCACGAGCACCAGGAGGAGGAGGACCGGAAGCGGCGAACCCCGTCGTTTCGGCGGCTTGTTCGAGAGCGGTGCGCCGGGGGCGGCCGGGCGCGCGGCGGTGCTATTCCTTATCCTGATGGCACTCATTGCACGCCTTGCCCTTGTTGTGGCTCTTGGCCTTCTTCTTGTCGTGGCACGAGATGCAGCTCTTGCCGCCACTGTGCTGCGTCTTCACGGGCGTGAGGTGCGGCCCGGCATGCTTGAACTCCTCGCGCGTCCGCGCCTCGGCGACGCCGAAGGTGAAGCCGCGCGCCGGCAGCAGATGCGAATAGGCGAAGGCCTGCTCCGCCGGGTCGGTCGGCGTCACGCGCACCGTGAGCGTCTTGCCGCTCGGCAGCTCGCCGGAAGCCGTGAGCTGGAGGTTCGTGAGGCCCGTCCACTTCATCTTCTCGCCGAAGGAGATGGAGACGTCGACCTCGCGCTCGTCGCCGGAGAAGCCGCCGCTCACCTCGTAGTCGTCCGTGCTGTCGAAGGCGATGTCGCCCGCAAAGCCGTCCTTGCGGAGGACGCACGCCGTGAAGCGCGCGGTTCCGTCCCGGACAAGGCAGGCGGACTCAAGCGCGAAGACCTCGAACGACGGCTCGGCCGGCGCGATGACGAGCGTGTAGTCGTAATGTTCGCCGCCGAGGCCCGGCTGGTCCGCGACCGTCACGCAGTAGGTCCCGGGCGTCTCGAAGGTGAAGGTGCCGGAGGGGTCGCACTCCGCCTGGGGGATGCTGCCCTCGTAGAGCATGAACTTCTTGATGATCGGCAGGTCGTCGCTGCCGACGTTCTTCTCGACGAAGAGGCGGCCGGGCGCGTCGTCCCACGTCGCGAGAAGCGGCGCAACGGAAAGCGGCAGGTCGCCCATCGGCCCGTAAAGCTGCAGGACGCCGTCGAGCGGCGAGCCTTCGCGGCGCGCGTAGAGCTCGAAGTGCCACGTGCCGGGTTCCTTGACCGTGAACGTGTGGCGGTCGACGCGGCCGGGGATGTCGATCGAGCCCTTGCGGACGATGCGTCCGGGCGCGGCCTTCGGCGGCACGAAGGAGGCCGGCTGCGGGTAGCACGCGAAGGCGCGGTCGCGCGGCGCGTAGAGCGGGCGGTCCGTCCGCGCGTCGCGGCAGAAGACGGAGTAGACGAAGTTCGGGCCGCCCCGGAAGAGGTTGTCGTGGACCTTCAGGATGTAGAAGCCGTCCTCGGGGACCTTGTAGGTCAGGATGGGATCGGGCAGATAGTAGAAGTCGTCCGCGAAGGCGACCTCCTTGCCGCGCGAATCGTAGAGGCGCAGGACGGGGTTGAAGTAGCCCGGCACGGCGTCGCCGAGGTAGGGGCAGAGCTCGCGGCCGAGGAGGGAGCAGACGAGCTGCTGGCCCTCTTCGAGGCGGAGCGTGTAGCCGTCGACCTCGCCGGGCCAGATCTGTCCGTCGAGGTGGACCGGGAGCGGATGCGGCTTGAGGTCCGGCGGCAGGTGGAGGACGTGCGGCAGGGGGATGTGCTTGTCGCGCGGCGGGAAGACGAAGAACGGCTCGCAGACGTGCGGCTCCTTCGTGATGTAGAACGGATGGGGGGCGCTCATGCTCGCGTTGTCGTAGAGGAAGATGTCGCGCCGCCCCGGCTTCGCGTCCGCATCCACCTCCACGTCGAGGATGAGCAGCTTGTTGAGCGCGGGCGTGTCCTGCGGGTAGCTCTCGGGCGTGTAGAGGTCGCGCGCGACGATCTGCAGCTCCAGGTTGTCGAGGGCGTCGAGGAAGAACCACCAGGCGCATTCCTCCCAGTCGGTCTCCTTGATCGTCGCCTCCGGCGGCAGCTTGCGGTGGCGCTTGTCGGTCGGCAGCTTGTCCTCCAGGAGGTCGTAGAGCCAGGTACGCACGAAGGGGCGCTCCGTCCTGCCCGCCGCGCGGGGGAAGCCGGGGACGGGGACGATGCGCGTGACCTTCACGCCGCCGCCGCTCACCCAGGCACCCTGCACGCCCCAGACGGCGTCGCCGCCCATGATGACGCGCGTCGTCGCGCCGGCCTGGACACTGGAGGGATGGTAGTAGCCCGGCTTGGGGACGGCCGGGGCGAGGGCGGCGGCGAGGGCGGCCGCCGCGGCGACGAGACGGTGCGCGCTAGGCATAGATTTCCTTCAGGCGTCCGCATTCGGACTTGGTGGCGGGGTTCATGACGGGGCCGTACTCCTTCAGCCACTTCGCGTTCGGCAGGCGGTCGTCGGGGTCGATGCCCGCCAGCTCCATGATCGAGCCGAGGAAGTCCTGCGGCGTGACGGGGCGCTCCTTGACGTTGTCGGTCGTCTCGTCGCTCTTGCCGACGACGCAGCCGCCCTTGAAGCCGCCGCCGGCCACGAGCGCGGAGAAGCAGCGCGGGAAGTGGTTGCGCCCGCCGTTCCACGGCGGCTGGCGGTCCACCTTCGGCACGCGGCCGAACTCGCCCGAGACCCACACGATCGTGGAGTCGAGCAGATCGTGCTCCTTGAGGTCCTGCAGGAGCGTCGCCACGGCCTGGTCCATCTCGGCGGAGGGGCGGCGCATCGTCTCGAAGTGGCGCTTGTGCGAGTCCCAGCCGCTGTAGTTGATGGAGACGTACGGCACGCCGTATTCGACGAGGCGGCGCGCCGCCAGCAGCTGCTGGCCGATCTCGGTGTAGCCGCCGCCCTGCGTCGTGCCGTAGCGCTTGCGCAGCGCGTCCTTCTCGCGCGAGAGGTCGAACGTCTCCGCGGCCTTGCCGAGGATGATGTTGCGCGCGGCCGCGCCGGCCGCCTCGAACGCGGCGTCCGGCGGCAGACGGTCGAGCGCGCCGCAGCGCGAGAAGCGCTCCTGGATCTTCTGCTTGAGCTGGGTCGGCCGCAGGCCGGCCGGGTACATCCCGCCCGGCGGCACGATGCCGTCCACGTCGAACTGCTTCGCGCTCGCCCGGCCGCCCGTCACGAGCGGCGCGTACGCCTCGCCGAGGAAGCCGACCTCGGAGAAGCGGCCCTTCGCGCTCGTGAGGATCACGAACGGCGGCAGCTCGCCCTCGTAGAGCATGCCCGGCTGCACGGTGTTCTTCTTGAGGCCGGGGCCCTTCACGCGCGAGGAGGAGATCAGCGCGCCGAGCGCGGGGAACGTCACGCCGCCGCCGGGGTTACGCCCCGTCTGCATGAGGTACGTCGCCGTCTCGTGCCCGAAGAACGGATGCGTCATCGAGCGGATGATCGAGTAGAGGTCGGCGCACTTCGCCAGCTCGGTCATCCATTCGTGGAGCTCGATGCCGGTGTTCGTCTTGACCGTCTTCAGGCCGTTGTTGTAGTCATGCGGCGCGTCCGGCTTGGGGTCGAACGTCTCCAACTGCGAGGGACCGCCCCAGAGCCAGATCTCGATGACGCTCTTGGCGAACTTCCGCGGCGCGGACTTTGATTTTGCGGACGTGCTCATATGCGGTAGAGGAATTCACGGGAGTTGAGGATGTACCACGCGACGTCGCGGGCGTTGATGCTGTTCTTCTGGTCGAGGTAGAACAGCTCGTCCTTGACCGGCGGGCGCGAGAGGAAGCGCATGTAGAGGTCTTCGATCTGGTCCTTATGGGAAAGGCCCTTGAACGAGGGCCGCGCCACCATCGCGCCGAGGTCGCGCCAGAGCTTGCTCGAATTGTAGAGGTAGAGGCGCTGCTTGGCGGTGATCGTGTTGTTGCGCTCCTCCAGGAGGCCCGAGTCGCGCGCGGGGCGCCCGAAGAGCAGCAGGAAGGCGCTCGAGATCGAGCCGTCCTCGATGAGGACCGCCTTGCGCGTCGGCGGCAGGAAGGAGTACGGCTCCGGGGCGATCGAGTTGAAGTCGCGCACCGCGCCGGTGAGCGAGCAGATCGCGTCGTCGAGCACCTCCGCGTCGAGGCGGCGGGCGGGGAAGCCGCCCTTGCCGGGTCCGCGCCGGTAGTCGGGCTGGTTGAAGACGTGGCGCAGGAGCGGCTTCAGGCGATAGCCGCCGTTCCTGAACACGGAGACCCAGCGGTCGAGCGCGCCGCCCTTGGCGAGCGTGCCGTAGACCCACCAGTGGACGCGCTGGACGGGCGTCTGGACGAACTTCTCGGCGAGCGGACCCTCAAGCAGCGACATGAAGGCGTTCGGCGTCGCGTCCTCCGGGCCGGGCTTCAGGTAGACGATGACCTCCTTCCACTCGCGCGTCGACTTGAAGCCCACGCGCGAGAAGTAGCGCGCGTACTTGTCGGTCGGGTCGAGGAGGAGCGCGGAGGTGACGGCCTCGGAGATGCCCTCGGGCGTCTTCTCCGCCGTCGCGCGCAGGAAGTTCACCTCCGGCACGCGGAAGTTGCTGCCGCGCGCGAAGAGCAGCGCGCGCGCGAAGTCGTTCCACGGCTCGTCGTTCCGGATCGCATCGCGGATGCGGCGGTGGTAGACGTAGACGGCGTTGGGCCAGAGGTTGATCGGGAACTCGCTCTTCACGCGCAGGACGTCGCAGTAGCGCATCGCCCAGTAGTCGGCGTAGTCGTCCGTTTCGAGGAGCCGTTCGACGAGCTTCTCGCGCTTCTTCACGTCGCGCGACGCCGTGTATTCGCCCACCTCCTCGGGCGTCGGGATGCGCCCGCAGATGTCAAGGTAGAGGCGGCGGCAGATGAGGAAGTCCGCGGCCTGCCCGCCGTTCGGCGCGAAGACCTTCATGTCGCCGCCCGGGGCGGCGAACCCGTCCCGGAAGAGCGCCATGGCGGCCGCGCTTCCAAGAAACGCCCTACGCGAAACCTGCATGTCTCGATTCCTTTCCCTGTCTACACAATTCCAAGACAGATAACAGTATATACCAAACCGCCGCCGCCCGCAAGGGCAGCTTCACTGGAGTTTACCCATTTTTCACCCTCTCGCGGAAGTAAGGCTGCTCAAGCCGGGAATTCAACGCCGATGGTTGGCAAAGAACGCTCCACTACCGTTCCGCTTTGCTTCGCGATTCTTCAACCGCTTTCCTGTCGCCCTTCCGCTGCGTTGTTTTCATCTGGAGGAAGTTTCCTCCAGACCTCCTCTGTCGTCGAATATCTTCGGGAGGGACCCTTTGTCGAATGTGTCGTACTGGAACTGCGGACGACCGAAGTTGAGCAAGAGCCCATAAGGCGTTCGCGTCGCGCGCATATAGTGGACAACCTGCGCCCATTCAACACGCGTCAGATTCTTGATAGCCTTCAGCTCAACAATGTACTGCCGATCAAAGCATGTAAAATCGGCTCTGTAATGCGTCTTGAGTGGGACTCCATCATAAAAAACCCGCAGGTCATCTTCCCGGACATAAGGGATGCCGTTCCTGGCGAACTCAACTTCCAACGCATCGCCATAGGCAGACTCGAGGAATCCATCACCCAGGATTCTGTGAACTCGCATTGCACAACCCATGATTGCATAGGCCTTTTTGTCCTCTTTCAGATTCATGCTCATATTCTACCACAAGAGGAGGTCTGGAGGAAACTTCCTCCAGCTAAGACACCATTGGAAGTTTCATGCAAAGCGGTCGTAAAAGCGCGAGATTCGCCTGCGCCGAAGGCGTCAGGTTGCCTGAGCGCGAAGCGCGAACCCCGGAGGGGCCGCAAGGGGCCGAGCCAAGCGGAACGGTAGTGGAGCGCCCTTTGCCGACCCTCGGCGTTAACTAACCCGCTGGCAAGCCGCAAATAAGAAACAATGTCCATTCCAGATACGAAAACGCATCTCACCCTTTATTTGTCGGGGTGAGACGCACTTCGGCGCTCAAAAAATGGGTAAACTCCAGCAGCTTCAGGATCGCGTCGGCGTACTTCGGGTCGTTGCGGTTCGCGTCCATCGCATTGCGCGACCCGAGCCGCGCCAGGTGCCCGACGATGAAGGTCCGGAGGAACGTCCGGCAAACGGCGGTTCAGCGATTCGGCAAACGCCTCGTCATCCACTTGGCCGTGTCGGTTTCACCGCTTTCGGCCGTCGCGCCTTGCACGAGCTTCACGAGGTCGGGATCCACCCAGAAGCAGGCAACCGACTTGAAGGCCCCGCCCGTCGCCGTCATTTTGAGCTTGGAAACGTCAACCGGCGCGTCGAGGATGCGGATGCGCTTGTTGCCGACGACCTTGCCCGACGCCAAGACGCGTCCGCCGACCGAGATCGCCCATTCCGCAATCCGCTCGCCGCGAGAGATGTCCTCGCGAAGAACCACGACGTTCGCCCTGCCATTCGTCACGGGCGACGAGAAAAACGCCTTTTGGAAATCGCCGAAGCCCTTGAGCGCGCGCACATCCTCATCATCAAGCCGCCCGCGTCTGTCTGGCGCGACGCCAATGTTCATCGTTCCGCCATTCCCGACCGTGTTGAGATACCGTTGCATCAGGTACGCCGCGTTCTTCGTCTTTCCCTTCTCCGAAACGTGATGGAACCAACCCGGACGAATCGGGAAATCCGCCTCGCAGACGCAGAAGCAGTCGCCATCCGCCGCGCCGAGGTTCTTCGCCTGCAGATCCGCATCTCCTTCAAGATCGCGGCGACGGCAGGTCGCCCGTGAATCCGGCTCGAGAACGCCTCGTTCATTCCCCGGCCAGCGGAAATCCCCGCCCATGCCAAAGATGCAGGCACGCGGCTGGAGGCGGTAAACGAAGGAGAATATCTCATCGAACCGGTAATAACCGGACGGGATCTTCCGTTTCTCCTTGGCGCCGCCATAGTATCCGTCCCCGCCGTTTGCGCCGTCAAACCACACCTCGAAGATCTCTCCGTAACGACCGTCCAAGAGCTCTTTCAGTTGGGCATGATAGATGTTGACGTACGTTTCCGTCGCATAATGTGCGCTATTGCGATCCCATGGCGAACAGTAGACGCCGAACTTAAGCCCCGCGCGACGACAGGCGTCCGCCATCTCCTTCACGTAATCGCCTTTGCCTGCCCTGAACGGCGACTGCGAGACATTGTACGCCGTCGTCTTCGTCGGCCACAGGCAAAAGCCGTCATGGTGCTTGGCGACGACAACAAGCCCCCGCAGCCCCCCGTCTTTGCAAGCCCCGACGATCTGATCGGCGTCGAAGCCCTCTGGCGCCAGAAGCGCCGGGGTTTCGTCGCCGTACCCCCACTCGCGGTCGGTATAGGTATTGAGGCCCCAGTGGACAATGCCGTAGACGTCAATTCCCTCATCCAGCCGCTCGACAAGAACGGATCGCGGGCGAGGCGGCGTTGGCGCTCCCCACGAATCCGCCGCGACACAGACGACCGCACAGGCAGCCGCCATCAGGACAGCAGTCAGGCTCCTTTTCTTCATCGGACGAACAATGCCATGCCGCCGTAGCTGGCGCACAGAAATCTTGATGGATCAAGAACGCCCTTCGAGATGCGAAGTTCGTCATACCAATAAGCCATCGTTTCAGGGCTACTGAATTGAAGGGCCATACCCGGCGCGAGACCCTTCCAGGACCCTGCTGACGCCACAACGGGTTCGCCGACCCGCTTGTGGTCGAAATAGCAGGTGAACGTCGACGTGCCGTGCTCATTTTCGGCGACGGTCAAGGCCACATGATGCCACTTGCCGTCCGACGGCTTCACGCCCGGTCGATAATCGCAACTGGCGACAGTCGTCGGCGTGGCGTCCGCATACGCGTCTGCCCGAAAGTTGTACTGGCCATCCCCCCAGATCTGAAGCAGGAACATGAACGGAAGGTCGCGGGCGGCAATCTTCATCGGATTGTTCCAGCTCCCCGGATCGGCATTCGTTTCGCCTTTGACGAAAAACTCGATTGTCGCCGACCTGAGATGCTCGCTGTCCAGCCCGACATACGGCAGGTCAATCCGAAGCGAGGCATTGCGATCCACGTAAAGGCAGCCCTTGTTCTGACGCCATTCCCCAAGCCTCCGATCACGTGCGACGACGAACGGCTTCCAGACGTCCTGCGAATAAGTCGGCGTGCCCGACTTCACGACCGGCGGATCCTCGATTCGCGCCAACGAATCACAGGTTCCGTCGAATGTCATGTGCAACAGTGCCTCGCCGTCTTCCGGTTCACGGGTCTCGCCTTCAAGCCGCAGCCAAGCGGCTTTCGGCAAAACGCCCTTTGTCACGCGCAGTTCGTCAAACCAGTAACGTCGGGCGCCGCCACGCAAGAACAAGCGCATGCCTTCGTCCACGCCCCGCCAGGCTGTTTCCTTCGGAAAGACCATGGAAGCGCCCTCTGCGCGATCGAAATACTGCCGCACGGTCGAAGAGCCGTCCGGATTGGCAAGAACCGTATACGCAACATGATGCCAGCGTCCATCTGACGACAAGATAGGCGCACGGTACGAAAGCGAGATGACTTCGCCAGAATCGCCAGAACCGTCCATTCGCAACTGGTAGCATCCCTCGCCGTTGATTTGAAGCAATGCCGCGAAGGGACTATCACCACGTGAGATGGCAAACGGAGAAAGCCATGTGTCACGAGCCTCCGAAGCCTCGCTTTTCACAAAGAACTCAATCGTCGCCGAGTCAAGCGCGCCCCGGGCGAGAGCCCAGTGCGGAAGGTCTATTGACAGCGTCGTGTTCGGAGCCATCTCAAGACACTTCGCGTTCGTGCGCACCCGAACGCGCGAAACCGCGCCCGTGCGGACATCTGCATGCAGCACTTCATCCGAATAAGTCGGCTCGCCCGACAGCAAGGCCGGAGACTCCTCGGCATGCGCCAGCGTCCCGCAGTCGCCGTCAAAGGGCATGTGCAAGATGGTCTCGCCATCCTGCGGAGCGGTTGCGTCGGAGACACGCAACAAGGCACTGCGCGGCAACGCCGCCTTCGCGATGCGCAACTCGTCAAAGTCAACGGCTGAATTTCCGCCCGCCAACTTGAGATAGAGGTGTGGGCGGTCTGCCGTCGTGGCACACGACCACGACTTGGACGAAGTGTAGGTTCCGACCGTCTTTCCGTCAATCCGCGCCGTGAGCATCGTGCCTCCGGCCTGAACGGGCTCATACGTCAGGCTGACTCGATGCCATTCGCCATTGCAAAACTCCCGGAACGACGGACACCATTTGTCGGCTACCGTTCCACTTGCCGAATCCGCGAAGTCCGCGCGCAAGCCAATGGGCCAATCCGTCTCCGCCTCGGCCTTGTTGAAGACTTGCAACAAGAACAGGAACGGCTCGCCAAGACCGTCGGTGCCGACATTGGGCGTGTCGCGGCGCATGCCCAACGTAATCAAGTTGAACCAAGCCTCGGTCGTGCGCGTCCGCACGCTGAATTCTATCGTCATTGCGTCCGTCAATCCACAAGATGTCAGGTCATACCAGACGCTTGCGCCCTGAAGCCGAACAAATCCCGCGTTTGAACGGGAATAGCCCACCGCCAGAACATTCATTCCCTGAACGCCTTCGTCCGGGAAAGCCACTGAACCTCCCCCCGAAAACACGAGAGGCTCAAGACCTTCCGATTCAACCGCCGCGAGGCCCGAATCAAACGGAACGTGCAGGACCGTCTCATCCGCGCTTGCCGCAAACGCGACCGTTATCAAGGCAATGGCTGCCGACATCATGATTCGCTTCATCGTCTTTCCTTTCCGATAGAATGGAGTTGGCTTGTGACAAAGAAATCAACGTCCCGTGATGCACGGCTTGAATGCCGACAGCACGGCCTCCGGCCCCTCATCCGAGAGGATGAATAGGGGTGCCGGCGTCAGCGGAACGCGCAACCGCCCGTCCGGCAAGGTTTTCGCTCGTCTTGGCGCTCCCATCAAATCAACGAAACGAGCATCCTCTGGGAGACGCACGGAAAGAACCGGCCCCTGCTTCCACCCCAGTTCGACCTCACGGTCGGCGACCCAGACAGCCGTGACCGAATGCGCTCCCTGTTGAAACGAATAGGCGCGCCAACGCCGCTTTTCGTCACGGACTTCGCCCGCATAGCGCGGATTTGGCAAGAGATGTCCCAACGTGTTGATGCCCTTCACCCATGAATACGGCGCAAGGCGGGCATCAACCGTCAAGCGATGCTGCCATCCGTGGGTAAAGTCCAAAAGCGGCCAGTTCTTGAGATCCGTGAGGTGAAGCCGAGCCAAGGCTCCTGCATGGGCAAATTCACGCAGCCCCGCATCCAGGGTTGGACAGGTCCACGCGAAGGAGTCGCCCGAGTTGACATTCCACGCGCGAATCCGGAACGGCAGGACATTGAATCCTTCAGAGAACTCGATCGGCGTCGTTTCGGGATACCCGTATTTCTTCAAGAGGCCTCTGATGTGCGTGACGTACTCATCGCGTTCAGTGGAGCCAAGCTCGGACCGGTCAAGGCCATTATAGGTATGCACCGCCACGAAATCATAACGAAAGCCCTTTTTCAAGGCCGCCTTCAAATAACCCTCCAACGCCTTGCGCCCCGGATGGCCTTCCTGATACATGGCCGTCCCATGGGTCGGTGCGTATTGTAACTTCAATCCGCGCTCTTTGAAAGCGCGGCTGAGTCCGCGCCAACAGGCATGCTGATAAACGAACCACTCGTCATAGCGTTCCTCCATGACAAGCGGTTGATTGCATTCCTCCTCGTTGAAGAGAGCCCAACGCGTGTCGTCTTCAGCACAGGCACGGCCCGCCAAATAGGCTTCCCGTTCAATGAAAGCCACCTTTTCCGGCGAAACGTTCGTGTATGTGCTGAAGCTCGGGCGCCTCCATCCGAACTCCGAAGGGTAGCGGTCTGCCAACTCCGTATAGAGCGCATGAAGCCGGTCCCTGAAACCGTACTTACGAATCAGTTCGGCCGTCGCGCCTTGGGTGCATTGCCTGTTCGACCCCCAGCAAAAACCCTTCAGTCCCGATGCAGCCATCAGCCGCGCGAGGTCTTCGCCGCGAGACGAGTTTTCGAACACGGGGAACACCCCGTGGAAATGCGCCGTGTCTTGGCGTCCGTCAAGAGGTTCCATGACCATCACGCGCTGGTAAGGCGCCGTCCACTTTTCTCCGCCAACGCAGTAATCCGTCTTGACCACATAGATTCCAGACGCGAACTTTTCGGCGGAGGGCCGCAAGTCCAGAGGCTGTTGACTACCTCCGCCCGGATGCGCAAATTCAAACGCCTGGTCATAAACGATCTCTCGATAGAAATTCCTGACTCGTACGCGAACGGAACCGGAAACGGGATTGTCAGCCGTCAGAACCAGCTTCATGTCGGCCGCTTGTCCTGGATTCAAGCGGTTGAAAGGGTCGACCGTCACCACGTTTCCCTCGACGGGCGGAACGCACACGTCTCCCGCACGACTCCCCTTCTCAACCTTAAGGCCATCCACCAGGACGTCTCCGCCGCCGGAAATTGCCACGATCACGCCGGCCGCAGACGGAACGAACGTCATTTCATGGCGCGTCCATTTCGCCGTCGCGTCAACTCGCAGTTCTTGCGGCGCAGTTTTTCCGAAGCCAGAAGCAGCGGCCATCACGCGCACCCTGGCCCATGCGCCTTGGGGTCCGCGCGCATAAAACGAAACGACGTGCGTTACGCCTGTTGCGGTCGAAACCGGCGGCGAGAAAAGCTCTTCGCAAACGCCTTTTCCCTTCAGAGTCCTGAATTTCAGGGCAAAGGCTCCGAATCGTCCGTTCTGAACAATCTCCTCCAACGGCATGCCCCCTTCTTGCGCCACCACATTCCAAGACACGCCCCAGTAATCATAGGCCCACCCCGAGAGGCCTTGCTCGAAGCTCCCGTTCGGGATCAGGTTTCCACAGGGCGAGCGTGGCACGTCAAGCCTGTCTTCAAGGTCAAAGTCAATTGAGCCGTCCGGACGAACGGTCAAAGGTTCATCTCCATGCGGGAAAAGAGCCGTCATTTCCGGCAAGGGCGCAGGGACTGTCCCCTGTCCCTGTGCAAACGCCATCAACGGCAGAAAAGCGCAAAGGGACATAACCGTCAGCAATTGCCAACGGGAATTCCGGCATCCACTGCATGCGTCAAGGCAGGTCATCATGTTTTACCTCCTTAGTTTGGTCCTTTTTTTCAGAACGTTTTCTCAAATTACTTGGATAGGATAACATTTATCTTTTTAGAAGGGCAATCTCAGATTGCCTCTTTTGCGAAACAAAATTTTGCCTCTATTGCGCAGCCAGAACACGTTTGGTATACTTCTCGGCATGAGCAAAACGATTCTCTTCTTCTGCGACCAGCATGGTGATGTCGCCCTGCTCAAACTTGCCGGAATCTGCGCATTTGGGCGTCGCAAGCGTTGGAACATCCGCTTCATCCCTTATCTCTCCGGTGCGACTTCGTTTCAATCGTATCTGCAAATCTGGCATCCGGACGGCATCATCTCGGACAACATCGCCTTCGCAACAACGAAGTCCTCGGGCATCCCGACCGTCTTCATCGATGCGGACGGCGTCCTTGGGCATCGCCATTGGCCATGCGTCTTGCATGATCCACGCGCCGCCGCACGTCTGGCTGCGGCGGAATTCGCGCGTCTTGGTCTCAATCACTTTGCCTATCTGCCACCCGCCGAGGAGCGAGAGTGGTCAGACGAGCGATTGGATGCGTTCCGCAAGGCTACAACCCGACCCGTTGACGTCTTCCAGAAGAAACGGCAGGAGAATGTCACGGCCTGCTATCTGAAACGTCTCAAGAAATGGGTATGCGCCCTTCCCAAACCTTGCGGCGTTTTCGCCGCGAATGACGCGACGGCAGACATACTCCTGTCAATATGCCCGCTCGTCAACGTGAAAGTCCCGCAAGATCTCGCCATCATCGGCGTAGACAACATACTCGCAATCTGCGAAAGCACGTTCCCTCCGCTGACAAGCATCGCACCCGCTTTCAAGAACTCAGGAACAATGGCTGCGCAGCTCTTGGACATGCTGATGTCAGGACACGAGCCCGACACACGTACGCTCCTGTTTGGCAGTATCGACATCACGCGCCGCCAATCAACACAAAGACTTTATGGCCGCGCAACTGAACTGCGCAGCACACGAGACCTCATTTACCGCGAATCCTGTCAAGGGCTCAAGGCCCGTGACGTATTCGCCATCATGAAAGGGTCGCGCCGAAACGCCGAAATCCAGTTCAAGGCGATGACAGGACGCACGGTTCTCGAAGAGATCAAGAACGTGCGTCTGAGACAGGCCAAGCGGCTCTTGCAGACGACCTCTCTTTCACTCGCGGAAATCGCAACGAAATGCGGCTACAAATCGTCCTCGTATCTGCGCAAGGCTTTTGAAAAGCGCATGCAGATGACAATGGGCGCATGGCGAAAAGCCCACAGGTTCAAAGAGGCTCAACGAGATTGAGGATTCGCGATTTCCGCCTTTGACAGCACGGGGCGTTCTTCCGTCTTCTGGACCGTTCCGCCGTCAAAGTACGGCCATCCCGCCTCATTCCATCGAATACGCTGCAGATTCAGGCAACGCCGCGAAAGGTGTTCGGCGGTCTCTGGCGGAAACGCCGACCAATGCGAGTGGAAGAACATGTAGTCGCGTCCCAGCGCATCCGTGAAGATATCGCCGTTGTGCCCTGGCCCGGGGAACTCCGTGTTCGAGACGAGAAGCGTCGTCCCGCCGCCTTTCGCCAGCGACACGCCGTTCGCGTCAACGAACTCGCCTTCCAGCGTGCGGGACCTTCCGCAGCAAAGGTGGTAGCTGTCCCCAAGGACGGAGCCTGCGCTCACGAAGAGGTACCACCACCCGCCGCGACGATGGAGATAAGCGCCCTCGTAGCACGGATTTGAGTAAATCCACGCCCGATCTCGGTCGCCTGGCAGAAGCCCCGCGACATGAACAGGGCGACCGTTTTTGACTGACAATCCGTCGGGCGTCAATTCAAGGCGATAGACTCCGCCGGCGACGCTCCCCGTGAACAGCCATACCCGCCCTTCGTCCGTGAGCACCTCGGCATCAATGGCCAAATCGCGAATGCCATAGTCCCAGTTGTTGAGGATGACGCCGCGAAATCGAAAGGGGCCACGCGGATTTTCCGACGAGAGACAGACAAGGCGATTGGTGTCACTTGAGATGAACTGCGTGACATAAATACGCCATTCACCACCGATTCGCACCGCATCCGGAGCCCACCGCGCCGACGTGAACACGTCGAGAGACCTCTTCGTTTCCGGTTCCTCGACAATGCCGATCGGTTCCCAACGCACAAGATCCCGACTGGCCCGGATCTCCTTCAGCCCCGACGCCACGCCGTAGTACTGCCCGTCGCCACCCGTCCAGAACGTCGGATCCGGCCAGTCCGTCCGAATCACGGGATTCTCAAACCTCATTCGGGTCGCCGAGTCTTCCGCCGAAGCGGGCAGCCCGCCGAGAATGGCCATGGCCGACAAGACGATGCATTGAAACTCCCACAAACGAATAAGACGGGGATTACACAAAACGGAACGCAGTGTTTTCATCGAGTTTTCTCCTTGTCTTTAGTTTATGGGGAGCGAAGTATAGCAAATTCCTTTCGCATCCGTAAAGTGCGGCACGTGCGCGAGTCCGCGCCCGAAAAGCCTGTTGCCGCTCAGCTCCGCGCGCACGCCGCGGCGAGGACGGAGAGGCCGAAGACCGCCGCCGTCTCGGCACGGAGGATCGTCGGACCGAACGACGTCGGAACGGCGCGCTCCAGAAGCGCGGCCAGCTCGGCGGGCGTGAAATCCCCCTCGGGCCCCACGAAGAGCCCGAGGGACCGGGCGGCGGGAAGCTCGCGCGACACGGCCGCCAGCAACGGCGGCGGCGGCGGGTTCGTCAACGCCCCCGCGAACACGCGCCCGCACGTCTTCACGAGATCAAGCGCAACGGGGAAATCAACCGCCTCCAGCACTTCCGGCAACCATACGGCATCGCTCTGGCGCGCCGCATCCTCCGCGATCCGCCGCCACCGTTCCGCCTTCGCGGTGCGCTCGCCCGGCGCCAGGCGCACGATGCAGCGGTCCGAGATCACGGGGACGATGCGCGCAACACCCAGCTCCACCGCCTTCTCGATCGTCCAGTCCCAGCGCGACCCCTTCGTCACGCAGGCGAAGAGCGTCAGCGGGAACGGACGCACCGTGGCGCAGACAAGCGGCAGCGGCGCGTCCAGCACGCCGCGCGCCGCGTTCCAGCGGTAGCGCCGCGTGCGGCCGCATCCGTCGAAGAGCTCGATTTCCTCGCCGGGCTTCGGACGCAGCACCTTCAGGTGGCGCGCGGCGTCGCGCGGGAGGTCGGCGACCTCCCGCTCCAGCGCCTCCGCATGTACGAGCAGCCGGTGCATGGCAGACTCCCAAAATGACGCCGCGCGCCCGTTACTTCCGCAGCTTGTCGCGGTGCTGATAGAAGACCTTCATCTTCGACCCGAAGCTCTGCGCCTCGGGGAAGTTGGACGGATCCAGCGCCTTCGCAAGGTCCTCCAGCTGGCCGCGCTGACGTCCCGTGAGGCGCGTGGGCACCTCGATGACGATGCGCGCGACGAGATCGCCCGGGCTTCCCCCGCGCAGGTCGGGGACGCCCTTTCCGCGCAGGCGAAACAGCTTGCCGTTCGGCGTGCCGGAGGGCAGCTTCAGCGTCGCGATGCCGTCCGGCGTCGGAACTTCCACCTCGCCGCCCAAGGCCGCGAGAACGGGCGAAACGGGCACGTCGACCGCAAGGTCAAGGTCCTCCCGCTCGAAGATGTCGCTCGGCCGCACGCGCAGGACGACGAAGAGGTCGCCCGGCTCGCCGCCGCACAGACCGCCCGCGCCCTTGCCGCTCAGGCGCAGACGCGACCCCGTGTCCACCCCGCGCGGGATGCGCAGCTGGATCTCGCGCGGCACCCGCACCTGGCCCGAACCCCGGCACTTCGCGCAGGGCCGCTCGACCACCGTGCCGGAACCCCCGCAGCGCGGACACGTCTGGCGAACCTGGAAGAAGCCACCGCCCTGGATGACCTGCCCGTGTCCGCCGCACGTCGGGCACGTCACACGCTTCGCCCCCTGCGCCGCGCCGGAGCCGTGGCAGTCCGGGCACTGGTCCGGCACCGTCAGCCGCAGCGTGCGCTCGCTCCCGAAAATCGCCTCGTCGAAGTCGATCTCCAGCTCCATCGACATGTCGTCGCCGCGCTGGGGCGCGTTGGCGTCGGGACGGCGACGACGCCCGCCACCGCCGAACATCCCGCCGAACATGTCCCCGAACGCACCGCCCCCGCCGCCGAAGAGCGACTCGAAGATGTCGCTGAAGTCGGCGCCGTGCGAGAAGTCGCGGCTGAAGTCGAAGCCGCCGGGGCCGAAGTTCACGCCCTGGTGGCCGAACTGGTCGTAGCGCTGGCGCTTCTCGGGATTCGACAGCACCTCATACGCCTCGGACGCCTCCTGGAACTTCGCCTTCGCCTCGGGGTTGTCCGGATTGCGGTCCGGATGCCACTTCATCGCGAGCTTGCGGTACGCGCTCTTGATCTGGTCGGCGCTGGCGTCCTTCGGAACCCCCAGCACCTCGTAGTAGTCTCTCTTCTGCTCCGCCATCTTACGCCCCCTTGCCCTTGCTCACGACCACCTTGGCGGGACGCAGGGGCTTGCCGTGCAGCAGCCAGCCACGCTGCACTTCATTCATCACGACGCCCTCCTCCACGTCTTCGGACGGCAGCGACGTCAACGCCTCGTGGTAGTTCGTGTCGAACGGCTCGCCGACCGAATCGAGCGGCGTCGCGCCGTGGTCCGCGAGCGTCTTCAGGAGGCCGTCGTAGACGAGCTGCACGCCCTTCACGAACGGATCGTCCGCCCGGTCCTTCGCGCCATCCAGCGCACGGGCGAGATTGTCCACCGTCGCGAGCACGTCCTTGATGACGTCCTTCGCGGCGAACTTCACGAGGTCTTCGCGGTCGCGCACCGTGCGCTTGCGGAAATTGTCGAAGTCCGCCATCGCACGCGCATAGCGGTCCTTCCAGTCGAGCTGTTCGGGCTTCGCCTCGGAATCGGCGGGCGTATCCGCCTCCGCCGCCTCGGCGGACGATGCCTCGGCCGCCGCCTTCGCCGTCGTTTCGGTCTCCGGATCCGTCCCCGCCGGCGCCTCGGGCGCCTCTTCGGTGGCCTGTGCTTCCGTCTTCGCCTCTTCCGTATTCATGTTCGTGGCTTCCATTTGTGATTTTTCTGTATCCATGTTCGTTTCTTCCATTTTGGTCCTGCTTTGTTCTTGATCCTGTTTTTGGGAGAAGGAGTATTAAACCACACCTCCCCTTTTTCGTCAATACCTCCCCCGCCGAAGATATGGGGAGGCCACGTTTCCACGCCCACACCGCCGCGCGCGATGTGGTTGTTCCATCACCCCCCAGGGTTGTTGTAAAGCGTTAGGCGCGGGCGCGCACGAGGGCGGCGGCATCGGCGGCGAGTTTTTCGATTACCGCCCAGTCGCCCTTCGCGAGCGCGTCTTTCGGGACGATCCACGTGCCACCGCAGCAGACGATCTCCGGCACTGCAAGGTAGTCCGCCACGTTCGAGAGGTTCACGCCGCCCGTGGGCATGAACGTCACGCCCGTGAAGCGGAACGCGCCCAGCAGGTTCTTGATCATCTTCACGCCGCCCGCCGCCTCGGCCGGGAAGAACTTCACCATCTTCACGCCCGCCGTGAGGGCCTGGGAAAGCTCGCTCGCCGTCGCGATGCCCGGCACCATCTCCAGTCCCGCCTCCCGTGCCGCCGCGAGGACGGCGGGATCGAACCCGGGCGCGACGCCGAAGACCGCGCCCGCCGCCTTCGCCGCCTTCACCATCGCAGGCGTAAGGAGCGTGCCCGCGCCGACAACGGCCTCCGGCACCGCCGCCTTGATGCGGGCGATCGCGTCCGCCGCCGCCGCCGTGCGGAACGTCACCTCCAGGACGGGCAGACCGCCCTTCACAAGCGCCCGCGCGAGCGGCACCGCCTGTTCCGCGTCCTCGATCACGATGACCGGAATGATGCCGGCCTTTCTCAGCGTCTCGATCAGTTCCATCTCGATTCTCCTTGAATGACAAAGCTAGCGTCCGCGCCGAATCTCCGTCTCGTCCTCGTCGCCGCCGTAGGGCGGAGGCGACACGCGCGCGGAGAAGTCCCAGCGGCCGCCCCACTCGCCCTCGGCCAGGACCTGGCGGTACTCGCGCGCGCCCTCGCGCCAGATCATCCACGCGATGAGCAGCGTGACAAAGCCCCAGTTCCCGCCGTGCAGGATGCGGTTCAGCGCGCTGAGCGCAAGCAGGATCGCGAACGCGCGTCCCACGACCATCGCGATGTAGGTGGCGCGCGCACGCGACATGAACGCGCGCATCGCGCTGCGGAAGATGCGCCCGCCGTCCATCGGAAAGCCCGGCAGCAGGTTGAAGAAGCCGAGCATCGCATTCATGGCCGCGAGGTAGAAGAGGGGCCCCGCCAGCCAGGCCAGACTGCGCGTCACGAAGAAGTCCCCGGAGGCCAGGCCGTGCAGGCCGAAGGAATCCAAGACATCCCCCACGACGAACAGGAACGCAGACCACAGGCTTCCCTCGCTCGAACAAATCGCCAGCCCGCAGATGCCGAGGAAGGAAAGGACAAAGCTCACCGCCGGACCCGCCACCGCCGTCAGGAACTCCTGCGAAGGCTTGCGCGGTAGGGCGATGAGCGACGCGCAGCCTCCCAGCAGGGAAAGCGTGATGTCGTGCGTGCGGTAGCCGAACGCCCGCGCCGTCAGCGCATGCCCCAGTTCGTGGAGCGTGATCGAGGCGAGCAGAAGGAATGCCGCGAACAGGCCGGAGAGGAGGTCGCCGCCCCCTGTCGAGAACATCAGGAGCAGGATGATCAGGGAGAAGTCGAGGTAGATCGGGATGCCGAAGAGTTCGAAGATGCGGTATTTTCCAGCGAACATGGGAGGAGGGAAGGTTCTAGGTTTTAGGTTTCAGGTGTTAGGTGTGAGCCAGGTTTTAAGGGACAGGCTTGTCCCGTCCGTGGGCGGTCATCTCGAAGACGAGCTCGCCGCCGGACACGACGTCTGCATGCTTCAAGCGGGGACCGGCCAGCGGACGACCGTTGAGCGTGACGGACTTCACATACTTGTTCGCGCGCGAGAGGTTCTTCGCGACGACGCGGAAGGACGCACCGCCGGGCAGCGCGAGGCGCACTTCTGGGAACTGCGGCGCGCCGAGGACGTATTCGCCGCTGCAGGGATTGAACGGATAGAAGCCCATCGCCGCGAAGACGTACCAGGCACTCATCTGCCCGCAGTCGTCGTTACCGCAGAGGTCGCCGGGGCCGACGCCGTAGAAGCGGTCGCAGACCTCGCGTACGACCTCGGCCGTGCGGTCGGGGCGGCCCGCGAGCGCGTAGAAGTAGGCCACGTGATGGCTCGGCTCGTTGCCGTGGGCGTACTGGCCGATGAGGCCCGTCACGTCGCCCACGAAGCCCATGCCCTCCGTCCGCTCGGGCTGCGCGAAGAGCGCGTCCAGCCTCTCCACGAACGAGGCGCGTCCGCCCATCGCCGCGATGAGCCCTTCGGGGTCCTGCAGGACGTGCCAGGTGTACTGGAAGGCGTTGCCCTCGGTGAAGTCGTTGGCCGTGTTGTGGTCGTGGCCGAGGCGGAACGGATCGAAGGGCGTGCGCCAGGTCCCGTTCGAGTGCTTGCCGCGCATGAGGCCGAGGGAGGGGTCGAAGACGTTCTTCCAGAAGGCGGCGCGCGCGCGGAAACGGGCCTCGTCGCCCCGTCCGAGCAGGCGGCAGAACTCCGCCGCGCACCAGTCGTCGAACCCGCATTCAAGCGTGCGGCTCACGCTTTCGCCCTTGATCCTGTCGAACGGGTAGTAGCCGTAACGGTCGTAGAGCGCCCAGTCCTCCTTGATCTTCGGGCGTCCGAACGGATCGACGTGCGCGACCGTGAGGGAGTTCGTCACGGCCTCGAACGCGAGATCGACGTCGAAGGCGCGGAAGCCCTTGCGGTAGGCGTCGACGATCACGGGGACCGCGTGGTTGCCGATCATGCAGTGCGACTCCCAGCCGAAGTAGGGGATGACGGGCAGGAAGCCCATCGCCCGGTAGTGGGCGAGCATCGAATCGACGAAGCCGTCCACGCGCTCCGGCGCGGCGAGCGTGTAGAGCGGGTGCGCGGCGCGGAAGGTGTCCCAGAGCGAGAGGCCGGTGTAGTAGGCGCCGGACGACGCGGTGGCGACCTGCGCGTCGCCGCCGCGATAGCGCCCGTCGACGTCCGCAAGGTCGTTCGGCTGGAGGAAGAGGTGGTAGAGGGCGGTGTAGAACGCGGTGCGCTGCGCGGCGGATGCGCCCGGGACCGCGAAGCGCCCGAGAAGCGCGGACCACTTCGCCCGCGCGGCGCGGACAATTTCGTCGAAGCTCCGCCCCTCGGCCTCGGCGGCGTAGTTCTTCGCCGCCCCCGCCTCGTCCACCGAGGATATCGCGGCCTTCACGACAAGCGGTGCGCCCGGCGCGAACTCCAGCACCCAGCGCGCGCCCTTCTCGCGGACATCCGCCTTCGGGAGCGGCGTCGCCTTCGTCCACGGCCGGTCGAAGACGATCTTCCAGTAGACGCTGCGCCGCAGCCAGGCATGCGTGCGCCGCCCGCCCGCCAGCGTCGCATGGGCGGCGTCCAGGCGGTTCGTGAACGAGACGACCGCGCTTCTCATGTTGTGCGCGTTCACCCACTGGAGATCGACGAGCAGCTTCACGGGGCGGCCAGGGGCAAAGGCGTAGCGGTGGACGCCGACGCGCGGCGTCGCGGTCAGCTCGGCCGTCACGCCCGCGTTCGTGAACGCGACGGCGTAGAGGCCGGGGCGGCCCTGCTCCGTGCGGACGTCCTTGGCCAGCTTCCACGTGCAGGGATCGGGGTCCGCAAAGTCGTCCGTGAACGGCAGAAGCCGCACATCCGCAAGGTCCGGGCAACCCGTGCCGCTCAGATGGGTCTGGGTGAAACCGTAGACGAACGGATCCTCCCACACGTAGCCCGAACAGTGGTCCCAGTCGCAGAGGCCCGTGTCGGGACTCGCCTGCACGAGCGCAAACGGGCACGACGCCCCCGGGAACGTGTGCCCGCGATAGGAGCCGCCGATGCGCGTATCCACGCAGTCAACCGGCGACGGCGGCGCCGCAAGGCCCGCCAGCGCCATGCACAGCACCACGAGCGTTCCAGGCCTCGCCCTGTCCCGTCCGTTCCTCGTCTTCTTCATGCCCATGTTCTCCTCGGGGAGACAGTATACCACATCTCGTGCGGGATGCCGGACGTGGAGAGGCAACAGAGGGACAGCGGAGGGGCGGCACAGAGCCCGGACGCGACAAGCGCGTCCCTCCCGTATCTGCGCGAAACCGTCCGGATTCGCCCTTTTCGGGAGGGACGGGCCTGTCCCGTCCGCATGCGCTCACAGGCAGGACGCCGCAAGCTCCTCCATCGTCTCGACGTGCAGCTTGCCGTACTTCGCCAGCACCTTCTTCGTGTAGGCGGAGAGGACGACGATGCGGTCCGTCTTCGGATGGTCCGCGCGCGCGGCGACGTATTCGGCGAGCGCCTTGACGAGCGCCGGGTTGAGCTTGTCGAGGACGACCGCGCCCTCGCCGCAGCAGTACGACTCCTCGTCGTTCGTGCCGAAGGGCTTGTTGTCGGCCTTGAGCGCCTTCAGCAGCTTCTCGGGGCACTCGCAGTGGTCGTAGTTGCGCATGAAGTCGTCCGCGAGGTAGTAGACCTCGCCGGCGGCCTTCTTGAACGCGACCTTCGCCTGGACGAGGAAGCCGCTGAAGCAGAGGACCTTGGGCTGGAGCTTGACGCCCATCTCCGGGTAGTCCTTCGTGAGCGCGTCGTAGGCGGCCGGGTTGGAGACGACGAGCGTCTTCACGCCGAGGCCGTTGACGAACGCGGCGAAGCCCTCGGCGTTCACCTTCGCGTCGTCGAGGTAGCCGAGCACCTTCAGCGCCTTGCCGATCGAGCCGCCCGTGATGACGACGGGCTTGACCTTCGCGGCGGCGAAGAGCTTCTTCGCGGCGGCGACCACGGCCTTGTCCGCAGCGGTCGTCTCGTCGAGGAACCAGGCGACGTCGCCCTTGCCCTCGGCCTTCCACTCGGCGTTCGACGCATACTTCTTCGCGAGCTTCTGCACGGCGGCGGGGGCCTTGCCGGCCTCCACGACGTCGGCGCGCGCCGCGAGGGCGAGGCCGTTCTCGTCGTAGCCGTTCACGCAGTTGCGGCGGCAGCAGGCGGAGAGTTCGCAGCGGTAGAGCGCGTCGATGAAGTCCTCGTCGTCGAACGAGTTCGTGCCCGTCCGGAGGCCGTAGAGCATCGCCGCGCGCACGCGGGGCGTGTCCACCTCCGTGCAGCGCACGTTCCCGATGGTGGAGAGATGCCGGCACATGAAGCAGAACCGGCAGTTCATGATGGCGTCTTCAAAAGCGTCAATGTGCATTGTCTTACTCCTTTTAGCGGCCGGCGAAGCCCATCTTGCCGGGGTTCATGATGCCATTCGGGTCGAGCTTGGCCTTGATGCCTTCGAGGACCGGCATGGCGGAGCCGTAGAGGTCCTTCACGTAGCGGCCGAGCTTGAGGCCGACGCCGTGGTGCTCGTTGATCACGCCGCCCTCGCGGATCGCCGCGCGGATGGCGCGGTCCCACACCGCGTTGTAGAGGGCCGCCGCCTCGCGTTCGTTCGGCGGGACCTTGTCGCCCGGGAAGATGAAGCGGGCGTAGAGCATGCAGCCCCAGTCGTACCAGTGCGAGAAGTGGCCGATGAAGCGCGCGTCCGGGAACTCCGTGTTGACGACCTTCTTCATCGCCCAGTAGACGTTCTCGATGTGCGCGAAGTCCGCCACCGTGTCGAGCGTGCCGAACGCCTGGGGGACGTGGAACATGTAGCCGGGGTAGAAGAACTTGTACTTGTTCTCCCACCACCACTCGCCGCCCTTCGCGCCGAGGTCCTGGCCCTTGAACTCGCCCTCCATGATCTCGCGGGCGTACTTCATCTGCAGGTCCACGATGTCCTTGCGGCCGTCGAAGCCGAAGACGAGGTAGGCGCCGTGGTCGAGGTTGATGCCGAACACCTTCGAGACGTGCGTCTTCGTCTCGGTCTCGTCGTAGAGGCGCATCGCGCAGGGCCCGAGGCGGCTGCGCATGAGCGTCTGGCCGGCCTGCATCGCCGTGTGGAAGTCCTTGAAGATGTACGCGCGGAACTGGCGGCTCTCCGGCTGCGGGTGGATCTTGAGCGTGACCTCGGTGATGACGCCGAGCGTACCCTCGCTGCCGAGGAAGAGCATCGTGAGGTCCGGGCCCGAGGCGTGGCGCGGGACGGGGAGCGTGCGGATGATCTCGCCCGTCGGCGTGACGACTTCGAGCGACATCACCATGTCCTCGATCTTGCCGTACTTCGTCGAGAGCACGCCCGTGCCGCGATGGGCGAGGAAGCCGCCGATCGTGGAGCAGGAGATGGACGCGGGGAGGTGCATCGTCGAGAGCCCTTCCTTGTTGCACGCCCATTCAAGGTGCTTCGTGATGATGCCGGTCTCGGCCGTCACGGTGAGCGCGGTCTTGTCGACCTTGATCACCTTGTTCATGCGCTTCATGTCGAGGATGATGCCGTTGTAGATCGGCAGCGCCCCGCCCTGCGAACCCGAGCCGCCGCCCCACGGGACGACGGGGATCCTGTACTGGTTCGCGATCTTCATGACCTTCGCGACCTCGGCCGTGGAGCCGGGGTGGACGACGAAGTCGGGCTGCGGGCACTTCTTGCCGCGGTCGTGCCACATCTCCGGAATCCAGTAGTAGTCGATCGAATGGCCGAACTTGTCGGCGAACTTGACGTCGACGTTCGCTTCGCCCACGGCGTCCGTGAGTTCCGTGCGAATCATCTCGTACATGTAGCTGTCGGGTTTGACTGTCATGTTTCGTCCCTTGTTTGGATGAAAGAAAACACGCATATTCTACCCCGATTCGCCAAGACGCGCAACCGTCAGGCGCGAGAAAACGTGATAAAAATGCGAGACGTTTTGAGAAGTTCTCACGGCCGCCGCCGGACGCTGGGCAAGGGAGGGTCGCGCTTGTCGCGACCAGGCAAGGGAGGGTCGCGCTTGTCGCGATCGGGCAAGGGAGGGTCGCGCTTGTCGCGACCAGGTGTGTGTAGGGGGGCAAGCGCGTCCATCCCGTCGCGAGTGGCAACTACGGCCGTTCGGACGCCACGTGCGCGGACTGGCGGCCTTGCTGGCGGGCGGTGGCTGTGGTATCATGGCCGCCGTCATGAAAAGCATTCGGTCGTTCAAGCTCGTCGACTACGTGAAGGCGCGGCGCTACTGCTCGCTCGCGGAGCTGATGGAGGCGTTCCACGTCTCGTCGGCGACGATCCACCGCGACGTGGCGGAACTCGTCCAGCGCGAGGTGTTCCAGCGCGTGCGGGGCGGCGTCGCCTTCGTGGACAACGCCGCCGCCGCGCCGCACGGCGTCGCCGCCAGCTCCTACGTCGAGCGCCGGGCGGTGAACGCCTCCGCGAAGGAGCGCATCGCGCGCGCGGCCCTCGCCTACGTCGAGGAGGGCGACATCCTCTTCCTCGACTCCTCCACGACCGTCGCCCACCTCGCCGAAGAGCTCGCGCGCTCGGCCTTCACGAGCCTCACGGTCATCACGAACTCCGTCGCCGTCATGAAGCTCTTCCGCCGCTTCCCCGCGCACTACGTGCGCATCGCGCTCGGCGGGAACTACGACCCCCAGCTCAACTCCTTTCTGGGGCAGTCCGCCTTCCGCGAACTCGACCGCCTCACGATCACCAAGGCGTTCGTCTCCGCCTTCGGCGTGGACGACAAGATCGCGACGACGAACCACGAGGACCAGGCCGCGCTCGTCGCCCGCGCGCTCGACAAGGCCACGCGGCGCTACCTGCTCGCCGACCGCACGAAGTTCGGCCGCACGGGCCTCTACCGCCTCGCCGCGCGCGGCCTCTTCGACGCGATCGTCTCGGACCGCCGCGTCAGCGGAGGATGATCGCGCTGCCCGCCGGGACGAGGCGCACGGCGTCGCCGGCGCGCGACACGCGCCAGGCGGCCGAGAGGGGCGCGCCGTCGAGGCCCGTCACCGCAAACGCCGGCTCCGCCGCGCCCGCACACGTCGCGCGCGGCAGCTGCGCCAGGACGCGCCCGCCCTTCAGGCGCGCGGCGTCCACGCGGAACGTGATCGCTTCGTCGCGCGCCGACCACGCGCCGGACACGACGAGCGGCGCATCGCCCAGCGTGACCTCGCCGAACGCGGCAACGGCCCCGCCCGCCGCGTCCACGGCGCCCGCGCCCGCAAGGACGAGCGGGGAGAGGAAGCACACAGACGGACGCCCGGCCCGGAGGGCGAGCGACGCATCCGCGCCGAGCGCCACGGACGCAAAGGCGGCCGCATTCGTCCCCGGCACGTCCAGATTCACCGTCGCGGCGGCGCCCGCGTCCACCGAAAGGCGTTGCGGGAAGGCGCGCGCCGCATCCATTTCCTTGACGGCGATGTCCGTCACGCGCGTCGTCGTGGCGGGGCCCCAGGTGGAGGCAGCGCCCAGGAACGCCACGTAGACGGGGGCGTTCCAGTCCGCCACGTCCGGATATGTGCGCGCCGTCTCGTAGACGGCCCCGCAGGAGCAGACCGCGCGCACCGTGAACGTGTCCACGCCGTCGAAGACGACGGAATACGCGACGGGGTGGTTCAGTTCGCGGTGGATGCCGTGGACCTTGTACTCGGCCTTGTCGTCCTCGCTGCGACTACCGTTGTGGCTCCATTCAAGCCTGTTTTCCCAGAAGTAGTGACCAAAGGCCACGCAACGGTCCATCTTCGGGAACAGGCCGCCGTTGCCGTTGTTGAGCTTGTCGGGGTCGGGCGTGAGGACGACGCTCAGTCCCTCGGCCCAGCGGTCTGTGAGGTTGGCGTCGAGCCGCTCCGTGAAGGAGACCTCGAACGGACGGTTCGCGTCCACGCCCGTCCTCAGGACGGCGTAGCCCTGCTGTTTGATGTTGGTCGAGAAAAGAAAGCCCGGGTCGGCCGTCAGCCAGGCATCGCCGCTGAGGCGCCACGTCTCCGCCGACGGCGCATGCGCGGCGGGATCCTTGTCTTCATGCTCGCCCCAGACGAAGCCCGCGAAGTCCGAGAACGTCTGCTCGGCGTAGGGGACGGACTTCCCTTCGTTCGGGTCGCCCCAGTTGCCCGTGCCGCCCGCAAGGCCGATGAGGCGCGGCGCGTTGGCCTCCAGAAACCACTCGCCGCCGAAGGCCTGCGCGAAGTCGTAGGCCGCGTGCCACGTCTTCCCCTCCTGCCGCATCGTGACGTCCATCACGCCGTGGCGCATCGTGACGGTGAAGGCGATGGATCGCGTAAGCGTGATCCCGCCCAGGCCGCCGCCAAGCTCCGAATAGTCGGTATCGGCGGCACACAGACCCGCCGACGCATTGTTCACGAGCCACGCGAAGCCGAGCGCGTTCCCATCGCCGCGATAGATGTAGCAGCGGAAGCCGTAGGCGTCGGGGGGCTGGCCGTAGAGATGCTTGGCATAATCGTACCCCGCCGCATTGTTCGTGGCCGTCAGGAAGAAGGCAAAGCCCTCGGCCCAGGCCTGACCCGCCTTGCCGGCCCACCGGTTCTGGGTCGGCGTCCAGGTGAAGGAAAGGTCGAAGGCCGAAGTCTTCGTGAACACGTGCCCCGTGTAGAGGGCGGCGTTGCGCTGGCCGCCGTCGTCGGTGAGGACGAGGTTGTCGTCGTCGTTCACATACGCGATATTTCCCGAACTCCATTCCGGCGCACCGCTCCGCCCGCCCAGAGCCCAGGCCCCCGCGTCCGTCCACGGCTTCAGCGGCGTGCCCGCACGTTCCAGGAACGTCTTCCTCGGAACCATAAGCGCCGCGCCGGCGCCGAGCGCGATCTCCGCCGCCGCGCCCTCCCCGCGCGCGTAGGCGCCCCACGTCG
>URIT01000016.1 GCA_900547945.1 uncultured bacterium
TCGCGGCGAACGGCGGGAACGGCGCGGAGGCGCCTGCCCGTCGGCGCGAGCGCCCAGACCGTCCAGTCCCCGTCCGCGAGCGCGAGGGAGACCTCGGCCCGCCCGGCGCGCATGAGGTGCGGGAGCGTGCCCCAGTCGAGGAGGATGCGCTTACCCGCGTCGGCGTAGCGGATGCCGCTGTTCTGCACGTCCGTGAGGTGCGTGAGGAGGATGCGCGACGAGGCGGCGAGCGGCGCGCCGTCGAGCGCACTCGCCCAGATCGTCGCGGGGACGGTCCCGAGGTCCGCGCGGAAGGGTCCGGCGGCGACCACGCCCCCTTCTGCGAAACCGCCCGCCGTGCGCGGCGTGTCGAGCGTAAACGAACCGGCCTCGGCGTCGATCCGCACGCCCCCCGTGGGCAGGCGGCGGATTTCGTCCAGCGTCGCGGCGGACGGCGCGGCGGGATAGACGGCGGCCGTCTTCACGCCCGCCGGCGCGGCGTCCGCGACGCACATCCCGAGCCGCACGTGCCATGCCGCCCAGTCGGCGTCCCAGTAGGGCGCGAGCGAGCCGGGTGTCGCCTTCGTGTCCGCCGCCTTCGCGGGCGGCAGCACGAACGCATACGCCGCCTCCGCCGGGGCGAGGTCGCCGCGCAGGAAGAGGCAGATGGAGGCGCGTTCGGCGGCGAGGCCGAGCGGGTCGCCGCTCATGTCGAAGTAGCCGAGCCCCTTCGCGTGCGTGAGGCCGTGCCGTCCGTGCGTCCAGGCGAAGCGCAGGAGCCCCGCCCAGTCCTGGCGCGCGCCGAGCGCGCCCGTGAGGATGCCGCCCACGCCCCGGAAGCGGCCCGGCGCCGAGAAGTTGTACTCCGTGATCGTGAAGGGAAGCCCCCAGGGACGGGTGGAGGCGAGGCGCTGCGTCCCCCTGTCCGCGCCCTGGAGCGGGTTCGTGTTCGGGCAGCTCGACGGCAGGCGCCAGCTCCGGGCGATGAAGCGCGGGTGGTCCACGTAGAAGTGGTCGTCCGAATAGTCGAAGGCCTCCGCACGCACCTTCTCGCCGGGCGGATCGTCGGACCAGAAGAAGTTGTTCATGTTCGTGATGAGCCCCCGGTAGCCCATCTCCCCGCGCAGGAACTGCGTCACGCGCCGCGCAAACGCCGCCTCGCGCGCCGCCATCGCCTCCTTCGAATGGTCCTTGAGAAGGTTGAGGCTCCGTCCCGCCCACTGGACGCCCGACATGTTGCCCTCGTTCACGAGCGAGAGGAGCGCGAGGGCCGGCTCGTCCGCATAGCGCCGTCCCGTGTGCGGGTTGACGTGGGCGAGGAAGTTCCGCGCGAACGCGAGGTAGTTCGAGTACGCACCCTCGTGGACCTGCACGAGGTACTTGAACTCGTTCATCTTCACGTTCCCCTCGCGCGCGAGGCCGAGGGAGCGGTAGGAGATCGGCGCGCGCGACACGAAGAGGTCCGTCGTCAGGTAGAGGCCGTTCTTGACGCACGCCGCGACGAGCGCGTCGAACCGCGCCATGCCCGCCGGGTCGAGCTCCGTCGAGCCCTTCGCCGCGTCGTGGACGACGAGCGAGGTCTCGTGGTGGTGGAAGCGGACCGCGTTGTAGCCGAGCTTCCGCAGCGCCGCCGCGAACGCCTCCGCCTCCTCCGGCGCGGGCGCGTTCGCGTCGCCGCAGATGTTGATGCCGTAGAAGCGCACGGGGACGCCGGGACGCTTCTCGAACTCGAAGTGCGCGCCCTTCGCGACGACGCGCCCGTACTTGCCCGCCGGGGCGTCCGTCCCGCGCAGCGCGGAGAAGTCGAGGGCGCTGCCCGCCTCCACGTCGATCGCGGCGGCAAAGGGGATCCAGTCCTTCCCCGCCGTCACCGTCACGGGCCCCTCCTCGCGGAACGCGAGCGCGCCCGCGCCGTACACGGCCATCGCAAGCGCGTCCGGGCCGTCCTTCCCCTGCGGACGGAAGTCGAGCTGCAGCGTGTACTTGACGAGTCCCCAGTCACGCTCCTTCCGCACCCGCGCGCGCACGGGCTCGGCGAAGACGAGCCGCACGCACACGTCCCCCCTCGCCGTCTTCACCGCGAGGTGCCGCACGTCCTTGTTGAAGACATCGCCGAACGCCGCCCCCGCCGTGAAGGCGACCATGCCCGCGTCCGTTTCGCAGACGGCCTCCGCGTACTGCGGCAGACGGAAGTCCACGCCCACGGCGGCACGCGCCGAAGGGTGTGCCGCACTGCGGGCGACGGACCACGCCGCCGCCACGCCGCCGTCCGGCGTCGGCGTGAACGTCGCCGTGCCCGCCAGGCGCTCCCCGTCCCTGTCCGCATCGGGAACGAAGAAGTAGGCGTGCGTCCCCTGCGCGGGCTTCGTGAAGCGGTCTTCGACGGAGACGCGCGCCGTCCAGCCGTTCGGCTTCAGGCACGGCTGGAAGAGAAGGCCGGGCTTTGGCAGCTCCAGCGAGCCGCCAAAGCCGCCCAGCGCCTCTTCGGCGGCAACCGGCGCAGGAGGAACGTCCTGTGCGGCAGCCGCCGAAGGGATGCCCGGTACCGCCAACGCAAAAACGACAAACGCGAGCATGTTTTTCACGAGCATGTTTTTCATGCCTGCAAGCATACCTATGTCCTTCATGCTTGCGAGTATACCACAGGACAGCCCTCGCCGCCATGCGATTTCGCTTCGAAACGTTCCGATGTAAAATCCTTCATGCCCAAGAACATGTGGTAAGTGTGGCCGGAACATGTGAATCACTCCTTTCCTCGACCTCCTTCCGTGACGCCCGAAGGGTGTTCCTGTGTGTTCAGTGATGAAGCCTCCACCGTACTCCCCACCTCCGGCCAGTTAACACGGAGCACGGGGAGGCGCGGAGACACGGAGGACGGAGGGTGGTTCCGATATCGGGTAGGTAAGGCGCGCGAAGTACCCGCGCCGCCTCGGCGCGTGGCGTCCTACCCCCCTATCTCATATTTCTTCCATGGTCGATTTCCCAATATGAGGTTATCGGCCCCTAGCCCACTTTTTATAAAATGTGGGCCAATGTGCCCACACAGCCGACAATCGAAACCATCCATCCGAACGGGCCGTTGCACAGTGCCACGCGCCGAGGCGGCGCGGGTACATCGCGCGCCGGGCCAGGTGCGTGACATTCGGGCCTGATGTGCGGCGTTCGGGGCCAGTGCGTGGCGTTCAGGGCCGATGCGTGGCGTTGTGAGGGAATTGGTCTGGTACCCACGTATCGGATACCGCGTATCAGAACAACGCAGGGAACAACACGGGGACTCATTCCGAGAACGGAACTCATGAATATAACTGAAGCACGATGAAGATGCCTATGATGAAAAGCACGAGACACCCGCACCCGAGGCAACTTGCCTCCGGATTTTCGGCAAGCGACATTGATTCGTCCTTCTTGCCCCGCTCGGCACGGCACTTGGGACGGGGTGCCGGAACATATATGGCCTCGTCCCTATCGTCGTCGCAATCGTCATCCTCGTAATCTTCATCATCATCTTCTTCATCGTCACTACCACCGCTTGAATAGTCGTTGCCGAAGTCATAGTTGCTGTCTGGCATGTTTCCCGAATAATACTCGTTCCGCTTTTTGAGCATCATCAATGCTCCGTATTCTGAACCGTCGCCCTCCCCGGTCGAATCGCCCCTTGTCATCCCTATGCTCTGGTATGATGGGCCGATGAAGTTGCTCCCGCGTGCCTGTCCGACATACGTATGGTTTACGTCCCATAGCTTCCCGTTCTCGTCTATCGTGCCCTGTTTTATGTTGCAAGAGTCATAAACGACATTACCCTCTATCCGTCCGACGAGCCTGTGCCGCTCGTCGTAGATGCGACCGTCCTCGTCAATGCTGCCCTGGAAGTCGCTCGTCCCGCGATAGAGGTTCCGTTCGCGCATGTTCCTTGTTCCACCTCACATTTAATGTTGCCGTTGCTCTCTAAAGCGGATTGATTACGGATTCTTGTCTCGCTTCAATATCTCAATCCTGCAAAGATACACATCGGATGGCGCGCCCGTGCCGAATGACGGCATTTTGAAGGTTTTTATGAATCGAAGCCGGTATTCTTGCGCGTGTTCACGATAATGTTGCAGATTGTATGCGTGCTGCGAATCAGCGAGCGCGTAGAGTTTTGCGTCAGGCTCGCTTTTCAGTATGGATTCAATCACTGGTATGGGGTCGCTGTTCGCGGCGAAAGTGATGGCGGTCCTTATCGGAAGCGACATGAGCATCTGGTTGGATCGTTCGCCTATGACGATTGCATCCTTCGGCAAGAGTGCGGCCAATTCCCTAGCTGCGGCCTCATGTTGATGCATTCCACTCCTGACAAGCTCGCAGAACGATGATCGCCAGTTTGGAGTTGCAAGATAGCATGACAAAATGCAAGCGGGGATGAAGAACAAAAGAATCCGACGCCAGGGCAACCTTTCGTTGAAACCGAATACGGCGACAAGGAACAAAACGGATATGACGAGTGAAATGGCCATGGGCGAAAAATACTCGCTGGGTGATTTCTTGATGTGACTTGCCAATTGCACGGCTGGGAAAGGCGCGAATACGACTGATGCAGCCACAAACGAAGTTGCTATCCAGACAACCGCATTGACCTTGATAGATCTAAATCCGTGCAGAAACGCAACAACAATGGAAACAGAAATGACGAAAGCGAATATCATTTGCCAAGTCATGCCCCAAACGTTTTTTGCCGGCAGATTGTATATCCGCGAGTAGAAGTTCTGGCTTGTCGCCGGCGGAATCGAAACCGATGCTGCGAATATCAGCCCTACGGCGCAAAGCGCAAAAGTCAGAAGTAGCGGCAACAAGGCCTTGCCCCATGTCATACGCTCTTCTAAAATGGAACATTGCTCCAATTCAGATGCAATGGCAAAGGAAAGAATCGGCAGTATCACGATTACCGGAAGGAAATAGTGCGTATAGATGGTGTTCATCACCGATATCGCGGCAACATATGCGGGAACTGCGAGAAACAGCAACAGATGCCCATTCCATCTTTTTGCCAGGGCGTTTCTTGCAGCCATTGCGATTGGAATCGAAAGCATCAGCGGTGCGACAACGCCGAGAAGCTGGATGGATGGGTCGCGTGGAAATGACGAAATTCCCTTGAAGTGCGACGCGAAGTTGAAGAGCGGCGGCAATGGATAGTGCGTGGTGGTTTTCCTGACAATCTCCCATATCGACACACCGACCCTGGCGGCGTCTGGCATGACGGATAGCGCCACTATAAATTTATACGCGAACGCGGCTGCGACGGCGACACCAACGAACAGCAGCAGATCCTTGGTGCTGTCACGCAGACTTCTGTCCCGGGCCACCCCTGCGGCCACGATAGGAAGCAATGCCCATACGCTTGGCTTCACTAGGATTATCGCCCCCGACAGCAGCGCAGCGCAGATAATCCGCCATCGCTTTCCTCCAGCGGCGCAAACATACGAAATGACCAGAAGAGCACCTATTAGGGCATCGTTGCTCGCGGTACGCTCGTATGCCACGACCATCGGCACGAGCGACACGGAAGTGCAGAGCGCGAATGCCGTTGTCGCCCCCGCCCTCTTGGCCAAGTGCAGGAACGCAAAGAGCCATGCGGCAAAATAGACGCAAAGAAAAGGGATGCGCCATGTCCATGTGGACAGTCCGAATGCGAGATGCGATGCGTAGCTCAGCCAATGCGTTCCAGCGGAGAATCCGTAGGTGAACGCCTCGTTTCGCGGCAGATCGACAAAGTGGTTCCAGACAAATTTCTCCTTTCCTCCAGAAAGGTAATAACCCTCATCAGTTGCGTTATAGCCGTATTCCCAGATTGACGGTATGCCTGGATCGCAGTCGATCCACGGCAGACGGAAGAGCAGATAGATCACGGAAAAAGCTACAAGCAGTAGCCAGAACTTCATTCGGCCGTCTTTGCGGATACAAAGCCTCGAAAATTCCATTTCATGATTTCCTTACTGCATCCTCCGCAGAACCTCCCCCAGCGTGTAGTATCCACTCTCGCCCGCTCATACCGGCCGCCCCTCTCTGCGGGCACGTAGACCAAAGACCCAAAGCCGCTCGGCTTTGTGCCCCCTTGCAAAGGCATGAATCTCATCACGCTTCACGGCTCTTTCGTCCATCACGTACATGCGCGCACATCCTCCGCCCACGTTCCACGCCGCCGTTTCAGGGCATGGCGCGCCCAAAGGGAAAAGACACAGACAGTTTAGCATTCCCGTCCCCAAAGGTCAATGGGAGCAGCAGTTTTTCAGGCGCCCGCCCGGCGCGGCCGGTGGTCGTCAGGAGCGGCAGATACTCCTTCTGCCGGTAGAGTCCGTAGGGGAAAGTCGAAGAAGAGGCCGCACGACTTCCCCGCCGGGGATGATGCGAAACCGAGCCTCCGTTCTTCGACGAGCCGCCCATCCTCATAGCGACGGAACATATGCCCGCCCCTTCCGAAGCGCGTCTGGAAATAGACAAGCCCGAAATACCGCGTGTCGGCGACCAGGTATTCGTCCATGTGTCTACAGAACTGGAAACTCGCCTGCGCAAAGACATTCCCGTAGCGGAACAACCTCATCACCTGAACCCGATTGTGCGGTAGAGACCGCAGATTCCAGCAAGCGTTCCGCCGGCATACGCAAGTCCGCAAAGTGGCGCACCATGCCGTATGGCCAGAAGGAGATAGTAGCAGGCCGTCATTGGGGCGAACGCCAGCATGACGACAACAGCCTGGTACCACCTGAAATGGCGACGAGCGAACTTCATGCGGTTGCGCCCGAATGTGTAGGCGCGCTTCGGACGCTCGATGCCGAGCCCACGCAGAGGCGCCTTCTTGTCCGACTCGACGTAGCCGAGATGATTGGTGCGGGCACGGGATGAGATCCAGCCCTCGCCCACCTGCTTCGTCACGCGTATGCCGAAATCCGCCTCGTCGAACTGCATCCCGTAGCCTTCATCGAAGCCGTTCACCAGTTCAAACGACACCTTTGTCGTCATGAAAGCGTTGGGGCTGTAGGACGTCGGCCATTCAAGCCCTTCCGGCAGGCTGTTCAGACGACAGTTCGGCGGCGTTGCGTCCCTTCCCTGGGAAGTCCACGGATTGTAGTAGGATCCGGTCGTCCACACTGGACGGTTCTCGCCCTCCGCGCCATGCACCGTCAGGGGCGCCACGAACGCGGCTGATGGATGCCGCCTGAAGACCGCCAGCAGTTCCGTTATGCAGTCCGGCTCGATGAGGTTGTCGTCGTCGAGGAAGAAGTAGTAGTCGCCGGTCGCGCATCGCGCACCCTGGTTGCGCGCTCCCGATGTCAGCGAATTGCGCTCCGTCCGCGCATACTTGACGCGCGCGTCGGAACGGTAGCGTTCCTCCACCATGCGGCGCGTATCGTCCGGGGAGCAGTCATCGGCTACGATGACCTCCATGTCCGGCCAGTCGCTCCTCAGGACGCTATCCACGCACGCGCACACCATCTGCGCACGATTGTAAGTCGGGATGATTACGGACACTCTCGGCGGCAGGTCTGGCTTATGCACAACATCCATGAGATGCCCGCGCCCCATCTGAACCATCTTCTCCACAATCGGCTCGGCCTTAACTGTAATCGAACTCATCACAACCCATTCCCTTTTAAATGGATGAGATTTTATTACGCACTGAAATCTCAGGCATAGGGGGGGCCGGCGCGGGTCCGGCCGCGACATGCGCGGCACTCCCGTCAACGCAGGAAAAGCGTCGATCCACCGATGAAGGTCGCATAGACTGCTCGCCGGCCAGGTTCCCCCAGCGCATCGACCGTCTCGGAGGCGAAGCCGCGCACCGCAAACGCCACGCGCGGCAGCCCCGCCACCTCGGTCGGGGCGTAGACGAGAATCGGTTCGCCGTCTCGGCGCAGATGGCGTCGGGGGGCGGCGACCTGCAGAGTGAGGCCGTCCAGGTCCGTCGCGCCCTCGACCCGCAGCGCCGTCGCCCCCTCCAGACGAAGCGTCGCGCCCGGCGCGAAGGCCGTTGCGCTGAGCAGAAACGGATTCCCGGCCTCAGACGACAGCGTCCAGTCCCCAGCGAACCTCCCGCCGACCAGCCTCACCGCGCCTTCTGCGGCCGTGATGGACGCCTCGCCCGCCTGCGTGCCCGACAGCAGCCACGTTCCGGGACCGGACGTGCGCACGGCCAGCCCCTCGGCCAGCTGCCCGCAGAACGCCGCATCCCCCGCCAACGCGTACTCGACGGCGCCGGGCCCCGCAAGCGTCCCATCGCCCCCCAGCAGGGTGGCGGGCACGGTGACGCCCGCCGCCACCTGAATCGTCCCCTCGCCCGCCGCGACAAGCGTCTGCGGCCGCGCCGGGGCGGCGGCCAGGATCGTTCGCCCCGCGCCCGTGCGGCAGATGCACGTTCCCGCCCACGGCGTCGCGATGGTTCCGTCGCCCCCCACGAACTCGCCGGTCATCGCGAACGTGCCGGGGCCGACCACCGTCACGTCGCCGTCCCGCACGTAGACGTTTCCTTCGAACATGGTGTCCTCGTCGAGGGCATGCGTCCCGGACCAGGCCGTGAATCGGTCGCTTGCGCCGAGATCGCGCAGCTGGAGGGCGTTGATCTGGAGGTTCGATGCCCGAATCGCCAGAGGCCAGGTCGTCGCCGTGGCCACGAAGTCGATCCGCGCGAACCACCCCCGGCCCTTCTCGCCCGCGTAGGCCATTCCGCCGTAGTCCCCGATTTCGGACGACCGCATAGCGGTTTCGTTGCGGGCGTCGCACTGCCAGAGCTGCAGGCGGTAGCGGCGCCCCGGCTGCAGATTTCGCACCGTCAGCGTCAGGGGGCTGTAGCCGGCGCGGTCGCGGTAGAAGCCGCCCGAGAGGAGATTCTCGTAGTCCGACGCTGGGCTGTAAAGGTAGGTCCGCTTCACGGCACCGTCGAACGCGAACCCGTCCGGGAACGTGAAATGCGCGGAGTTCCCCCACGCCGGAAGGTTCTGCGCCGCAAAGGGCACGCCGTTGACGGTCAGGGCCTCGGCGGCACACGCCTCCACGAGCGCGCCCTCCGTGTCCACGTCCGTCTCGTCCGTGGACGAGACGAGCGTCCCGCTTTCCAGGCGCAGGTCCGTGCCGAGGGGGTCGAGGGCGCGCACCTGCAGGGCCTGGAAATGGACCGACTCGCGCGTGCCGAAGGTCGTCACGAGGATGTCGCGCTCGGGGGCGGTGGCGATGAAGTCTCCCGCCGCGCTCCAGCCCGCGCCCTCCGTGCTGTCGCAGAGCGGCAGGCGCACGACGCCGTCCAGGCAGAAGTCCTGCCGCCCCATCTTGGGGCGCGTGTCCGCGAAGAAGACCTGCACGCGGTAGCGCCGCCCCGGGACAAGCCGGCGCAGCGTCACGCCGGCCGACCGATTCACCGCCCCGTAGCAACAGGGGCCCAGCAGGGCCTGCAGGGCCTCGGCATGCGCCCATCCGTTCGATGCCACGACGTTCGGGATCATTCCGTCCGCCCACGACCGCATGTCGTTCACGACGAGGTCCCGCAGCGAACCAGGCGCGACCGCGACGTCCTTGCCGCCATTCAGGACCATGCGGGGCTTGAAGGTCGCGCCGCCGTAGGCGACCTCCTCCGTCCCGCTGTTCCAGGCGTAGAGGAGATCCCCTGCCGCCTCGACGTCCACCTTCGGATCCCCCACGACGGCGCGCGGCGCCGACCATGCGATGGCGTCCGGCGTGATGTCGCGTAGCTGGACGGCGTTCCACTGCGAGCAGGGCTTGCAGCCCACGTCGTCGCGGGCGAGCCCCGGCTCGATCGGCAGCGTCAGCTCCGGCGTGTCGGCGACGAACGTCCCCACCACGTACTGCCCGTAGCCCGCCACGCCCATGCCGCCGTAGCGCAGCGGTTCCGACCCGCCAACGCGGATGGTACGATAGATCCAGCCGTTTGCCGGGCTCGCGGCGCGCGTGTCGTTGACCCACAGCTGCACGAGATAGGAGTGGCCGGGGACAAGGCCGCGCAGGGTCAGCGACGTGGCCTCGAAGTCCCGGTAGACGGCACCCTTCAGCATCGCGAGGTAGTCAGACCCTGCCTCCGCGCCGTCGGCGAGGAACGCCCCCCACCAGCTGCATCCATCCCCCATGACCAGGCTGGCGAACCGCCGATCCCACGCCTGCGGATAGGCCGACACATTCTTGTCGACGGAGTCGAACGTCGTCCCGTTGACCGTCCACCGCTCGCCGGAATGGGCATAGGCGAAGACAAGGCGCCCGTCGGTCCGCACATCGTCGGCGCCGACGATGTCCTCCGGCGGAGACCAGCGGACGGAAACGGCGTCCAGCGCGCGGAGCTGGAACATGTTGAACGCCGCCCAGGCGTCGGACTCGGGCGCCAGCACGATGTCCTGGAAAGTGTCCGTCGCCGTGAACGTACCGCGCACGCACTGGCCGGGGCCGGTCTCCCCCGTACTGCCCCGCAACGTGACCGCTCCGTCGATGGTTTCCGTCCGATCGCGCATGTCGGGGCAGCCCGTCGAGTTGAACCAGAGCTGCGCCAGGTAGCGGCGGCCCGGGACGAGGTTCTTGAGCCGCAGACGCATCTCGCCGCCTGGGGCCGAACCGCATGCAGCGCAGCGCAGCGCGGCGACATGATCCGGCGAAAACGTCCCGTCCACGGGCACAAGCCCCTCGTTCCAACTCACGAGATCCTGCAGCCCGCCGTCGATCACGTCGGCGTCCCGGCCGAACGCCCTACCACTGTTCGGCGACCAGCGCGTGAAGCGCACGCCGTTGACCGTGAAGGCCACTCCGTTCGTGGGGGCGTTGCAGTGGTAGGCGTAGACGGCCGAGCCGTCCGTCGCGACGTCCGCGTCCGCGCCGATGGTCTGGGGCACCTCCCAGGAAATCGCCCCGGCAAGCGCGCCCGTCGCCGTCGCAAGGACCCAAAGGAGCGTCGTCGTCTTCATTTCGTTTTTCTCCAGACAGTGGTTGGTGTTTGTGGTTGATGTTTCGGTCACTTCGGGTCTTCCGCCCCGTCCGCCGCGACCTCGACCTGGCGGTCGGAGAGGTTGCGCATGTCGGCGTCGAACGCCGCGCCGACGAGCGTGACCTTCTTTCCGCACCGTAGCCACTTCTCGGCGTAGCCCCGCGCCTTGATCTGCGCGAGCGCGGCGGCGGCCGACACGGATGTCGGCCCTCCTGGGGAGGGACGCACTCCGTCGCGTCCGCCCGCGCCCAGCTTGAACTCGAAGACGTAGACGCCGCGCGGCGTCTCCACGACCGCGTCCACGCGCCCCCGGTTCGTCCAGCACTCCGCGTGCGTGCGCGCGCCGATGAGGACGAAGACCGCGTAGAAGAGCGTCTGGTAGTACTTCTCGCGCTTCACGGTGATGTTCGCCGGGATGTTCGCGAAGAAGCACGAGAGCGCGTCGAGCATGTCGTCCACGTCGTCCGCCCGCAGGGCCTCCACCATCTGCGTGAGGAGCGAGGCGTGTTCGGCGGCCGGCAGGGCCGAGAATGCGCGCGAGACGGCCTTCGAGAAGGCGTTGCGCACCTCGTCGTTCGGGAAGCCGAGCGTGTACTGCGTGTAGACGCCCTCGCGCACGCTGCCCGTGATCGTCAGATAGCCCGTCTGGTAGAGGAGCGGCAGCAGTTCCGGTTCCGAGGGCTCGTAGACCGAGAAGGCCCCTTCGTCCAGCGTCACGCCATCGACCTGCTCCGGCGCGTCCTTGAGCAGCTGCAGGAGGAACGTCGGCGTCCCCGTCTCGAACCAGTACTCGCCGAACCTGCCCGCCGAAAGGCACTTGCCGACCGAGACGGGGTTGAAGACCGGCACGGCGTTCTCCGCGAAGCGGTAGCCGTCGTACATCTTCACGAGGTGCGCGAACGTCGTCTCGCCGTCCCAGCCGTAGTTCGCGCCAAGGGCCGCGAGCGAGGCGGGGAAGTTCGCCTCGACCTCCTCGTGCGTGTAGCCGAAGAGCGTCGCGACGCGCGCGTCCATCGAGAACTCGTTGAGGTTGTTGAGGTCGGAGAAGATCGACACCTTCGAGAACTTGCTGACGCCCGTCATGAACGCGAAGCGCTGAAGTCCCTCGCACGTCTTGATGACGGAGTAGAACTCCTTGAGCGCGTTGCGGACGTCGTTCACTTCCGGCTTGCCGAGGTGCCCGAGGAGCGGCTTGTCGTACTCATCGACGAGGAGGACGAACTTCCCGCCTTTCGTGTTTGCGGCAAGGTCTGTGCAGAACTGCAGGAACGCATCGCCCGGCGTCGCTCCTTCCGGCCGTGGCAGGCCAAGCCGAACCGCCTCGCGCCGGAGCATGGACCGCAGAAGGCCCTTGAGCTCCTGCGCATCGTCTGCGGCACAAGTGCTCATGTCGAGCTTGAGGACGGGATACGTCTTCGACCAGTCCCAGCCCGGCTCGATGGCGAGGCCTCTGAACAGGTCGCGACGCCCCTCGAAGAGGCACTGGAGGGTCGAGACGGCGAGCGACTTCCCGAAGCGGCGCGGACGCGCGATGAAGAACTGTGTGCCAAGCGACCCGTCGGCGAGCGTCTTCAGGATCGCCGTCTTGTCCACATAGACGAATCCGCCCTCACGGACGCGCTCAAACGAAAAGGTGTCTGTCGCAATCTTCTCCATGCCACACAGTATAGCACATCGCGCGCGCCTGGCGGCCAGCCTCCCCGGCCGCGCAGGAGAGCGGCCCTCCCTGTGCGGGTCCGCCCGCGAACTCGGCGCGCGGCGTCACGCGGGGAGGGATTCAGTGCGTCCGTACACACAGGCGTGCCGCCGGCCGTGACGACACGGCGGACCGGACAAACCCGTCCTTCACGAAAGCGCGACCATTTGCATCGTATCACCGTTCGCCAAAGCCGGTCAAACCTGCGGGCGCGACCGCGTCCAGCCGGGCCGTGACGGGGGCAAGGCCCTCCGCCGTGAACGTGACGGAAATCTTTCCCGTCGCGCCCGGCGTCGCGACGACGAGCGCGGAGAGGAGGCCGTTGAAGGTGCGGCGCGACGGGTCGCGCAGCCAGGTGAAGTCCGTCTCGTCGCCGTTCTCGATGGCGTGGAAACGGCCCGCGCCGGAGACGGAGACGGTCACGGGGATCTTCGCCGTCGGGCAGAGGTTCCCGTCCTTGTCCACGACCTTGAGCGTGACGTAGCCCACGTCCTCGCCGTCGGACGCAAGGCACGTGCGCTCGGGCGTCGCGACGAGCCGCGCGGGCACGCCGGCGGTCCGCACCGTCTCCTCGGCCCACTTCGCGCCGTTCCGGTAGGCGACGGCCCTCACCTCGCCGGGCTGGTAGACGACCTCGTTGAAGCGGAAGCGCCAAAGCCCCTTCTCGCGCTTCCGGCGGCCCTGCGAGACGCCGTTCACGAAAAGCTCCACCTCGTCGCCGGAGGCGTAGACGTAGACGGGCGTGACCTTGCCCACCCGGTCCGGCCAGTTCCAGTGCGGCAGGATGTGCGCGGTCGGCACGTCGGGGCGCCATCGCGAGAGGTAGAGGTAGGCTTCGTCCTTCATGAACCCGGCCAGGTCGAAGACGCCCGTCGCGCAGGAATGGACGCCGCCGCGCACGCGCCCGTAGCGCTTCTTCTCCGCAAGCGCCTCGGCCTGGCGCTTCGGATCCGAGTAGTTCGGCTCATGGGAGGACGACACAAGGACGTAGGGCGAACCGAAGTAGTCGAAGGCCGTCCAGGAGAAGCTGCCCGCGACGAACGGGTTCGCGTCCTGCTGCGCCCATTCGTAGTCGGCGGGCTTGATCGCGTGGAGGCCGTAGGACGACGAATGGTAGTCGACGTAGGTGCGCCCGGGCGGCGGCAGGCCCCAGCGGCCGTCCTTCTTGCCGACGAAGTCGAACTGGTACGCGCCGCGGCTCGTCTGCACGCACATCGTCTCGGTGCCGACCACGGGCTTCGTGGGCCAGAGCGCGCGGTAGGCGCCGTAATGCTCGGGGCGGTAGTTGAAGCCGTAGACGTCGGCAAACTGCGCGAGCGGGGAACGCCAGACCTCGTCGTTGTCGTTCGCCGTCGTCGTCGGGCGCGTCGGGTCCTCCTGGCGGGCGATGCGCGCCAGCTCAAGGCCGTTCGTCTGGAAGAGCGGCCAGTTCGCCTTCCCGCTGCGCGACTCCCAGATTTCGTTGCCGAGGGACCAGATGACGATGGAGGGGTGGTTGCGGTGGCGGCGGATCAGGGTGCGCAGGTCGCGTTCGTGCCACTTCGGGAAAAGGAGGTGGTAGTCGTTTTCGAGCTTGGCGAGGCTCCAGGCGTCCGTCAGCTCGTCCATCATGAGGATGCCCATCTCGTCGCAGAGTTCGTACCAGTCCGCCGCGTGCGGATAGTGGCTCATGCGCAGGGCGTTCATGCCGAGGGCCTTGGCCTTTTCAAGGCGGCGGCGGATGGCGGTTCTGTTCGCGACCGAGCCGAGCGAACAGAGATCCTGGTGGAAGCAGAAGCCCTTGAGCTGCACGCGCCGGCCGTTCAGGTGGAAGCCGTCGTCCACGGTCCACGCGATCGTGCGGATGCCGTAGCGGTAGGGCGTGCCCTCCACGTCCACCGTGTAGAGGTGGGGGTCGTCCACATCCCACAGGCGCGGGTTCTCGACCGTGAACGTCTTTTCCTTCCGCCCGCCCTTCGCCATCTCGTAGACGACCTTGACGGTCGCCCGCTCGCGCGTCACGGCGGGCGTCGTGATCGCGACGGAGTCGGGCACGACGTGGTCGGCGGGGACGGCCTCCAGCCAGCAGCGGCGCGTCAGCCCCACGCCCGTGTGCCAGCGCGCATAGTCCGTCGGACGGTAGGTGCGGACCATGAGGACGTTCTCACCCTCCTTCAACGCGGGCGTCAAGTCGGCGCGCCAGGGCATGTAGCCGTTCGGCCAGCCCCCCACGAACGTACCGTTGAGCCACGCCATCGGGAAGGCCATCGCGCCGTCGCAGTCGAAGAAGAGCCGCCCGTCCGCCGCATGCGCTAGCTCGCCCCGCGCGAGCTTCACCGTCCCGCCCTCGACGCGGAAGACGTAGCGGTACCACGCCGCGCCGGTGCCGCGCAGATAGCCGTCATACGGCGGTAGGTCGTAGGAGAACGCGTGGAGAATGCCCGCATCGTGCGGCACGCGCACGGGCTCCCAGCCCTTCGCCACGGCGTTCGGCTTCAAGGCGGGAACCTTTCGCACACAGACGGGCCCCGGGCGTTCCAGAAGGTCGCGCCGCTGCCCGTCCAGCATCTCCAGCATCGCGGGGACGGAAAATTCGCGCTGCATCCAGACCGGTTCGTCCCGCGTAAAGGACCATCCCTCGTTCAACTCCACCCGCGTCCCCCCGCAGACACCGAGGCACACGCACGCCCCCAAGAACATAACAAGCCGTTTCATCATGGTTTTCTCCTTAAAATCGAGTTTGCATTTCATGTTTTATGAATCATGTTTTATGGAACTGCGAGAGGGGCCTGATTGCCCCGACTCGCCGTCTCAAGCACCTTCCGGGCGCGCCAGCCGCCCCAGACGAAAAGACGCCACGGGCGGATGTCCCGCACGACGCGCACAACCCGGTTCTGCGCGTCCAGAAAGGTCGCGTCGATCGAAAAGCGCATGAAGAGGGTATGGATCGCGTTGCACTTCAGGATCAACAGCCCTTCGCCGGGCGCAAGGCCGCGCCGGCCGATGAGGCCCCGCACGCGGGCACCGAAGGACCGCGCCACCTCCGCCTCCACGCCCGCGATGCGCACCCGTTCCATGCCGCCCCGCTCAGTAGATCTTGTTCTCGCACCCCTTCACGAGGCGCACGAGGTTGCTTCGGTGCTTGACGACCACGAAGACGCCCACGAGCGTCATGACGACCTGGAGCGGCCGCGACGGATGGGCGAGCGGCGTCGGCACCCAGATCGCCCCCACCAGAAACGCCGCCGCCACGCAGCTCCCCAGCGAGATGTAGTGGCTGAGCCACACGGTGACAACGAAGAGCGCGAACGCGACGAGGACGAGCCAGGGGATCTGCGCCACCAGCATGCCGAAGGCCGTCGCAACGCCCTTCCCGCCCCTGAACTTCATGTAGGGCGTGAGCGTGTGGCCGACCACGCAGGCGAGGCCGACGTAGACGGGATCCTGTCCGGACGGCAGCCACGCAAGGGCCGCGAGCGTCGGCAGCAGCCCCTTCAGGAAGTCGCAGAAGAACGCGAGGAAGCCCCATTTGTGGCCCACCGTGCGGTAGACGTTCGTCGCGCCGATGTTCTTCGACCCCACCGTCCGCACGTCGACGCCGCGCAGTTTCCCGATGAGGAACCCGAACGGCACGCCGCCGACGAGATACGCCCCGACCACCCACATCGCCATCAGCGCCTTGTCATCCATCTTCTCTTCTCCTTCATCCTATGTCCGAACGGCTGCGGCATGGTCCCGGCCGATGTACTCGCAGGGTGCCCGGCGCGCGCAGAGACCCTGTACGAAACGCACCCCGTACCAGAGGTGCGAGGCGACGACGCCCAGCCACGTCACACCCCACATGAGCGGGTTGGGCGAAAAGGCGCTCAGCAACGTCACGACGGCGTAGAACGCCATCGGCAGCGAAAGGAGCCACAACCCAAGCACGGCCGTCATCCAGGCCCCCTTCGTCGCCGTCCAGAACGGAACGGAGGCCCAGACAAGCCCCAGCAGAACCGTGTAGAGCGCGAAGAGCGTCGGCACGAAGTAGGCGAGGTGGAACGAGTTTTCGGGGAAGCGCTTCACGAAGTAGCCCCGGTGGAAGCCATAGCGGCCGAGCTGGCGCAGGTGCGGACCGAAGAGCCGCCGCCGGTGGTGGTAGACGAGGGTCCACGGGTCGTAGACGATGCGCTTCTTCGCGTCGCACACGATCGACCGGCAGAGAAGCGTGTCCTCCCCCGGCCAGAAATCGGTGCGGTAGCCGCCGAACGAACGCAACAGGGCCGTCCGCACGAAGAGGTTGCAGCTCGGATAGTCGTCCACGTCGCGCAGCACGCGCCCCCCCACGTAGCGGTAGCGGTAGGCGCCGCTCACGAACACGTTCTCGTAGACGCGCCCGCCCGCCCGCGCGAGGAAGCCGTCCCCGGGCGGCGTCACGCCCGGCCCCCCCACGCCGCCGATTTCCGGGTCGCCGAAATACTTGACCGCGTTCTCAAGCCAGTGCGCCTCGGGGTAGGCGTCGTCGTCGATGAAGGCGACAATGTCACCCTTCGCCGCCGCGATGCCGGCATTGCGCTTTTCCGCCGGACGCACCTTGCCCGTGGGGATCTGGGAAACGGCGAGGGGCGGGGCGAAGCCCGCGATCTCGGCGTCGGGCAGCACGATGACCTCGAACGCGCGGTACGTCTGCTGCGCGAGCGCGGCCAGGCATTCGTCCAGCATCCAGCTTCTTCCCGGACAGGCGATCACCACGCTCACGAACGGCGGCTCCGCGAGCGGCGGCGGAACCTCGACCTTCGCGTAGTAGTGCAGGAGGCGCAGACGGTAGAAGATGGCGAGCGTGTCGTGGACCATCTCGCGCACCGTGCGGATTTTCAGAGCGCCGAACTTCGCGCCGAACCGGATCACGACCGGTGCCTCGCTGATCTTCGCCCCCCGCTCGCGCGCAACCGCAAGCAGTTCGAGATCGAATGCATACGCCTTCACGAGCATCCGGTCAAGCGCCTCGCCGAGCGGACGCCGCCGGAAGAGCTTCATGCCCGTCTGCGTGTCCGTGACCGGCAGCCCGATGAAAAGCCGCACGAGGCCGAAGTAGACCATGCTCGCGAGGCGGCGGTGCCACGGATACTGCACGGACGATTCGGGGTGGCGCTTCGAGCCCACCACGATGTCGCTTCCGTTCCGCACGAGCGAATCGAAGAACTTCGGCAGCATCCTCGGCGCGATGTCGAGGTCGCCGTCCAGCAGCAGCACATACCCGCCCCGGGAGGCGCGGAAGCCGACCTTCAGCGCGTTGCCCTTCCCCGCGTTTACATCCAGCAGCACCGGCCGCACGACGTTCGGCCGCTTCGCGGCGGCGCGCCGCAACGCCGCCGCCGTCCCGTCGGCGCTGCCGTCGTCGACCGGCACCAGCTCGTAGGGAATCCCGCCCGCATCCAGGCATGCCGCCACCGAATCGAGGTTGGATTCGATCGTGTCGGCCAGGTGGTAGACGGGCATGATGACGCTCAGAAGGTCCCCCTTGAGGACCTTCCGCGCATTCGTCCAGGCGGTGGCGACTTCGGAAGCCGCAGCATCTAGACCTGTCATGTTCATGTGGAGGAGTATTTTATCATGTTTCAGACAGGCCGTAAATGCACGCGCGAGGAAGGATGGGGAAGGATGCGCCACATGCCGACCCGAACTGTTCCGAAGCGAAATCGCGCGACCCCACACGGGAGGGCCGCGCTTGTCGCGGCCGTGCCCCCTGGTCGCAACATACTGTGACCGGGCCCTGTACGCGAAGTACCCGTGCCGCCCCGCAGCGCCACACGCACGAGAACGGACGCGACAAGCGCGTCCCTCCCGTCCCCGCTTTTTCTACGAGGATGCCGCGAGGCGGCGAACCGCCAGGGCGATGTCGGCCATGCGGTCCGTGCCGCTTTCGCGCTCGACGGCGATGGCGCCCGCGTAGCCCGCCTTCTTCAGGGCGGCGAGGAAGGCGGGGGCGTTGACGCGCCCCTCGCCCCAGGGCACCTCATTGCCCCAGGCGACACCCGGCTGCGGCGAGGGCGTCGCGTCCTTCGCGTGGACATGGCGGATCCAGGGCGCGAGCTTCGCGACGGCGGCCACGGGATCGCCCATGCCGTAGAGGAGCATGTTCGCGGGGTCGAAGTTGACGCCGACGCCCTTCACCGTGCCGAGGAAGCGCACGAGGTCGTCCGCCGTCTCCTGCCCCGTCTCCAACAGCAGTTGGAGGCCGTTCTCGCCGCAGACGTCCGCCAGGTACTTCACGCGGTCGGTGAACGTGGCGACAGCGGACGGGCTGCGCTCGTCGAGGTAGCCCGCGTGGAGCGTGAGGTAGGGCGCCCTGAACTGCGCGGCGAGCTTCGCCGCCGCGCGGATGAGCGTCCGGTTCGCCGCCCAGTGTTCGTCGGGGACGATGCCGCCAGTCTTCCGGATCGTGGCGGGCGTCGTGTAGTCCTCGTAGGAGAAGGAGAGCATCGCGGCCGACAGGGTCCACGCCCCGCCGTCGATCAGCCCCTCGACGTAGCCACGCGCCTGGGCGCCCTCCGCCGCGCCGTGCCGGGCGTCGCCCTCCAGAAACGGCTGGAGCGCCAGGTGGACCTGCTTCACGCCCATTGTGCGCATCGCCTCTGCAACCGCCCGAATGGGCTTCTGGAACGACCAGGAACAGACGGAAATCGCGTTCTTCATATTCATGTACCTTTCTTTTCGCGGGTTCAGGCCAGCTTCCAGCCATTGTGGTATTCGCAGGAGAGATGGCGGTTCAGGGTCGGATCGACGAACCTCTCCGCCGCCGGATCCCACTTGAGCCCCTTCCGCCCTTCCAGGATGCAGACGTTCGCGAGCAGCGCCGTCGTGGTCGTGCGATGGCCGAACTCGCACTCGCTGCAGACCTGGCGTCCCTCGTAGATGCCGTCCAGAAAGTCGCTCTCGTGGGAATGGCCGTCCTTCGGCGCATAGAGGCGCGTGATCTTCGAGTCGCCCCGGCGGTAGGCGGCCTTCCAGTCGCGCAACACGTTCCTGGCGATGTCCTTGCCGTTCCGGTCGCGGATTTCGATCTTGCTACCGTAGAGCCCCAGCGTTCCCTCCTCGCATTCGTAGAGAAGCCCGCGCGGCACGCCGGGGCGCATGCTCACCACATGCGCGGCGAAGCCGGTCGCATATTCCATGTCGAACTCGAACGCGCCCGCCCAGGTGAAGACGTCGCGGTTCGGCTGGAACGCGCCGGCGGCCATGTTGGCGATGGCGACGGGCCCCGTGCGCTCGAAACCCATGGCCCAGTGCATCGTATCGACCTCGTGCGGGGCGAAGTCGGCGATCATGCCGTTCCCGTAGCGCCTGTTCCAGCGCCACGCCATCGGCTCGTGGATGCCGGGGATGAAGGCGTTGCCGTCCCAGTGCGCCGCGGGCCCCTGCCACAGACTCCACATCTCCTTCGAGAAATGGGCGGGGAGCGGCCCCGGCGCCGGGTCGAGGGGATGCCCCCACAGGCCGCCGCTGCCGCCCGGCAGGCCGACGCGGCAGCTTCTGGCCTTCCCCAGCACGTTGTTGCGGATGATCTCGCTCGCCGTGCGGCGCGTCGGGTTGCTCCGCCCCTGATTGCCGACCTGGAACGTGACGCCGCTCTCCTTGGCGACGCGCGTCATCACGATCCCCTCCTCGATGGAGAGCGCAAGCGGCTTCTGGCAATACACGTGCTTGCCCGCGCGCATCGCGGCGACCGAAATGAGGGCGTGCCAGTGGTCGGGCGTGCAGACGACGACGGCGTCGACCGTCGGATCGGCGACGACGGCGCGCCAGTCCGAGACCATGCGGCATGCGTTGTCCTTGTACGAGGCGTCGATCTTCTGCTTGAACGGCACGCAGCCGCCCGGCTTCTTCCCCTCATAGCCATACCCCGTCTTCGCCTCGCGGACGGGATCGCAGACGACGGTGATGCGCGCCCGCGGATCCTGCAGCAGCTGGTTCACGTTGTCATAGGCCTGGGTTCCGCATCCGATGACGGCGATGCTGATGCGGTCGCCCGCGCTCACCCTGCGCGGCGCGGCCAATCCGCCGCCGAGGCAGCCGCCGCACAGGAACGGCGCCGCCGCCATTCCCCCCAGGAACGATCGTCTTGAAACGTCCATCTCGTCACTTCCTTTCCGAGTTTCTGTTCACCGAAAGCTTCTCTGCGTCCTCGTCCTCGAACGCGAGGCAGCACTTGAAGCGGCCGCACGCGCCATTCAGGAACGCGGGGTTCTGGCCCTTGAAGCGCTCGGCGGTGAGATGGGCCGGATAGCGCGCCTGCCAGGTCGCGCAGCAGCAGGGACGTCCACACGGCCCCAGCCCGCCCATGATGCTCACCTCGTCGCGCGGCCCCATCTGCCACACGTTCACCGACACGCCGAAGCGGCGGCGCAACTCTGCGGCCGCCGGCGCGAGGTCGGGATGCGCGGTTCCCGAAACGAAGCGGATGAAGAGCCGCGTGCGTGCAAAGGAGAGCCGCACATACGGCACACGCAAATCGGGCACCGTGGCACGTGCCACCTTCACAAACACCGTCCGCATGGCCAAGGCCAGCGTTTCGTTCTCCGCAAGCACGGCATCGTCCGCCTCCGTCTTCTCGCGGACCAGCAGGAACCCCGGCAGGCGCGCCCCATGCCGCGCCGGATCGTAGGGGCCGCCCGCCGTCACCGTGCCGACATCCTGCCCGTAGTCGAGCGACACCACCACCCGTCTGCCGCACGGCGGCGGCGGACAGGCGCACCGGACGAGGAACAGCCCCTTCTCCGGCATCACCACCTGCGCGACCTGGATGTCATACCCCGTCATTTCGCCCGCTCCACACCGAACCGCAGACGATCCATCAGGAACAGCAGCGCGGAAAGTTCGTTCATGTTGCGCGCGTCGACCGACACGGCAAACGCCTCCACCGCCTCGACGTTGTAGCAGGCCGACGCAAGCGAAAGCTGGGCCGCGCGCGTCTCCAGCACGCCGCGCCGCGCCTCGTTCACGAGCGGCGCCGCGTCGTCCCCCTCGTCGCCGCCGACGTGCGAAGGCGGTGCCGCCACGAGCGCCATCAGGTCACGGAACCAGCCCATGAGCGTCGCCGTGAAGTCCCGCCGGAAGTCCTTGTAGCGCGCGGCGACGAGCGCCGCGTAGGCCTCCTTGCCCGTCTCCTCGCCGGGGCCCTCGTCCACGCCCTCGGTCTCCGCGTCGACAAGCTCCGTCGCATGCGCCTTGAGGTGTTCAAGCACCGCGTTCAGGCGTCCGGCGGCGGCGGCCTTCGCCGTCGCGCCCTTCAGACGGTCGCTCGCGAGGATGTCCAGCACCTGTCCCCGATACGGCTCCTCCAGCGCGCGTGCCCGCGCGTCCGGCAGGTCGATGCGCTGGCAGCGCGAGATGATGGTGGGCAGCAGCTGCTCGGGCTGTTCGGTCAGGAGCAGGAAGAGCGTCTGCGGCGGCGGTTCCTCCAGGGTCTTCAGGAAGGCGTTCGCGCTCTCCGTCTTCAGGCGGTCCGCCCCGTAGACGACGCCCGCCTTCCAGCCGCCCTGGAAGGCCGTCTCGCCCATCGGGTCGATGAGGCGCGTGCGCATCGCCTCCACGGAGATGATGCGGCTCTTCTTCTCGGGCGCGAGCCGGTGGATGTCCGGATGCGCGCGCAGGTCGCCCGCGCCGAAGAGGAGGCGCAGCACGCGCTCCGCCAGCTCCGCCGCCATGCCGCGCACGCCTCCCACGATCAGGTAGCCGTTGGCGGGCCGTCCCGCGCCCACCGCCTTCTCGATCTGCGTATAGGCCGCGTCGACCGTCATGCGGAAATCCTCCGGACGGCGGCGAGGACCTGGCGCGAGACCTCTGCGAGGGGCCGGGAGGCGTCGATGACGGCAAAACGCGCCGGCTCGGCCTTGGCAAGCGCCAGGAAGCCCGCGCGCAGGCGCGCATGGAACTCCGCCCCGGCCTGTTCGATGCGGTCCGCCGCCGTCGCCGTTGCGGCCTGGCGGGCGGCGAGACGCGCACGGCTCACCTCGGGCGGCACGTCGAGGAGAACCGTGAGGTCGGGCACAAGCCCCTCCGTCGCGAAATCGTTGAAATGCCGGAGCAGGTCCACCGCGATGCCGCGCCCGTAGCCCTGGTAGGCGAAGGTCGAATCGGCGAAACGGTCGCACAGCACCCATTCGCCCCGCGCGAGCGCGGGGCGGATCACCTCGGCGACGACCTGCGCGCGCGCCGCGAGGAACAGGAGTACCTCGCTGCGCGCAACCGGCGGATCCATCCGCTCCTCCCGGACGAGTGCGCGGATCTTCTCGGCAAGCGGCGTCCCGCCGGGCTCGCGCGTCACGAGGACCGTGCGCCCTTCCGCCCGCAGGGCCTCCGCGAGCGCCTGCACCTGGGTCGACTTTCCCCCGCCCTCGGGGCCCTCGAAGGTGATGAACCGCCCTTCTTCCACGTTATTCGGCATGATGAATTCCCGTGCTCATCGAATCTTTTCCGCATCATCTTCAAAATCGTCGATTTCAAAGTCCGTACCGAACACCTGTGCGATGTAGCCGTCGTAGAGCGAGTCGGCCACCTCCCTGTTCGGGATCCGCAAGGTCACACGTTGGAGGATGTCCGCGCCCGGCTTGGCGAGTTCATAAATCTGCGCCGTCTTGTCGACGTAGACATACGTCTGGACAAGCGTCGGAAAATCGTAGATGGATGTGTTGATCGGCTTCATGTCTTCAGGCTTCGCCCCGCGTACCTCATTATATCACATTCAACATTCTACTCCACCATCTATCTACAATAATGGAAGAATGCGAATCTCGAAATTTCATCATCGAAACAGTAATACCCAACTCATCATTCAGGTGACAACAACTTGGAAATCAGAGAATGAACAACTTTCTTGATTTCTGGCGACGACCGCCTAAAGAACTCTTCAAGGCTATAACCGACAACTTGCTTGAAGAAGGCAAATGTCGAAAGCGTTACATCGTCCGAATGCACTCCCGTCAAAACAAGCATGCCCGCATCGCGATAACGGCTGATGACGGTATCGCTCACCTGCGAAGACAAGACCACCACCACAGGAATATGTCCAAACTGATACGCTCTTGCCCCAAAGCGCAAGTCGGCATTCTGACGTTTTGAATCCGCACTCTTATATCCCTTCCGAATCTCGAAGATCGCACCTTTCAGTTGTGTGCGTGCATCACCATGTGCCGCCCTGCGTGCCTTTTCCAGCCATGCCCTCACCCGTTCAATCTGATTGTCTTCCTTCAAGTTCGCAAGACTGATACGAGCATCCAGAATGTGGAACGCCTTTGCCTTTCTTGTCTTGCTATACTCATACTTCCATTCTACCTCCTCTTGGCTCAGGGCAAAGCGATCCTTGATGACTTCACGCAGAAGCCGTTCGGCGCCAACCCCAATCTGCCTATAAATCGAGGTTAGTCCCCCTGATGCCTTATGTGCGGCATAAACGAGAGGAGAGTCAAGTCCAATCCACGAATAGAACTCGTCGTCTCCATAAAGAGCCTGAAAATTCGCCAGGGACAAACCAGTGTTTCCACTCGTTCCAAACGCAGGAAGATAGTTGAAACAGACATGCAATGGCGAGAGAAAGATTTCAAGATACTTTTTATCGCATGCGTCCATAAATCCTCCTTGGCATTTCAAAACTCAAACATTCCCTGCGTCATGCCGCCGTCTTCAGTCGCGGCATACTCACGTTTCAGCGTAATGGCACCACTCCTGGCGGCATGTCCATCGATTGCCGCCATGAAATTCGACACCGATTGGGCGACCGCGTGAGCAAGTATCGGAGGGACGGCATTCCCTATCAAAGTCAGATTCCTCTGCGTCGTATACGGAAACACAAACTCGTCCGGGAAGGTCTGGACACGCGCGCATTCCCGAACGGTCAAACGGCGGGGAAGTTTGTAGTGGAACTGAATCCGTCCCCGTGAGTTGGCCCGGATGCACAGCGCGACCTTGTCCGCTTCATTCACCGTATCGCCTTGTCCGCCGCCAGACGTGGCCTTCGACGCGACGAAATACTGGCTTTGGTTCGTCACGGTTTCATCGGTTATCTCTTCAAGATCCCCGAGTGCCTGCGAAATCGTCACCGGCCTCCCGAAGTTCGTTGGTCGCGGCTTGGTTGGAAACCCCTCAATGTCGTTGCGAACACCGACAAATATCAGGCGCTTCCGGCTTTGGGGGACGCCATAGTCTGGAGCATAGAGGTTCCAGACGTCAAAATGATACCCGGCGCTCTCGAAGTCTTTGACAATCGTCCTCAGGACCTCCCCCTGCTGCATGCGCGCGAGATGGATCACATTCTCACCTATCACAATGCGTGGCCGATGGATACGCATGTAGTTCAGAAGGACCAGATAGAGTCTTCCCCGTTTTCCATCGAACCCTGTCTTGGGACCAGAGGAAGAAAAATCCTGGCATGGGAATCCGCCGATCAGGACATCGGTCGTCGGCAACGCCCCTACATCGATTTCCGTCAGATCCGCACGATGAATGCGTTCGTCCAGATTCAGCTTATAGCAGTCAACGGCGTCCTGCAGGGAATCATATGCGCCAACGACGTCAAACGGCAACGGCTCGTACTTTTTTCCGAGAACGGAAAAGCCCCCCCTAAAACCCAAATCCAAACCGCCACAGCCGGAGAAGAACGAAGTGACACGATATGGCCGCCCGCTCTCTCCGTACGAACATTCAAAGGCCCGCCTGCTTGACCTGTATCCGACTTCGAAACGAGGCTTGGCATGCAGGGCCTTTGCAAGGGGTTTTCCGTCTTTTCGTCTCATCCTACTTCTTTGTGACGCTCTGGCCTTCGCGCGAGTCCTTCACGAGCCAGCCGGCGGCGGCGATCGCATCGCGCAGACGGTCCGACTCGGCCCAGTTCTTCGCGGCGCGGGCGGCGGCGCGTTCGTCGAGGAGCTTCTGGATCTCGGCGGGCACGGCCGCCTTCCCGGCCCTGCCGAAGAAGATGACGCCCAGCACCTCGTCCATGCGCTTGAAGACGCCGAGCGTCCCGGCGGCGCCCTTGCCGTTCGCGTCGCGCACGAGCGCGAAGAGCGCGGCGAACGCCTTGGGGAGGTTCAGGTCGTCGTTGACGGCGGCGGTGAAGTCCTCCAGGTGCTTCCGCGCCCACTCCGGCGCCTCGCCGTCGGTGGCCGCCTCCACGCACGCATCGATGCGGGCGAGCGCCTTGCGGGCGTCCTCCAGCGCGGAGAAGGCGAAGTTGAGGCCGCTGCGGTAGTGCGCGTTGATGAGCACGTAGCGGATCTCGCGCCCGCTCCACCCCTTCTCGATGAGGTCGCGCAGCGTGAAGAAGTTGCCGAGGCTCTTGGACATCTTCTCGCCGTTCACGCGCAGGTGGGCGCAGTGCATCCACGTCTTCACGAACGGCTTGCCCGTGGCGGCCTCGGCCTGGGCGATTTCGTTCTCGTGGTGCGGGAAGAGGTTGTCGATGCCGCCCGTGTGGAGGTCGAACGTCTCGCCGAGGTACTTCATCGACATCGCCGAGCACTCGATGTGCCAGCCGGGACGGCCGCGCCCCCAGGGCGAATCCCAGCCGACGGGACCGTCCGACGGCTCCCACGCCTTCCAGAGCGCGAAGTCGCCGACGTTCTCCTTGTCGTATTCGTCGGCCGCACAGCGCGCGCCCGTGCGCTGGTTATCGAAGTCGATGTGCGCGAGCTTGCCGTAGCCGGGGAACTTCGTGACGGCGAAGTAGACGCTGCCGTCCTCGCTCTGGTAGGCGACGCCCTTCTCCATGAGCGTCTGGACGAGGGCGATCATCTCGGGAATGTGGTCCGTCGCGGCGGGATAGACCTCGGCCGGCTGCACGTTGAGCTTCCCGAGGTCGGCGAAGAAGGCGTCCTTGTACGTCTTCGTGTAGTCCGTGAGCGCGACGCCCTGCGCGTTCGCGCCCTTGATCGTCTTGTCGTCGACGTCCGTGAGATTCATCACCTGGCGCACCTTCATACCGTTGAACTGGATCACGCGGCGGAGGATGTCCTCGAAGGTATAGGCACGGAAGTTCCCGATGTGGGCGAAATTGTAGACGGTCGGACCGCACGTGTAGAGGCGGACCGTGTTCTCCGCCAGCGGCACGAGGGGCTCGACGCGGCGGGTGAGGGAGTTGTAGACGTTCATTTCCATGGCGCGATAGTTTACTATAATCTTTCAGCCCGTGCAATCAACCGTCCACGCGGTCTCCTGCACGGGCTGGGTTCGGGCACGGGCCCGAGACGGGCAGAACCGGCTACGCCTGCGGCGGACGCGGCGCACCGCCGATGGAGATCTGGATGCCGCCGGCGGGCGGCGTACCCGCCGAGCCGACCGCGATCTGCGGGCGTCCGCCGCCCTTCTTCGCGCGCGGCGGCCCGATGAGGCAGAAGTGGACGCGGCCGTCCGTCTTCGGCGCCTGTTCGACGAAGCACTCGTCCTTCAGCATCTCCAGCACCTCGGCGATCTTGTCCTCGCCGATGTCGCGGTGCGCGTTCTCGCGGCCGCGGAACTGGAGCGACAGGCGCACCTTGTTGCCCTCGCCGAGGAACTGGCGGATCTGCCTGAGCTTGTGCTGCAGGTCGCCGGTATCCGTGCCGGGATGGAACTTGATCTCCTTCACCTGCGTCGACTTCTGGGCCTTGCGGGCCTTCTTCGCGCGGATGGACTCCTCGTAGCGGAACTTGCCGTAGTCCATGATCTTGCACACGGGCGGCACGGCATTCGGCGTGATCTCCACGAGATCAAGTCCCTGGCCGTCGGCCAGGCGCTGCGCCTGGCTGGTGGGCATGATGCCCAGCATGGCGCCGTTCTGGTCAAGAACGCGCACCGACGGCACGCGGATCTTGAAGTTGACACGAGTGAAGTTAGCGATAAGTCACCTCTCGGTTTTTGGTTGTATTGCGTTGTTTGTTCACGCCTCCAGCTCAGCGGAGAGCTTGGCGGCGAAATCGTCGAGTTTCATGGCGCCCAGGTCGCCGTCCGCACGGGACCGCACGGAAATCTGCTCCGCAGCCTCGTCGCGCCCGCCCACCACGACCATGTACGGCGTCTTCCAGAGCTGGGCGTTGCGGATCTTCGCGCCGAGCTTCTCGGCACCCGTGTCGACCTCCACGCGGAAGCCCTTCGCGCGCAGCGCGGCCTGGATCTTCCGGGCGTAGCCGAGCTGTTTGTCGGTGATCGGAAGCACCCGCACCTGCTCCGGCGCGAGCCAGAGCGGGAACGCGCCCGCGTAGTGCTCAATGAGGATGCCGAAGAAGCGCTCGATGGAGCCGAGGAGCGCGCGGTGGACCATGTAGGGCTGGTGTTCCTTGCCGTCCGCCCCCACGTAGGTGAGGTTGAAGCGCTCGGGCAGGTTGAAGTCGAACTGGACGGTTCCGAGCTGCCAGGGGCGCCCGAGGGCGTCCTTGATCTTCATGTCGATCTTCGGGCCGTAGAACGCGCCGCCGCCCTCGTCGACCTCGTAGGCCATGCCCTCCTGGTCGAGCGCGTCGCGCAGGGACTGCGTGGCCTGCTCCCAGCGCGCGGGATCGCCGACGGCCTTCGCGGGCTTCGTCGAGAGGTACGCCTGGATCTCGTGGAAGCCGAACTTCCCGAGCATCTTCTTCGCGAACTCCACGGTGTCCTTGATCTCCTGCACGATCTGCTCGGGCGTGCAGAAGATGTGCGCGTCGTCCTGCGTGAAGCCGCGCACGCGGAAGAGGCCGTGGCGCACGCCGTCCTTCTCGTAGCGGTAGACCGTGCCGAGCTCGGCGTAGCGGATCGGCAGGTCGCGGTAGCTGCGCTTCTCGAACTGGTAGCACTGGATGTGGAACGGGCAGTTCATCGGCTTGACGTAGTAGTCCTGCACGTAGGCGTCGCGGCCCTCGCCCTCCTGCACCTTCATGACGGGGAACATGCCGTCCTTGTAGAACGAGAGGTGGCCGGAGGTCTCCCAGAGATTCGACTTGCCGACATGCGGCGTGTAGACGATCTCGTAGCCCGCCTCGTAGTGCTTCCGGCGCCAGTAGTCCTCGATGGCGACGCGCACGCGCGCGCCGCGCGGCAGCCAGTGCGCGAGACCCGGGCCCACCTGGTCGGTGATCGTGAAGAGGCCGAGCTGCCGCCCCAGCACGCGGTGGTCGCGCCTCTTCGCCTCCTCGATCTGCGCGAGTTTTGCGTCGAGTTCCGCCTGGTCCTTGCCGACGATGCCGTAGACGCGCTGGAGCATCTTGTTCTTCTCGTCGCCGCGATAATAGCTGCCGGCGACCTTCATGAGCTTCACCGCGCCGATCTGCGCGCTGTGCTCCACGTGGGGGCCGATGCACATCTCGAAGTAGTCGCCCACCGTGTAGGTGCTGATCGCCTCGCCGGAGGCCTTGACGTCCGCCAGACGCTCCAGCTTGTATTTCTGGCCCGCGAGCTTCGCGGCCACCTCGTCCGCCGTCATGGTCTTCTGCACGAACGGCTCGTCCAGCGCGATGAGGCGCGCGACCTCCTTCTCGATGGCCGGGAAGTCCTCGGGCGTGAGGCGGTGTTCAAGGTCAAAATCATAGTAGAATCCGTCGTCCGTCGCGGGCCCGATGTCCGTCTGGGTTCCCGGATAGAGGTTGCACACGGCCCGCGCCACGAGGTGGGCGGCCGAATGACGGCGCATTTCGTCGGTGATGTCCATTTTAACTATCTTCTCCTCTTGAAGCGCATATCATACTCCAGTTTTGGACGGGTGGCAAGAGCAAAAGGCGAAAGCCAGCGGGGCGTCCAAGCTTCCAGCCGACTCACACGGAGTGGATGGAGACACCCAAAACGGGGCTACTCGCTCAGTTTCACCACCTTGACGGCGGGAGCCTCCACGAAATCGCACGCGACGCCGTGCAGCCAGACGAAGGGATGGTCCAGCGGCAGTTCGCGCACAAGGGCCACTTCGCCCGCGCCGACACCCTGCAGCACGGCGGGGCTGCGCGTGCTGACGGCCGCGCGCGCGGAACGGCCCGTGGCCGTCGCCCAGCCGAGGTCGGGCCGGGCGGCCAGTTCGCCCGCCTCCCCCAGGGCGAGGACGGGCCCGCCGTCCAGGCGCACCGCGCCGGAAAGCGCAAACGACGACGCGCAGACCGCAAACCGTGCCCCCCGGTCGCGCGTCACCGTGCGCCGTTCCGCCACCGTCACGCCACCCCCCACGTCAACCGGCGGGAAGTCGAGTTCGACCACGGTCCGCACCGGTCCCGCACACCGCACGCGCCGCGCCGTCGGCACACGCGGCGCACGGAACGCGCGCCCGTCGCGCCAGTAGGCGAAATCCCCTCCCGGCAGACCGTCCACCGCGACCACCACGTTCGTCGCGCCGGGCGCCAACGCCGCGTCGGCGAAGACCCGGAAACGGCGCGGCACGTCCGCCCCCAGCGTCGTCCGGAAGAGGAGCGCGCCGGGCGCGCCGCCCTCCCCGCCGTCCACGACCTGGTGCGGCACCACCGCGCCGTCCCGTTCGTCGAAGACGACGAGGTGGGGGACGGACGGCAGAGGCGCGAGGTCGGCAAGCGGCACCGCGACCGTCACGGCGCCGAAACGCGGCTGCGGACCGACCGTGACGCGCGGGGCGTCGCGGTGCGCCGCCTGGACCACGTACTTGCGGATCTCCGTCGCCGCGAGCAGGTAGCCCCCCACGGCATAGAGCGCGGTCGAATCGGCGCCGAAGTTCGCCGACGGCCCCACCGCCGCCTGCTGGACCCACCCCAGCGTCCCCTCTTCGGCGACGGCCCGGCAGAGCGCGCCCCACGCCCGGCGCACGCAGGGGAGGTACTCCGCCTCGTCGAGAAGGCCGTCGTTGACGCCCCAGGCGAGCGCGAAGCAGAAGAGCGCCGTCGCGCTCATCTCCGGCAGGTCGGGGTCGCGCCCGTCGAGGAGGTTCGGCGACCAGGCGCCATCGGCGCGCTGGAGGGCCTTCACCTTCTCGGACATCCCGCGAAACAGGTCCAGGAAGAAGGGCCGCGTCCGCAGACCGGGCGGCAGCTCGCGCAGGACGAGCGGCAGACCGCCCAGCACCCAGCCGTTCCCGCGCCCCCAGAAGACCGGCGCCCCATGCGCGGAACGCTTCGCGCGCGCCGCGTAGTCGCGGTAGAAGAGCCCTGCCTCGCGGTCGTAAAGCCGCGCGGCGGAGGCGCGGTATTCGCCGATCAGGAAGTCCCGGTAACGCGCCTCGCCGGTGAGCGCGGCGAGCTTCGCCCACACGGGCGGCGACATGAAGAGCGCATCGCTCCAGGCCCAGCGCAGGAGGTTCGGGCTGAAGGACCCGTTCGGCAGACGCTGGACGACCGGCGCGCGGGACCGGTTTTCGAGGATGTAGTCGAAGACGGCGCGCGTCGGGGCCGCCGCCGCCGGGTCGTCGTCCACGCGGGCAAGCTCCAGCCAGGTCTGCCCGATGCCGTGCGTCTCCGCGTAGAACGGGCGCCCCCCGTCGAGCCGCCAGGCGTTGTTCGTCCCCTCCTGGCGGAGGATGTCGAGGTAGGGCCGTTCCGGGTGGGCGAGGGCGAACGCCGTCAGCCCCGCGTAGAACGTCCCGTACGTCCAGTCCCGGTGGTTCGCGCGCGTGGGATGCGCCAGCGCGTAGTCGGCCACCTTCGCCCCGTTCGCGGCCAGCGTCGCGGGATCCCATGCCTCGGAGACGCCCCCCGTCGCCGCGAGCGCGCCGCACAGCGCCAGACCCAAGACAAGACGATTCGCTTTCCTCATCACGTCACCCTTCCTGTCCGCTCGCGGCCCTATTCGTAGCGCAGGCAGTCGATCGGGTTGAGGCGGCTCGCGCGCCAGGCCGGATAGAAGCCGAAGAACATGCCCACAAAGGACGAAAAGAGGAACGCGGCCGCCGTCGAACCCGTCTCGACGAGGATCGGCCACCCCAGCACGCCCCCCAGCCATTCGGCGCCCCCCACGCCGAGCGCGACGCCGACGCCGCCGCCGACGGTGGAGAGGAGGACCGACTCCAGGATGAACTGCGCGAGGATGTTCGCGGGCGTCGCGCCGATGGCCATCCGAAGGCCGATCTCGCGGATGCGCTCCGTCACCGAGACGAGCATGATGTTCATGATGCCGATGCCGCCCACGAGGAGCGAGATCGCCGCGACGGCCGCGAGGAGCACGGTCATCGTGTTCGAGACGCCGCTCATGGTGGAGGTGATCTCGGCCATGTCGATGATGCGGAAGTCGTCGGCCACCTCGTCGCCGAGGCGGTGGCGCTGGCGCAGGAGCGCGCCGATCTCGCGCTTCGCCTCCTCGATCTGGTCCATCGAGTAGAGCGAGAGCTTCAGCTGGCGCACGTTGTCCGGGAACGTGGAGGCCTGCAGGACGCGCTTGACGGTCGTGTAGGGCGCGAGCACGGCATCGTCCTGGTCCTGCCCGAAGCCGCCCACGCCCTTCACGTCCATGACGCCCTTCACCTTGAACGGCATGTTGCCGATGCGGATCGTGCGCCCGACGGCCTCGCCGTCCGGGAAGAGGTTCGAGGCGACCGTGCGCCCCAGCACGCAGACGCGCGCGCTCTGGCGCTCCTCCTGCTCGTTGAAGTAGTCGCCGTCGGCGACGTCCCAGTTGCGGATCGTCGTGAACTCGGTCGAGACGCCGTAGACCGTCGTGTTCCAGTTCTTGTCCGCGTAGATCACCTGCATCTGCGTGCGCACCTCGGGGCTTTCGGCCTTCACGAGGTGCGCGAGTTCGCGGCGGATCGCGAGGCCGTCGGACGCCGTGAGCGACTGCCCCTCCCCCGCGCCGCCATGCACGCCCGCCGCCGTGTGCCGCTGCTCGCTGAAGATCATCACCACGTTGTCGCCCATCTTCGCGATCTGGGCGACCATGTTCTGGCTCGCGCCCTTGCCGATCGCCAGCACCACGATCACGGCCGCGATGCCGAAGATGATGCCGAGCATCGTGAGCGCGCTGCGCGTCTTGTTACGCCAGATCGCCTTGACGGCGACCTTGAAGATCATGAGGAGGTTCATCGCCTGTCGTCCTTGATGAGGTGGCCGTCACGCATGAGGAGGTGGCGCTTTGCGTAGGCGGCGATGTCGTCCTCGTGCGTGACCATGACGATGGTGATGCCCTCGTTGGAGAGCGCGGTGAAGAGGTTCATGATCTCAATGGAACTCTTCGTGTCGAGGTTGCCGGTGGGCTCGTCGGCGAAGAGGACGGGCGGCTCGTTCATGAGGGCGCGGGCGATGGCGACGCGCTGCTGCTGTCCGCCGGAGAGCTGCGCGGGCGTGTGCGTGCCGCGTCCGCCGAGACCCACGCGCGCGAGAAGGTCGAGCGCCCGCGCCCGGCGGGCGGCGCGTCCGAGGCGGCCGAGATAGAAGTCGGGCAGCTCCACGTTCTCGATCGCGCTCGTGCGGGCGAGGAGGTTGAAGTTCTGGAAGACGAAGCCGAGCTTGCGGTTGCGGATGTGCGCGAGCTCCGTGCGCGAACGGCGCGCGACCTCGATGCCGTCCAGCAGGTAGCTGCCGCTCGTGGGCGTGTCGAGGCAGCCAAGGATGTTCAGCATCGTCGACTTGCCGCTGCCGGAGGCGCCCATGATCGCGACGAACTCGCCCGCGTCAATCGTGAGCGACACGCCGTCCAGCGCCGCGACCGGCTCCTCGCCGAGCGCGTAGATCTTGCGGAGATCCCGGATTTCGATTAGATGGCTCATCGATTGGAGGAGGACGGGATCAGGGCGGCGGCGGCGCGCCGCTCTTCTTGTTCTTGTCGCGGGACGGGTGCTTCGGCATGAACGGGTTGTTCGCACCGCCCGGCGCCGCGCCCGCCTTCGGCGCGACGGCGACGCCGAGGATGGCCTCGCGGCCTTCGAGGGCGGCGTCCTGCGAGCGGATCTCGGTGAAGCTGCCGTCGCTCAGCCCCGTCTCCACCACCAGCCGCTCGGGCCGTCCGTCGGTCCCCAGCAGATGGAGCGTCCGCCCCTTCTCCGTCGGCGGCCGCGCGTCGTGCGCCGCGGCGGCGGGATGGTAGCGGAATGCGGCGGAGGTGACGGCAAGTACGCCGCGCGCCTCGTCGACGTGGACGGAGATGTTGGCCGTCATGCCGGGGAAGAGCTTCCCGCCCGGATTCTCGGCCTCGATGATCACGGGATAGGTGACGACGCTCGACGTCGTGGTGGAGGCCATGCGCACCTGGGTGACCTCGCCCGTGAAGGTGACGCCCGCGTAGGAATCGACCGTGAAGGTGACGGCCTGCCCGTCCTTGACGCTCCCGATGTCCGCCTCCGGCACCGTCGCCTCCACCTGGATGCGCCGGAGGTCGGTCGCGAGCTTCAGGAGCGGCACGGCGTTCATGGAGGAGACGACCGTCTGGCCCTCGTCCACGGAGCGCGTGATGACGACGCCGTCCACGGGCGAGAGGATCGTGCAGTAGTCGAGGTTGGCCTTCGCCTGGCTCACGCTCGCCTGGCTCTTCTCCACGCTCGCCTTCGCGGCGGCGAGGGCGGCGAGACCGGTGTCGCGCGCCTCCAGGGCGCTATCGTAGTCCGCGACCGGCGCCATCTCCTTCTTCACGAGCTCCCGCTTGCGGGTAAGCGTCTTCTCGGCGAGCGCGAGCTGCGCCTCGCACTTCTTGACGTTCGCCTCGTTCGCGTGGAGTTCGCCGAGGGCGCTCTTGTAGTTCGCCTCGTAGACCTGCGGGTCGATGAGGGCGACGACCTGTCCGTTCGTGACGACGGAGTTGTAGTCCACGAAGAGCTTGACGATGCGGCCGTTCACCTGCGCGCCGACCTCCACCTCCTTGATCGGCTGCACGGTTCCCGTGGCCTCCACGGTGCGGAAGATGTCCGTGCGGACGACCCTCGCCGTGCGGTAGTGGACAACGGCGGCCTCGGTCTTCCGCGCGTCGAGGAACCGCACGACGCCGTAGACCGCGCCGCCCAGCACCGCGAGCCAGACGCCCGTCTTGACGAGCGTGTTAGTCCATTTCATGATCCGTCACCTCCCGATGCGTTCCGTTCTCCTTCGCGCCCGCGCCCGCGCGCCCGGCATACGGCGGCACGCGCCCCGTCAGGCGGATGAGCGCGGCCTCGGCCGCCTCGCCGGCGTAGAAGGACTTGACGCGGGCGCCGAGCGCGTCCGCGAGCTTGTCCGCCGCGTCCGTGAAATCGAGGCGGCAGGCGTCGCCCACGTTGTACTGCGCCTGCACGGTTTCGAGGTTTTCCCGGGCCTGTTCCACCTCGATGGACGCCGCCGCAAGCGCCTCGCGCGCGTTGTCGCGGGTCGCCACGGCGACGGCGAGGTCGTAGGAGAGCTTCTGCTCGGCGGCCTCCACGTCCGTGCGGGCGCGCTCCATCTCCACGACGGCGGCATCGACCGCAATCTGCCTGCGGTAACCGTCGAGGAGGGTCTGCACGGCCTTGAAGCCCCAGCTCCAGTTCCAGGCCGGGTCCGCGAAGGAGAAGGCCGAGGAGAGCGTCAGCTCCAGCAGCAGGTCCGCCACCGCGTAGTCCACCCGCGCGCTCGCCGCGCGCAGCTTCGCGCGCAGCACCATCAGCGCGGGCGCGTTCGTGCGCGCGACGTACAGGCCCGCCACGGCATCGTAGTCCGTCGCGGGAAGTCCGGGGCCCCGGTCCGCCAGGGCGTCCCCGGCCACCGCGAACACGTCCGCCCGCGTCGCGCGGTCCGCTTCGAGGCCCAGCGTGCGCAGGAACTCCGCGCCCGCCGTCACGACATCGTTCGAGGCGTTGATCACCGCAAGGCGCGCAGTCGAAAGGTCCACCCGCGCCTTGAGGACGTCGAGCTTCTTCGCCTCGCCGGCCGCATAGAGGACTTCGCTCTCGCGCAGGTGCTCCGCGTGCATGAACGCATTCGTGCGCGCCACCGCGAGGAGCGCGTCGTTGCGCCGCAGCGTGCAGTACGCCTGGGCGACCTCGTTGAACACGTCGAACTCGCCGTCCGCGAGGTCCCGTTCGGCCGCGACCAGGTTCTCGCGCGCCTCCAGCTCCCGCGCGTCGATCCGCCCGAAATCGCAGAGGAGGAGGTCGAACGACACGTCCGCCGTCCCCTTCCCGCGCGGCTGGCGCCAGGAGAAGTGGCTGCCGCCGTTCGCCGTCGCCTGGGAATAGCCGCCCGCGAGGCTCATCTGCAGCGCGCGGTCGGACGTGACCTGCCGGAGCGCCAGCACGGCGTTCGACACCGCGAGGCGCGAGGCCGCCAGGCTCGGGCGGTTCGTCAGCGCGAACGCCACGTAGTCGTAGAGGTCCCCGCCGCGCAGCTCCACGCGCGGCGCCGCGTTCGTACACGCCGCCACGGCGCAGTCGTTCGTCGCCGACGCAACGCCCCGTTGCGCCGCACGGGCGCGCGCGACGGTCTCGCAGCCCGTCAGGACCCCGAACACGCCCACCGCAAGCAGGAACAGATGAAAAGCACGAGCCATGCCCGCTAGCATAACAAAGAACGGCGGGGATGTGAAGCGCGAAAAACGGGAGGCAGAGATTCCGCATCTGGGGGATGGACGCACTCCGTCGCGTCCACAGGGTGGGGAATTTATCTCCCGTAGAGGCCGCAGAGGGTGGTTTTGGGCAAAGCGAGCCGCCCCGACCATCTGGTCGGGTTTGA
>URIT01000017.1 GCA_900547945.1 uncultured bacterium
GCTCTTCCGATCTCCGCCTCGCCGCTCAGCCGCAAGATGCTGATTTCCGAGACGACGACCTCCCTTGAAGCCCTCCAGGCGCGGATCGAGGCCGGGCGCCAGACGCTCGCGACGGGCGCCGAGCGGAGCGCGGCCTTCGCCGAACAGGCGCGGAACGCGGCGGCGGCCCTCTCGAACGCGCGGCGCGCGGCCGCCCAGGCGGAGGGCGAGTGCGCCGGCATGGAGCGCGACGCGGCGGCCCTCGGCGAACGGCTCGCTCGCGTCTCGGCGGCCCTTGCGGAGGTGCAGGCCGCGAACGCGGGCGACGACGCGAAGCGCGCCGAGCTCGCGGCGGCGCTGGAGGAGACGCTCGCGCGACGTGACGCGCTGACGGACCGCACGGCGCGCCAGCAGGACGAGCTGCAGGACCTCGAACTCGCGCACGGCGAGGAGAGCCGCCGCCTCACGGAGCGGCGCATCACGGCCGCCCAGATGGAGAACGAGCTGCAGCTCACGGCGCAGCAGAAGACGGACGCCGAGCGCCGGCGCGGGGAGCTGCAGAAGATGATCGCGGGCCGCGAGGCCGGCATCCGCGGATACGAAGACGCCATCCAGCGCCTCCGCGACGAGACGGCGGAGCTGATGGGCTCGCTCGACGATTTGAAGCAGGGCGCGATCGACATCCACGGCCAGGTGGAGGAGGCGCGCATCGCGCGCGGCGAACTGCAGACCAGGCTCGCCGCGAGCGAGGGCGGCGTGGGCGCGAAGCGCGTCGAACTCGACAAGGCCCGCGACTACAAGGGCAAGCTCGAAGTCGCCGCGACCGAGGCGACGATGCGCCGGCAGAACGTCTACGACCATCTCAGCCAGGAGTACGGGCTTGACGCCCAGGCCGTTTTGCGCGAGCCGGATCCGGACTGGAAGGGCGGCGAGCCGCCGCCGAGCGACGTCCTCGAAAACCGCGTCAACGCGCTCGCCGCGCAGATCGCCGCCCTCGGCCCCGTGAACATGGTCGCCATCGAGGAGTTCCGCGAGCTGGAGGAGCGCTACACGAAGGAGAAGGAGCAGGAGGCGGACCTCCTCGCGGCGAAGGAGCAGATCCTCGCGCTCATCACGAACCTCAACGACAAGAGCGGCGAACTCTTCCGCAGCACCTTCAGGCAGGCGAACGAGAACTTCCAGCGGATGTTCACGAAGCTCTTCAACGGCGGCGAGGCGCGCCTCGTCCTGCTGGAGAACGCGGAGGATCCGCTGGAGTGCGGCATCGACATCATCGCGCGCCCCCCGGGCAAGCGTCCGCAGAGCGTCACGCTCCTCTCCGGCGGCGAGCGCACGATGACGGCCGTCGCGCTCCTCTTCGCGATCTTCATGATCAAGCCCGCGCCGTTCTGCATGCTCGACGAGCTCGACGCCGCCCTCGACGACGCGAACATCGGCCGCTTCGTGGACGCCCTCAAGGAATTCCTCGACCGCAGCCAGTTCCTCATCATCACGCACAACCAGCACACGATCGCCGGGTCGGACCTCGTCTACGGCGTGAGCCAGCAGGAGAAGGGCGTTTCCCGCATCATTTCAATGCGTTTGACGGATATCGGCGTGAAGCCCGTTCCGGAAGACACCAAACAAAAGAAAGACCAGGAGCACTAACATGGCAGAAGTTATCGGAGCAGGCGAACTGCACAAGGGCGTGAAGCTGTTGATCGACGGCGAGCCCTACGAGATCACGGTGTTCGACTTCTCGAAGCCGGGCAAGGGGCAGGCGATCTACAACTGCACGCTGCACAACCTCATCACGGGCGGCAACATCACGCGCAGCTACCGCTCGGGCGACAAGTTCGAGAAGCCGGAACTCATCCAGCGCAGCGTCACCTACTCGTACGACGACGGCACGGCGTATGTGTTCACGGACGAGAACTTCGAGGAGATCCGCGTCTCCCCCGACGTGATGGGCGACAAGAAGTACTTCCTCATGGACGAGATGGAGGTCAAGGCCCTCTTCTTCAACGACCGCGTCATCGGCGTGCAGCTTCCCCAGCTCGTCGAGCGCAAGGTCATCAAGGTCGAGCCCGGCGTGAAGGGCAACACCGCCTCCGGCAAGGTCACGAAGCCGGCGACGGTGGAGGGCGGCTACGTCTGCGCCGTCCCGCTCTTCATCAACGAGGGCGACACCGTGCGCATCAACACCGAGACGGGCGACTACAACGACCGCGTCTCGACGAAATGAGATGAAGTCGCCTTCGGCTTTAAGTCGTTAAGTGGTTAAGTCGTCATGGTATGTTCTGTGGCATATAAGGCCGCGAAGCGGCAACTTAACTCCTTAAAGCCGCGAAGCGGCGATTTAACTGTTCGATTCGGTCCTCTTTGTTGACAATGGAGGTCTTATGAAGATCCTGGTGACGGGCGGCGCGGGCTACATCGGCTCGCATACGACGCTGGAGCTGCTGAAGGCGGGTCACGACGTCGTGGTGGTGGACAACCTCTGCAATTCCTCCGAGGAGGCGCTGAGGCGGGTCGCGGAACTGGCGGGCAGGGCCCCGAAGTTCTACAACCTCGACATCCGCGACGAGGCGGCGCTGGACAAGGTGGTGGCGGCGGAAAAGCCCTTCGACGCCACGATCCACTTCGCCGCGCTCAAGGCCGTGGGCGAGTCGACGAAGATTCCGCTCAAGTACTACAACAACAACCTGGGCGGCACGTTCACGCTCCTCAAGGTGCTCGCCGCGCACGACTGCAGGAACATCGTGTTCTCCAGTTCCGCGACGGTGTACGGCCAGCCGCAGAGCGTGCCGATCCGCGAGGACTTCCCCACGCCCGGCTGCACGAACCCGTACGGCTGGACGAAGCTCATGATGGAGCAGGTCTTCCGCGACGTGCAGAAGGCCGACCCCGCGTGGAACACGGTCATCCTCCGCTACTTCAACCCGATCGGCGCCCACGAGAGCGGCCGCATCGGCGAGGATCCCGCCGGCATCCCGAACAACCTCCTGCCCTACGTGGCGCAGGTCGCGGTGGGCCGCCTGAAGGAACTGAGCGTGTTCGGCAACGACTACCCGACGCCGGACGGCACGGGCATCCGCGACTACATCCACGTGGTGGATCTCGCGGTCGGCCACCTCCGCGCAATCGAGAAGCTGGCCGAGAAGCCCGGCTTCAAGGTCTACAACCTCGGTACGGGCAACGGCTATTCGGTGCTGCAGATCGTCAAGGCGTTCGAGGCCGCGAGCGGACGGAAGGTGCCCTACGTCATCAAGCCGCGCCGCCCGGGCGACATCGCCGAGTGCTGGGCCGACCCCTCGCTCGCCGCGAAGGAACTCCACTGGAAGGCCGAGCGCGGCATCGAGAAGATGTGCGAGGACCTCTGGCGCTGGCAGTCCATGAACCCCTACGGCTACAAGGGCGCCTAGGCGCCGGACGAGGCGGCCTTGGAGACGTTCGACGACATCCTCGGGGCCTTCGAAGAGGCCCTGGAGCTTGAACGCGAGCTCGGTACGCGCACGGTCGAATGCGACCGTGCGCTCCTTGTGCCGCTCCGTCCCGCCGCGCCGGCGGTTCCCGTCCCCGCTCCCACCCCGCACGCGCCACCCCCGGTTCCCACTCGCCGCCATCCAACCTCCAGCCCCCAAAAACCAACCACGAATCCCCAACCCGACTTTGCCTTTATCGCGGCCCAGCTGCCGCAGGGGGCCGCCGCCGAGATGCTGCACGGGATGGTGGCGGCGATGGGGTACGCGATGGACCAGGTGAAGGTGGTGACGGCGTCCGATGCGGCGGCGGCGCGTCCGGCGGCGCGCGTCTACATCGTCCTGGGCGGCAGCGACGCCTTCCGCGTCTTCGCGCCGGGGCAGCGGGCGGCGCTCGGATTGTGGACGACGGTGGCCGACGTGCCGACCATCGTCACCTATTCCCCCGCGCGCATCCTCTCCTACTTCGGGAACGACGCCGCCGGGCTCGCCAAGGCGAAGCGGCAGATCTGGAGCGACCTGAAGAGCGCGCTCGCGCGCATCGGGAAGAAACCGCCGCCGCGTCGGCATGCGTAGACGCAAGGCGGGCGAAGGGCGGGAGGCGCAGGCGCCGCGTTGCGGGGGCGGAGGCGGGTGTGGTATAATCTCCGCACGGAAAAACATGTGAAAGAAGAGAAGAAGAACATGAAGATTGCGCAGGACATCACGAAGGACATCAAGTATGTCGGCGTCGACGACCACGAGATCGACCTTTTCGAGGGACAGTACGCCGTGCCGCGCGGCATGGCGTACAACAGCTACGTCGTCCTGGGCGCGGCGAAGACGGCCGTCATGGACACGGTGGACGCCCGATTCTTCGCGCCGTGGGCGGCGAACGTGACGGCGGCGCTCGGCGGCCGCGCGCCCGACTATCTCGTCGTGCAGCACATGGAGCCGGACCATTCGGCGTGCATCGCGCGGTTCCTCGCGGCAAACCCGTCGACGACGGTCGTTTCCTCCGCGCAGGCGTTCCGGATGATGAAGAACTTCTTCGGTTCCGACTTCGCCGAGCGCCGTCTCGTCGTGAAGGAGGGCGACACGCTTGATCTCGGCGGCGGGCATGTGCTTGCGTTCGTCGCGGCGCCGATGGTCCACTGGCCCGAGGTGATCGTGACGTACGACGCGGGCGAGAAGGCGCTTTTCTCGGCGGACGGCTTCGGCAAGTTCGGTGCGAACGACGTGGAGGATCCCGAAGGGTGGGACTGCGAGGCGCGCCGGTACTACATCGGCATCGTCGGAAAGTACGGTCCGCAGGTCCAGGCGCTTCTCAGAAAGGCGTCCGGCCTCGCGATCGAGAAGATCCTGCCGCTCCACGGCCCGCTCCTCCTGACGGCCGGGGAAATCGGCCACGCGGTGAAGCTGTACGACACGTGGAGCAGCTACCGCGTCGAAAGCGAGGGCGTGTGCCTCGCCTACACGAGCGTCTACGGCCATACGAAGGCGGCCGCCCTGAAGCTGCGCGACCTCCTGCTCGCGAAGGGCTGCCCGAAGGTCGCCCTCGCCGATCTTGCGCGCGACGACATGGCGGAGGCCGTGGAGGACGCCTTCCGCTACGGCAGGCTCGTCCTCGCGACGACGACCTACAACGCGGACATCTTCCCGTTCATGCGCACGTTCATCGAGCACCTCACCGAGCGCAATTACCAGAACCGCCTCGTCGGTTTCGTGGAAAACGGCAGTTGGGCGCCGACGGCCGCAAAGGTCATGCGCGGTCTCTTCGAGAAGTCGAAGGGCCTCTCGTTCTGCGCGAACACGGTGACGATCACCTCCGCGCTCAACGCGGCGAGCGAGGCGCAGCTCGCCGCCCTCGCCGACGAACTCACGCAGGGCTAGGGCGGTGCGGCCGCGCCAATCCGCGCCGAAACGTTTCGGTTTGCAGAACCACTCGGGAATTGCTATACTAACGCGCAGTTTTGTCTAAAAGGGCAATTCACGGAGACAGAATGGCTAATTTCTACAAGGACAACCCCGACATCCAGAACGTGCTCGACGCCCTCGACCTCTCCGAGGTCGCGACGCTCCAGGAGGAGGATTTCCGCTTCGCGAAGGAGTTCCCCTGTGCGCCGGTGGACGTTGCGGACGCGCTTGACAACTACCGGCGCGCCCTGGAGGTCTGCGGCGACATCGCCGGCAACCGCATCGCGCCCACGGCCGAGGAGACCGACCGGGTCGGAAACGTCCTCAACGCGGACGGATCCGTCGCCTACGCGCCCGGCATCAAGCTCGCCATCGAGCTGCTGGGGCGTTCCGGCCTTTCGGGCTGCACGATCCCCTACGCGCTGGGCGGGCTCAACATGCCCTGCACGGTCCTCACGGCCTGCAACGACATCGTGTCCCGCGCCGACGCCGCGCTGATGAACATCTTCGGCCTCCAGGGCATCGCGGAGACCATCAACCAGTTCGCGGACGAGGACATCAAGCGGCAGTACATCCCCAAGCTCTGCGACGGCACCTACACGGGCGCGATGGTCCTCACCGAGCCGGACGCCGGTTCCGACCTCCAGAGCGTGAAGACGACGGCCGTGCAGGACGCGGACGGAAACTGGTTCGTGAACGGCGTCAAGCGCTTCATCACGAACGGCTGCGGCGACGTGCTCCTCGTGCTCGCCCGCACGGAGCCCGAGTTCTCCGACGGACGCGGCCTCAGCTGCCTCCTCGTGGAGAAGGGGCCCTGGGTCAAGGTGCGCCGCCTTGAGCACAAGCTCGGCATCAACGGTTCGCCGACCTGCGAGCTCGTCTTCGACAACGCGCCCGCGAAGCTGGTCGGCCAGCGCAGGCGCGGCCTGATCACCTACGTGATGTCGCTCATGAACGGCGCGCGCGTGGGCATCTCCGCGCAGGGGACGGGCATCGGCGAAGCCAGCTACCGCGCCGCCCGCGACTATGCGGCGAGCCGGAAGCAGTTCGGCGTGACGATCGACACCTTCCCCGCGCTCCGCGACCTGCTGTGCGACATGTCCGTGGACCTGCAGGCGGCGCGTCTGCTCGCCTACTACGCCTCCAAGTGCGTGGACCTCGAAATGGGGCTCGCGAAGAGGTTTGAGTCCCTGAAGGGAATGCCCGGGGCGCAGGACGTGCGCAGGCGGTTCAAGGCCTACGCGGCGTTCAACAAGATGCTCACGCCGATGGCGAAATACTACGCTTCCGAGATGTCCATGCGCACCTCCAACGGCGCGGTCGCCGTGCTGGGCGGATCGGGTTACATGAAGGACTACCCGGTGGAGCGCTACCTGCGCGACGCGCGCATCACGACGATCTACGAGGGCACGTCGCAGCTGCTGGTCGTGGCGGCCATCGCCGGCGTGACGGGCGGGCTCGTGCCGGAGGTCGTCGCGGACATCCTCGCGGGCGTCGCGTGCGACGGCGACGAGGCCCTCGCCGCCGCGCGCGCCCGGATGCAGGCGCTCGGGCAGGACCTTGCGGACGCCCTTGCGTACGTCCACGCCCATCCCGGCGGCAAGGCCTACCACGACCTCCACGCGCGGCAGCTCGTGGACGCGGCGATTGCCGTGGTCGTGTCCGCGCTCTTCATCCGCTTCGCGGCGAAGTTCCCGGAGAAGAAGGCCGCGCTCGACTTCTGGATCCAGACGCGCTTCCCCGCCGCGCGCGCCGCGCTCGAACAGGCCCGGAGCGGTTTCCTCGCCCCGGTGACGGACTTCGAGCGGATCGCGCCCCTTCCCCCGCTGGCCGACGAGGCGTCGCCCTCGGCGGCGGTATCATGCAGTTTTCCATGAACCAGAAAATCAGAGCCAAAGTCGTCGGCGCCACCGGATACGGTGGGCTCGGCATCATCGACCTCCTCCTGCGCCATCCCTTCGCGGAAATCGGCGCGCTTGTCGCGCGCGACGACGCGGGCAGGCGGATTTCGGACGTCTACCCGCATCTCGCGGGCTATTGCGACCTCCCCGTCCTCGCGGCGGACGACCCGGCCGCGCAGGGCCCGTTCGACGTCGTCTTCTTCTCGACGCCGGACCGCGTGGGCATGGCGGACGCGAAGGCCGAGCTCGCGAAGGGCGCCAAGGTGATCGACTACTCCGGCGACTTCCGCTTCACGACGCTCGACGCCTACCGCGACTACGCGACGCGCCTCGGGAAGGATCCCACGCACCTTTCGCCCGAACTCCTCGGCACGAACGTCTACGGCCTCCCCGAACTCCACCGCGCGGAGATCGCGCGCGCCAATCTCGTCGGCAACCCGGGCTGCTTCGCGACGAGCTGCATCCTCGGCCTCGCCCCGGCCCTGAAAAACCACCTCGTTGCGCCGCACTCCCTCGTCTGCGACTGCAAGAGCGGCGTCTCGGGGGCGGGCAAGAAGGCGAAGCCCCAGTTCCACTTCCCCGAACGCCTGGAGCAGGTCAACGCCTACCGCCTGGGCGGACACCAGCACGTCTGCGAGGTGGAGCGCGAGCTTTCCCTGCAGGGCGGCGAGGACGTGAAGCTCATCTTCACCGCACAGGTGCTGCCGATTTCGCGCGGCATCCTCTCGACCCTGTACGGCGACCTGACGCGGGACGTCACGGAGGAGGACGTGCTGGCCGTCTACCGCGCGTTCTACGGGGACAGCGCCTTCGTGCGCGTCCTCCCCTCGACGGCGGAGACGGGCACGATGAGCGTACGCGGCACGAACCGCTGCGAGATCGTCGTCTCGGTCGATCCGCGCGTCGGGAAGCTCCGCGTCGTCTCGATCATCGACAACCTGATGAAGGGCCAGGCCGGCCAGGCCCTCCAGAACATGAACGTGATGTTCGGGTTCCCCGAGAACACCGGGCTCGATCTTCCGGGGATGTATCCATGAGTGCGCAGAAGAAACCCGCCAAGCCCGAAAATCCCTTTCTCAAAAAGGCTGCTGGACCGAAGCCGCCGAACCGCGCGGCCCTGAAGACCCAGCAGAAGCACGGTGGCCTGGGCCGTGTGGGACGTGGCCTGGGGGGCGGTCTCGACGCGCTCATCGCACCCGCCGCGCCCCGTGAGGATGCCGTGCCGGCGACGCCGACCGTACCGCAGGCGGGTGCCCCCGCGCCGGCCCCCGTGGCGGACGTTCCCGAAACGGAGAAGGTCCTGCAGGTGCCGCCGCAGGACATCGTGCGCTGCCCGTTCCAGCCGCGCACCGAGTTCCGCCGCGAGGAGCTGGACGACCTCGTGGAGTCCATCCGCGAGAACGGCGTCATCCAGCCGCTGACCTGCCGCCGCCGCGCGGACGGGAAGATCGAGCTCATCTGCGGCGAACGCCGCCAGCGCGCCTCCATCGAGGCCGGGCTCAAGCTCGTGCCCGTCGTCCTGAAGGACGTGGCGGACGACGTGGCCGCCGTGATGGCGATCACCGAGAACCTTCAGCGCGACAACCTCAACCCCATCGAGGAGGCGGAGGGCTACCAGTCGCTCAAGACCCGTTTCAACCTCACCTACGACGAGGTGGCGCGCCGCGTGGGCAAGAAGAACCGCTCGTCCGTCGCGAACCTCGTGGGGCTCCTGGACCTTCCCGCCGAAGTGCGCGACTATGTGCGCCGGGGCGCAATCACGCTCGGGCACGCGAAGGTGCTGCAGGGCGTCCTCTCGAAGTACAACAACCCCGCCGAAGTGCGCGAGCTCGCCGATGCGTGCGTGACGTTCGCCGACCCGCGTACGGGGCGACCCGTCCCCGGCATCACGGTGCGCGAGCTGGAACGCCGCGTCGCCCGGCTCCACGCCCCCGTCGTCGAGCGCCGTCCCGGCATCCCCGATATCCCGGAGGCCTACTGCCGCCAGCTCGCCGAGGAGATCCACAAGCACGTCGGCTGCGCCGTGCGCCTGACGAGCGGCGTCACGCACGCGAACGGCAAGCACGTGAAGGGCGTCCTCGAAATCGACTTCATCGACAACGACGACCTCGACCGGATCCTCGCGCTCCTCGGCGTCAAGATGGATTGACGGGGAAATGAGTCGAATGGGTGAGGGGACGTTTTGCGTGAAGGGCCGGGCGGCATTGGCGGCGTGCGGGTTGGCGGTGTGTGCGTGGGCGGGGCCCCTGGCGTTCACGGCGTCGGACGCGAAGGTCGCCTACGACACGGCGGCGGGACTTGTGAAGGACTGCACGCCGCGCGATGCGGGGACGCCCGGTGCGCTCCGTGCCGCCGCCTGGCTGAGCATCCGCGCGGGGGCGCGGGCCGAGATTGACCGCTTCCGCGCGCCGATCTACGATGAGGTCCACGACTTCGCGAATGTCCTTCTGGAGATGCCCGGTGCCGATCCGAACGCCCCGTGGATCATCCTCATCTCGCATTTCGACACCGCCCCCAAGGCCGGGAAGGGCTTCGAGGGCGCAAACGACGGCGCCTCCACGTCGGGGCTCCTCGTCGCGCTCGCGGGCATGCTGCGCCGTGCGGCGGAGAGGCCGCGCGCGAACATCCTCCTCGCCTGGACGGATGCGGAGGAGTGCCGCATCGCCTACATGCCGCGCGACGGCTTCCAGGGTTCAAAGCGGCTGCTGGAGCGCGTCCGGGCGGCAAAGTGGACGGTAAAGGCCGTCATCTGCCTCGACATGCTCGGCGACCGCGACCTCAACATCGAGATTCCCGCGAACTCGACGCCCGCGCTCCGGCGCGAGGCCCTGAAGGCGGCCGAGGCGGCGGGCGTCGCGGACAAGGTGGCCCTGCGCGATTCCATCGTCGTCAAGGACGACCATTCGGCGTTCTACGACGCGGGCTATCCCGCGCTGGAGCTGATCGACTTCGACTACGGCAGCGCACGGGGCCGGAACGACTACTGGCACACGCCGCAGGACACGATGGACAAGATTTCGGAAGCGAGCCTCCTCGCCTCCGGCCGCCTCGTCGCCGAACTCCTGAACCGGCTGGCGTACTAGCCCGGTGGCCGCGTGAGCGCCTTTCTCCAAGGTTATGCATCCAGCCCTTCGATTTGGTATACTGGACGCACATGAAAGCAAATCTACTCGCCCTTGTCTGCACGTTGGCCGCCTGGACGGCCTCCGCTGCGTGTCCTGAATCGAACACCGCCTCCTGCGCCGCGCAGCGGACGCTGGACGAACTGCGTGCCCAGGCCGCCGCGCGCATCGCGGAGATCCGCGCGACGCCGAACCGCGCCGTTCCCGACGGCGCGCCGACGTACTACCTCTCTGAACGGATGGGCCGCGACGACGCCGACGGGCGTACGCCCGCGACCGCGTGGCGGACGGCGGCGCGCCTCGCGCGGGAGAAGCTCGCCCCCGGCTCCTACGTGCTCTTCGAACGCGGCGGTGTCTACCGCGGCACGGTGAAGGTGGCCCCCGGCGTCACCTACACGGCCTACGGCACGGGCCCCAAGCCCTGCATCTACGGCTCGCCCGAGGACGGCGCCGATCCCGCGAAGTGGACGCGCACCGAGAACCCGAACGTGTGGGCCTACGACATCGGCCGGCGCGACGTCGGGACGCTCGTCTTCGACGGCGGCGCGCGGCACGCGACGAAGATCGTGATCCGCACGGACAAGAAGACGGGCGCGCGCTTCAACAAGTTCACGGGGCGGCCCTTCAACTCCTACCGCGACCTCGACGGGGACCTCCACTTCTGGCACGACTACTACGAGAAGGGCACGGGGAAGGTCTACCTCTACAGCGCGCAGAACCCCGGCGAACGCTTCCGCTCGATCGAGTTCAACGTGAAGTGCCACGGTTTCGCGGTCGGCGGCGCGGACGGCGTGACGATCGACAACGTCACCGTCAAGTACGTGGGCGTCCACGGCATCGGCGCGGGCACGTGCCGCGACCTCACCGTCTCGAACTGCGAGTTCGGCTGGATCGGCGGCTCGATCCAGGCGGAGGGGATCTTCGGGCGCGACTATCCCACGCGCCTCGGCAACGCCGTGGAGATCTACGGCGGCTGCGAGAACTACACGGTGACGAACTGCTACGCCTGGCAGGTCTACGACGCGGGCGTCACGCAGCAGTTCAACATCCCGGAGAAGGCCGGCGCGAAGCGCTACGACCAGAAGAACGTCCGCTACGCACACAACGTCTTCGAGAAGTGCAACTACTCCGTCGAGTACTTCCTCACGGTGCGGACGAAGGGAAACGCGAGCCGCATGGAGAACTTCGTCGTGGAGGACAACCTCATGTTCGACGCGGGCCTTGGCTTCTGCGAGCAGCGCCCCGACCGCAACGAGGGCGCGCACATCAAGTCCTGGGGCGTCGGCTCGAACAACCGCGCGAAGAACTACGTCATCCGGCGCAACGCCTTCTGCTGCGCGGGCGACATGCTCGTGCAGATCGGGAGCGGCCTCAAGAACGCGGACGGCTCCTCCTCGATGCCGACGCTGACGGACAACGTCTTCATCGGTCGCGCGGGCCAGTCGTTCGGCCTCATTTCGGAGACGTCCAACGCGCGCGCGGCCTACGGCGCCGAGACGCAGGCCTATGTCGACCGCTTCGGCACGGGCAACCGCTGCCTCATTCTGCCCGCCGCCGCTCAAACGCCTTGAGCCCGCGGTTGCGGAGGAGGCACGAGGGGCAGGTGCCGCAGCCTGCCCCGGGCACGCCGTTGTAGCAGGTGACGGTTTCGTTCTTGATGACGTCGAGGATGCCGAGCTGCGCGGCGAGCGCCCATTCGTCCGCCTTCGACATGTCCATGAACGGCGTGACGATCTTGAAGGGCCATTCCATCGCAAGGCGCATCATGCGCTGCTGGGCGCGGATGAAGGCGCGGCGGCAGTCGGGGTAGCCGGAGAAGTCGGCCTGCGAGACGCCGGTGTAGAGCACCTTCGCGCCGAGGGACTTCGCCCACACGCCGGCGGCGAGCAGGAAGAGCGCGTTGCGGCCCTCGACGACGGTCGTGGGACAGGTGGCGCCCGTTCGGCGCTCGATCTTCGCGGCGGGGTCCAGCAGGGCGTTTGTCGTGAGGTGTCGGTAGAAGTCCATCGAGACGACCTTGTGCGTGGCGACGCCGAAGCGCTTTGCGAGGCGGCGGGCGAAGCGCGTTTCGATCTGATGGCGCTGGCCGTACTTGAACGTGATGGCGGCGACGCGGGCCGCGCCGTACTTCTTCACGGCGAGCGCGAGGCAGGTCGCGCTGTCCTGGCCGCCGCTTAAGACGACGACGGCCTTGATGCTGTTGTTCTCGTTGTCCATGGCGATGAGAGTATAGCACGTCCTTGCGGGGCGTGGCGCGGTTTTGCTAGAATAGCCTGAAACGGAAAGGAAGAAAGGAAAGAGATGAAAGGCTGTGTCTACATTGTCCTGATGCTGTGCGCGGGTCTCGCGTGGGGCGCTGAGGAGGAATACGAGCTCGTGCCGCCCGGCGCGAAGACGCCGTATGTCTTCGCGTCGAAGCCGAAGGAGTTTGCGGGGAAGCCCGATGCCCGGTCGTTCGGGTTCGACGTGGACGGCGCGGCGCGCTTCGCGAATCTCCCCGCGTTCGGCCGCGACGGCGCGCTCAAGATCCGCATCCGCGCGACGGATCCACAGACGGACGCCGTGGAAGTGACCTTCCAGCAGAGCGACCGCAAGGTGTGGGGCTGTTCGGAGCTGTCCATCGGCCCGGAGTGGAGCGACGTCGTCCTGCCGTTCGCGGAGATGAAGTATTTCAGCCACTGGGGCCACCTGCCGCCCGTCCAGGACGGCGATCGCCCGGATCCGAAGCTCCTGCGCGCAATCCGCTTCTGCTACGGCGCGTGGCTCTGCCGGGGGACGCTCGACAAGCCGCACGGCTTCGAGGTCGCGTCCGTCAAGCTCGTCCGCCTGCCGCCGGGGGCGTTCGGGGACGGGAAGGACCATTCGCTCGACGAGTTCCCGCGCCTCGCGGGCGAGGTGGACGACACGGCGCGTTTCCAGCGGGCCGTCAACGCGACCCCCGCCGGCGTTCTCACGGTGCCGCGCGGCGAGTACCGGATCTCCTCCCCGATCCGCGCCCTGAACCGCTGCTCGTTCGACCTGAACAAGAACGCCATCCTGCGTGCCGTCAAGCCGATGGCGTGCGTCCTCCTCATCGACGGACGGCGCGGCAGCGGGGTGCGCCCGCACGACTACAACGTCTTCTTGCGGGGCGGCGTCGTCGACGGCGACGGCCTCGCCTCCTGCGTGAACGTGAAGGGCTTCGCGCACTACACGCTGCGCGACTGCACGTTCCTCAACGGACGCGAATACGGCCTCCGCGTGGACGGCGGCTACGAGATGATTGCCGAGAACGTCTACTGCAAGTGCGTGAAGCCGGGCCTCGCCGGGAACGCCGGCATCGTCGTGAACGGGGGCGACAGCCACTACACGGACTGCATCGTCGTCGACTACACGATCGGCTTCAACCTGCTGAAGGGCGGCTCGAACCGCCTCACGCGCTGCCACGTGTGGGGCGGCCCCATCCCGCCGCCGAAGCCGGGCGAGCTGCCCGAGATGCTGAAGGGCTCCATCAACTTCAAGATCGATTGCTCCTCCGCCATCCTGCGCGACTGCTACGCGGATACGGGCGAGATCGGCTACCTCGTGAACGGCTGGGATACGCGCCTTCTGGGGTGTTCCTACTTCAACAACAAGCACTTCAAGCTCGACCGCATCACGATCATCAAGCACACGCGCGGGCGTCTGCTCGTCGCGGACGGCGGCTTCGTCAAGACGACGCCGAACTACACGGTCTACGACGGCTGCGGCGAGGTGGAGTGGCGGAACATGATGTACTCGGGCTTCGGCCCGAACGACGACTGCCCCGGCGCGCTTTCGTTCCGGAGGCCGTCCGCCAAGGACCCGTCCGCCTTGAAACTCGCGGAATGACGGGAGACGGAGGAATGGCGATGAAGGACAGGATGAGGAACGGTCTTGCAGTGGGCGCGGTCGCGCTGGTCCTGGCGTGTGCCGCCGGAGGGTGCGCCTTGAAGATGGAAACGGCCCCCGAATCGCCGTATCTGCCCCTGGTGACGGCGCGGCAGGCGCCGGAGGCGGGTCCGCAGTGGCAGCCGACGAAGAACCGGAAGATCCGTGCCGTCCTGTGGGGCATCGTCCACAACCACGCGCGCGGAAAGTGGGACGCGATGCGCCGGCTCAAGGACGACTACGAGATCGTCGGCTGGGTGGACGACTCCTCCTCGCCCGCGATGCGCATGGTCGAGCCGGACCGGAAGCTCTACGCGGGCGTGCCCTGCTACACGCCCCGCCAGGTCTTCGAGGAGGTGAAGCCGGACTTGATCGTCGTCGAGGTCTCGAACGCCGAACTCGTGCAGGTGGCGGTGGAGTGCGCGAAGCGCGGCTACCCGATGCACATGGACAAGCCCCTGGGGACTTCGCTCGCGGGCTTCAAGGAGATCAGCGACATCTGCCGCGCCCGGAACATCCCGCTTCAGACGGGCTACATGTTCCGCGCGAACCGCGCCATCCAGTGGGCCGTCCAGCAGGCGCGCGCGGGGCTCGTCGGCGACGTTTTCGCGATCGACGCGGACCTGAACCATTCCTACGGCGGCGCGAAGTATCCCGTCTACTGCGGCGCCTACCCGGGCGGCGTCGCCTATCTGCTGACGTGCCACGTGATCGAGTACACCCTTCCGCTCATGCACGACGTGATGCCGGATCGCACGTTCACGATCGTCAAGGCCGCGCCCGGCGATCCCGAAGGCACGCCCTCGCACACGCTCACGGTCATGGAATGGCCGCGCACGACCTGTACCGTCTCGGTCTGCTCGAAGGGAACCCAGCCGCGCCGCCATCTGCGCATCGACGGGACGGACGGCACGATCGAGATCGAGCCGATCGAGGATTTCACGACCGTGAAGCACACCACGGGCACGAGCAACAAGGCCACGGTGGACGACCGGAACATCCGCGTCCACCTCTACCTCAAACGGGACAAGGGCCAATACAAGCAGGGCATGAACACCATCGACTTCGGCGTTACCGAAGACCGCTACGCCGGACAGTTGAAGGAACTTGCCGAAATCCTCCGTGGCAAGCGTCCGAACCCCGTCGAACTCTACGACCACGACCTGCGCGTCCACCAGGTCTCGCTGCAGGCCTGTAATCTCTAGCCGCATGGCATCGACATCGCCCGGTACGGTACCTGTATCGCTCGCTACGGTACCTGTATCGCCCGGTACGGTACCTGTATCGCTCGTTGAGGTACCTGTATCGCTCGTTGAGGTACCTGCATCGCTCGTTGAGGTACCTGCATCGCTCGTTGAGGTACCTGCATCGCTCGCTGCGGTAGTGCCTGCATAAGCCGTACGGTATCTGCTGCATAAACCGCATCCATCCGTTATCTGTCTCCTCTTATTCCCATCCGTCCATTTTGTTCCGAACAAATCAATCCAACATGACGTTCATCGGCACTTTGTAGAATTTGGTGAAATGAAATTTCTGGCGAAGCCTTCTTATGCGGAATTTCGCATGCGTCGTCGCAGCCAATCGATAAGGCGGCGTGGAGGATGATTTATGGACGATGGAGAAGGGATGGGTGTCATGGCTATGCAGTCAGGATCAAGCCGAAGTGCCATCTCGGCTTCAAGCGAAATGATCGTGGAGCCTATGTTGTTGAACACGGTGGCCGCGGTGGGACGCGCGGTCGCGTCCAAGGAACGGGGTTCGCGTGGGAAGCGAACCCCCATGATCGCCTTTACGTCTTCCGGGGGCGTTTGGGACACGGAGGGGAGAACGGCGTCCACGGGTATGGGATCATCCAGTCCGCAAACCTGTCGGAAGCGTCGGGCAAGAGCCTTATAGCGCATGATGGCGGCGTAGTGTTCAAAAAGATCCGGAGCCTCCCGTTCAAGAAGACGTTTGATGCCTCCTCGCCGTCCACGCCAACCGGTTTCATGATTGCCAACTGCGCGATTGTCCACGTAGCATTCAAGGTCCTCGAGCATGCCGCCGAAACGGAGAGCCGCTTCCGGTGACGTTCGCGCCGTCCGCCATGCGTGACGCAGTGCATCCATGGACGGTTTGGGGTTTGTCGTACGACGGAACAAAATGGCGCGGCGCGTCTTTCCAAGCGCGAGGCGGCGTTCCCGTTCTCGTTCGTAGTAGGCAGGGCGGCGTAGATGGCGGATGTTCGCATCGATTGCCTTGCGTATGAGCCAGACAAAGAGGGAGGCCCCGCCTAGAATGAAGCAGACGGCGAATGCGTCCGAGAGTCGTTCGCACGGACGAACCCCACGTTCCCGTTGCCAACTTCGAAATGTACGTGGCACGTGGCCAATCGTATGCCCTGTCGCATAGACCTCGCGCCAGAACGCACGGCGGTAGTCATCGCTGTCGAGCCCAAGGACGACTTCGCGGAACCAGTCGAAGAACGTGCGTTCCTCCGTGTGGACGGGCGTGGCGAAGACATGGCCCTTGCGGATCAATTTCTCTCGGATGCGCGTGTTCATGGTGGACAGTTTACCATGGGGGAGGTGTTGGCGGCAAGGGAAAACGTTTGATTTGTTCGGACTGAAATTTGGTGCTGTCATCAAACGGGCTTTTTTGATAGACTACTTCGCATGGACATTGAACGCCTCTATGCGGAAATCGCGCCCCGGCTCACGAATTACCTCGTCGCAAACGGGGTTGCGTATGCGTCGGCGTGCGACATCGTGCAGGAGACGTTTCTGCGCATCTGGAAGATGCGCGAGACGCTCATCGACGAGGTGGATCAGATTTCCGGGCTTGCCTACACGATTGCCCGCAACCTTCGCACCGACCAGTTCCGCAAGGCACGGCGCGAGGTCCTGCAGGACGAAATCAAGGACGAGGATGCGGGGAGTGTCGAGCCGGCGGCTTCGCCGGGTGACGGCGCCTACCTGCGCGCGCGTCTGACGGCGGCGCTCGCCGAACTGCCGCCGCTCCTCCGCGAAGCCTACACGCTGTTCCAGATCCAGGAACTGCCGATCCGCGAGATCGCCCGCCGCACGAACGCGGGCGAGTCGGCGGTGAAGGTGCGGATCTTCCGGGCGAAGGAGAAGCTGCGCGGTCTGCTTGTCGACCTGATGGACGGTAGAAAAGGAGACAAAACTGTAACCTTGCGCCGGGAAGGCGCGTAGTCAGAACGCTATGAGCATGGATTTCAACATCGGTACACGTCCTTCCGCCGTCCCGCCGTCCCCTGTGTGCGGGGGAGGGGAATCGTCAGTAGTGTCCGCCCCGAGGACTTCGCGGACGGGTGCGGACGCCGCCTCTCGCCGCGGTGATGGGGAATCGTGCGGTTGTCCGAAGACTTCGCGTACGGGTGCGGACGCCGCCCAGTCCCCTGGAGGCGTGGGAATGGGTGCGTCCGGCCCTGCGGAACTGCTTGCGGGTGTGGGGGTTTCCTTGTCCTCCCGTGTGCCAGGGGACGTTTCCCTGCCCGGAGACGTGGAGGACGTGGGGGCGGCGGTCGAGGCGGCACTGACGCGCGACGATGCGCTGGGACGTCTGATGGACAGGGCCTTCAGTCTGCCGCCGCCGGCCCTGCCGAAGTTCGAGGAGTAGGGAAGAACATGGCGACCGCGCTGGAACGTTTCGTACAGGTCCTGGGTTATCCGGGGAGTGTCCCCGCCGGCGCGCGGACGTTCACGCTTGTCGTCGATGGCGGGGAGATCGAGGCCGAGGAGCGGGACGGGCGGCTCGTCCTCACGAAAGCGCTGTGTTCGGCGGAAGGTGGTGAGGAGGGAAGCCCCGACCTCGCGGCGCTTGCGGGTTATGCCGCCGGACGGATGCTGAAGGAGGAGGCGGTGCTTGCGTGGGATGCCGTGCGGGAGGTGCCGATTCTGTGGCAGGATGTGGCGGCGGGGGGGGACGCGGCGCAGTTCCGCCGGTTCTTCGAGGTCTTTGCCGCGTCCTGCGACTGGTGGGAGGCGCGGGTGCGGGAGGTACAGGACCATCGGCGCGTGCCCGAGATGATGATTGTGCCGTGAATGGAAGCGAGTCCATGACAAAGACGTTTCACAGAATCTGCGTATGCGTGGCGGCGGCCCTGATGGCGGGGGGCGTCCGGGCGGCACCGCTCGACGCGGTGCGCTGGAAGGTGCCGACCTATTCCCTCACCGCGCGCGCGCTCGGCGTGCGGGAGGCGCTGGACGCCTTTGGTGTGGCGCAGGGCGTGCCGGTCCTCTGTTCGGCGGCGGTGTCGGGGTCGTTTTCGGGGAACTTCAAGGATGTGCCGGCGGGAGCGTTCCTCGACCGCCTCACCGCGATGCACAACCTCGTGTGGTACTTCGACGGCACGACGGTCTTCGTGTCGGCGGCGAGCGAGTCGACGACGACGCTCATTGACCTGCGCTACATGAAGGCGGGGGAGGTGGGCGCGATGCTGAAGGAGCTTGGGGTGGAAGATCCGCGCTTCCCGCTCAAGACGGCGTCGAACGACGAGCTCATCATGGTGTACGGTCCGCCCCGCTACGTGGCGCTCGTGGCGGAGACGATCGTCAAGGCGGACCGTCTGCGCGAGCAGCGCACGTTCACGGAGGTCGAAACGCGGCTCTTCCCGCTTGCGAACACGTGGGCGGACAACGTGAGCCTCCGCGCGTCGAGCCCCGAGGCGAACGTGACGATCCGGGGTGTCGCCTCCCTCCTGCAGGAGATCATGCAGACCGGGGCGGCGGACGGAAAGGTGCAGGAGGGCACGAACGCCCCCGCCGTGGCGGCGTCCGCATCCGCCGCCGTCACGCCCGTCATCCGCCCGGAGAACCGCCTCAACGCGGTGCTCGTGCGGGACGTCGCGACGCGCATGGGCATGTACGAGCAGCTCATCCGCACGCTCGACACGCCGCAGAAGCTCGTGGAGATCGAGGTGACGACGCTGGAGCTCTCGCGGGACGATTCGCTCGACTGGCAGCTTTCGCTCAGGGTGAGGGGCGCGCACAGCGACTTCGAGGGCGCGGCGGGGCAGAACGTGGGGAACCTCGCCGACGCCGCCTCGCTCGCGGGCGGCGGCTTCGCCGGGGCGGCCTCCTACCTCGGGCGGCACGTCGACGTGGCGGCGTCCGTCAACGCGCTGCGGCAGAAGGGGAAGGCGCGCAACATCTCCCGCACGACGATCCTGACGGTCAACAACCTCGCCGCCGCGATGACGGACACCCAGAGCTACCATGCGAAGGTCGTCGGCACGGAGGTCGCGACGCTGGAGGAAGTGACGGCGGGGACGCGGCTGGAGATCAAGCCGCGCGTCATCGAACCGCCCGCGGACGCGACGAACGCGCCGCGCCGCGTGTGGCTGACGCTCTCGCTGCAGGACGGCGGGTTCGAGACGCTGAGCGTCGACGCGATGCCGATGACGCGCACCTCGACGCTCGACACCCAGGCGGCGCTGCCGGAAAACGAGTCCCTGCTCCTTGCGGGCTATTTCCGCGACATCCAGGAGGAGGCCGGCTGGGGCATCCCCTACCTGCGCGACATCCCGTGGATCGGATGGCTCTTCGGCGGCGCCTCCCGCAGGAACGAGACGGTGCAGCGCCTCTTCATCCTCACGCCGCGCGTCCTCGCGCCCGTCGGGCCCTCCACGCTCGACCACCAGGCTCTGCGCGCCCGCGACATCACGCGCGTCGAGCGCGTGGAGGAGAAACTTTCGCAGAGCGACGAGGCGCGGAAGGCGCGCGAGGAAGAGCGCAAGAAGCGCGAAGAGGAAGAACGGAAGAAGCGCGACGAATGATGGATGCCGCCCAGATCATGCGCCAGGCGCTCTCGGCGGGACGTTTCGACGCCCTGCAGAACGAGGCGTTCTCCACGCAGCAGACGAACCAGGCCGTGGCGGAGTCGGGGACGGCGATGGGCTTTACGCTCCAGGTGATGGGCGATCCCGCGCAGGAGTTCCAGGACTCGCTGGAGGAGTTGTCCTTCCAATTTGAGGAAAAGGCGATGAAGACGGCGGGCGAACGCAGGCTCGGCGAGGCGCGCCGTGCGGGGAACCCCTTCGTCGAGGCGGTGCTGACGTGGCAGAAGGTGCTGCCAGACCTGCCGGGCGGCGCCTTCATGGAACGGATGCTCCGCAACCTGCGCCAGATGCTCCAGCAGGGGCAGAACGTGGGGGCCGGGACGCTCCTTCGGATGCTGGGTGAGGGATCGGGTGACCCGTCGCACCAGTTCGCGATGCTCGACGTGCTGGAGCAGGGGCTTGCGGCGGGCGAGGGCGAGCTGCGGGGGCTCGTGGCGGCGACGCGGCGCGCGCTCACGGAGGCAAAGGGCCCGGAGATCCGCGCCGGCATCAACCTCGCCGAGCAGATCAACGCGCAGGCGAAGGGCCCGGAGGAGATGCAGTCCCTCCGCGACCTCTACCGGGGCGAGGTGCTGGGCTTCACGACGCCGCAGGCCTGCTTCCGCTCGCTGCTCGCGACGCGCGGGGCGGGGCGGCTCGGCGAGGCGCTCGACTTCCTGATGAAGGGGTGCGGCCTCGATCTGCAGAGCCCGTCGCCCTCACAGAGCCCGGAGGAGCTGCACCGCGTCCTCGGCGACCTGCAGTGCGTGATGGTGCTGAAGACCGTTATGGACAAGATGACGGCGCTCGTGGGGAAGATGGCGACGCAGTTCGGCGAGACGTGCCTCCTGAACGGCGAGGCGCTTACGGGGCGCATTCTCGCCTTCACCGAGACGCCGTTCGTGGCGCCCGCCAACATCGCGCAGCTCATCGACGCCTGCGGGCTTGCGCAGCTCCTCGCGCAGCTTTACTTCTGTACCGAACTCGTGGGCGCGTTCCGCCAGCTCTCGCCGCGCCTCTTCGCGGACGAGGCGGACCGCTTCCGCCTGGAGGACGCCGCGCAGGAGCATCTGGACGGGCTCGTCGCCCGCCAGGACGCGGAGGACCAGAAAAACCGCGAGAAGGGGGACGCCGCATGACGCCGACGTGGCTCAACGACGTGGTGACCGCCTTCGGTCGGCAGATGGCGCTCACGCGCTTCGCCCTCAACGAACGGGGCGTCGCGGGCGTCCGCTTCGAGAACGGCCTCACCCTGCGTTTCGAGTATGCGGACGAGGCCCTGCTGGTCTCGATGGGCGTGGCGGCGGGGGACGACCCCGCGACGCTGCGGCATCTGCTGGAGGCCGTCCATCCCGCCGCGCAGCGCGGGGGGATGCGTCTGCGCGCCGCCTACCTCGCGAAGCGGGGCGAGGCGGTCTACGCCGTGCGGCTCGCCGAGCGCGGCGTCACGGTCGCCGCGCTGGGAGAGGTGTTCCAGGCGCTGTGGCAGGCCGCCGACCGGCTGAGGAGGAGCGTGTCATGAACCTGGGCCGCGTCGCGGAAAGCGTGAGCTTCAACACCGGCATCTCGATGGCCGAGTACAACGAGGCGCCGGCCGGGCAGACGCCGGGGCAAACCCAGCGGTCCATCCTGCCGGGCTCGACGACCGTCTCGGAGGCGCTGGCGTCCGTCTTCCCGCGCGACCCCACCGTGGGCGGGCAGATCGTCGGCCTGCTCGCCGAGGCCGGGGCCTCGACGCTCCTGAGGACGTCGAACGGCTTCCACGCCGCCGCGCGCAAGGCGATCGGGACCCTGCGCGGGAAGGGCGGCAGGACGGCGGAGCGGGCCGCCGCCGAACTGGAGGGGCTGCTCGCGGACACGGAGCTGCTGGACTTCTACCGCGCGTCGCTCCTGGAGACCTGATTCGACATGTTTGGCAAGCTTTCCAACATCGCGGGCGTGTTCAGCCGCTTCGGGGACCTGGTCCTCGCCTTCCTCGTCGTCTGCATCATCGGCCTCCTGATCGTGCCGCTCCCCTCGCCCGTCGTGGACGGGCTCATCGCGGTCAACCTCGGCGTTTCGGCCGTGCTGCTGATGCTCTCGCTCTACCTGCCGCGCGCGCTCGCGTTCTCGACCTTCCCCTCGATGCTCCTCTTCACGACGCTCTTCCGCCTCGCCCTCAACGTGACGACGACGCGCTGCATCCTCCTGCGCGGCGCGCAGGACCCGAACGCCGCCGGCACGATCATCAACACGTTCGGCAACTTCGTGGTGGGCGGCAACTTCGTCGTCGGCGCCGTCATCTTCCTCATCATCACGATCGTCCAGTTCGTCGTGATCGCCAAGGGCGCCGAGCGCGTCTCGGAGGTCGCCGCGCGCTTCACGCTCGACGCGATGCCCGGCAAGCAGATGTCCATCGACGCCGACATGCGCGCGGGCGCGATCGACCTGGAGACGGCGAAGCAGCGCCGGAGCGAGCTCGCCCAGGAGTCGCAGCTCTACGGCGCGATGGACGGCGCGATGAAGTTCGTCAAGGGCGACGCGGTCGCCGGGCTCATCATCACGGCGATCAACATCGTCGGCGGCATCCTCATCGGCATGCTCATGTTCGACAAGGACGTTGCCTGGTGCGTCAAGCGCTTCGGCATCCTCACGATCGGCGACGGCCTCGTGAGCCAGATCCCCGCGCTCTTGATCTCGATCACCTCCGGCGTCATCGTCACGCGCGTGGGGAGCGACAAGGCGAACCCCCTCGGCCAGGACATCGTGAACCAGATCTTCGCCCAGCCGAAGGCCCTCCTCCTCGGCGCCTGCACGCTCGTCGCGATCGGCCTCATCCCCGGCTTCCCGCACCTGACGCTCTTCGCCCTCGCTCTCGCCGTCGCCGCCGTCGGCTGGTCGCTCCAGCGCAAGGCCCGGCTCGCGGCCGCTGCGGCGGCGAAGGGGGCGGACCCCCTCGCGGCGGCGGCCCCGTCGTCCGACGGCAAGCCCCGTCCGAAGAAGAAGGACGGTGACGACTTCTCGATGGTGACGCCGCTCATGGTGGACATCGACGCGGAGATCCGCACGGCGCTCAGCTACGACGACCTGAACGACAAGATCATGGACGTGCGGCGCGCGCTCTACCACGACCTCGGCGTGCCGTTCCCCGGCATCAACCTCTCCCTCAACGGCGGACTCCACGGCGGCAAGTACCGCCTCCTCGTGAACGAGGTGCCCGTCTCGGAGGGCGTGCTGCGCGCGGGATACGTGTTCGCGCTCGAAACGGCGGAGAACCTTGCCGCGACGGGCATCGCCTACGAGACGGGGAAGGAGTTCATCGCGGGCTTCGGCACGAACTGGGTCAGGGCGGAGGAGGTGCGTCGGCTCGACGAGAGCGGCATCCGCTACCTGGACCTGAACGGCGTTTTGACGTACCACCTCTCGGGCGTGCTGCGGCGCTACGCGAACGAGTTCCTGTCCCTCCAGGAGACGCGGCTGCTGCTGGACCACATGGAGAAGGAGGCGCCGGAGCTCGTGCGCGAGGTGCAGCGCGTGCTGCCGATCCAGAAGATCACGGACGTCCTCCAGCGCCTCGTGCAGGAGGGCATCTGCATCCGCGACCTGAAGCGCATCACGCAGACGCTCATCGAGTGGGGGCAGAAGGAGAAGGACACGGTGCTGCTCGTCGAGTACGTCCGCAGCGCCCTCTCGCGCTACATCAGCTACAAGTTCTCGGGCGGACAGAACATCATCGCGGCGTACCTGCTCGATCCCGCCCTGGAGGAGCGGATCCGCAAGTCGGTCCGCCAGACCTCCAGCGGCAGCTACCTCGCGATGGACCCCCAGAGCGTGCGCGCCATCCTCGCGGTCGTGCGCAAGACGATCGGCGACATCCGGAAGATCCAGCACAAGCCCGTCATCATCGTCTCGGTCGACATCCGCCGCTACTTCCGCAAGATGATCGAGAAGGACTACTACGAACTCCCCGTGCTGAGCTTCCAGGAGCTGAGTTCGGAAATCAACATCCAGCCCCTGGGGAGGTTGAAGCTGTAAGATGAACTGGCTGCTGAAAATCGTCGAAGGTCCCCTGAAGGGCGCGGAGGTCGCGCTCGTGGACGGGCGGCGCGTGAGCCTCGGTTCGGACGATGCGTGCGACATCGTGGTGGGGGACGCCGTGCTCGCCGCCCAGACGTGCGAGCTGGACGTCTCCGGGACGGGCGTGACGGTCCTCACGCCGGACGGCGCGGCGACGGCGCTCAAGCCCTTCGAGGTGCGGACGTTCGGGACGACCGCGTTCGCCGTCGGCCCCGTTGACCAGCCCTGGGGCGATCTCGTCTATCCGCCGCCGGAGGCTCCCGACGCGCCCGTTCCGGCGCCATCCGAGCCGTCTGCGGAACCCGAAGCGGCGGAGCCCCCGCCCGCCGAGGCGGAAGCCGCGCCGAAGCGGCGGCACGGTTGCCTCGGAACATTGCTCGTCCTGCTTCTCCTGCTCGTGGGCGCACTGGTACTCCTCCACTGCTGCCGCGCGTCCATCGAAGCGCGGTGGCCGCAGGTCGCGCGCTTCCGCGCGGAGGTGGAGAGAGCCGTGCAGGGACAGTGGGGGCGTTGCTTCGGGATGGCGCGCGCGCCCTCCGCACCGGTCGCGAAGGGACCCACACTCCCCGAACTCGCCGCCCAGCACGGCCTTGCGCTCGTCGAGACGAACGGCGTGCGGCAGCTCGCCGGGAATGTGCGGCGGCGCACCGAGCGCCTCGCGATCCGCGCGCTTGCGCTTGCGGACGACCCGTCCGTGCAGTTCAACCTGACGGACGACGAGACGCTGCGTGCGTCGGCGGACGAACTGCTCTTCGTCGTCACCGAGGGCGCGCTCAAGGCGACGGCGGCCTCGAACCGCGTCGTGACGCTTGCGGGCTATGCGCCATCCGCCGCGAAGCTGGAGCGGGCCCTGCGGGCGCTGGCTGCCGACGTGCCCGGCATCGAGCGGGTGGAGACGAAGGCCGTGCAGGTGGGCGGACCGGCCCCGGCGGGAACGGTCGCGGCGGAGGTCGCCCCCGACGCTCCGAAGGGGGGCCGTCCGCGTGCCGGACAGGAACGGAAGCGCACCGTCGAGCCGATTGCGGGCATCCTCATGCACCCCTATCCCTGCGTCGTGCTGCGCACGGGGCTGCGCCTCGCCGAGGGCGCGCAGATCGGCACGGCGACGATTGTGCGGATCGAGGCGGACCGCCTCATCCTCCGGGACGGCAAGACCGAATTCGCGTGGAGGCCCTGACCATGGAACTGCTGGAACTCGAACGCGAACTTTCCGGACCCGGCTCCGCCACCGCCCTCGCACGGTACGACGCGCAGCTCGTCGCGCTCCAGACGCGCCTTGCGCACGCCTGCGCGGAGGGGCTTCCCCCGGCGGACTTCGCGCGCTGCGAGGGTCTGGACGAGGCCGTTACCGTCGCCCGCAAGCTCCTCCGCCTCCAGGTCCGCGCCAAGGCATCTTCGAACAACGAACGCTAATCTTCAACCAACAAGAAAAGGAGACAAACCATGATTCCTTCAGTCCATGACCCGAAAACGAAAGTCGGGATGTACGACAACGTCAGCACGATCACGCGCGTCGGCGACGGCGGCCAGCTCGGCCTCGACCAGGTTATCCACACCGACAACGTCTACAACGCCCTCCTGAACGCGGCGAAGACGATGGAAGACCGTCTTGCGGAGTCGCTGAAGACGTACCAGGAGCACCCGGACGTGCAGGCGAACCTCCAGCAGCTCCAGTACGATCTGCAGCAGTGGAACCTCGCGCTCACCACGATGACGAACATCCAGAAGAACATGGCGGACGCGCTCAGCTCGATCGCCTCGAACTTCCGCTAAGCCCTCCCCGTGTTCGACCTGACGGCAGAGGAGGCGCGGCTCCTGCTGAACATCGCCCTCATGGCGGTGGGCGGCAACCGTTTCCAGAGCGCGGCGAAGATCCTCGCCGTGCTGGAGCGTTTCCGGCCCGACGCCCCGTCTGTCGCGGCGGCGAAGGCGGTGGCGCTCCTGAGCGCGGGACAGTTCGCGGCGTGCCTCGACTTCCTGGAAGGGGAGACGGCGCCCGGACGGTTCCCAGGGAACCCCATGCTGGCAGCCTTCAAGGGGCTCGCGCTCCTGCGGCTCGACCGTCCGGTGGAGGCCGAGGTGCCATTACGTCTCGCCGCCGGCCAGACGGCGGATCCGGCGGCCGCACAGCTCGCGAAAGGACTGCTCGAAAGTTAAGTCGCCGCTTTGCGGCTTTAAGTGGTTAAGTGGTTAAGTGGTTAAATAGAGGCGGCAAAACCCGGACGCGACAAGCGCGTCCCTCCCGAAAAGGGAGAACAGAACGGTTTTGCGAGGATACGGGAGGGACGCGCTTGTCGCGTCCGGGCGCTGGAGCTGTCCCGTTTCAAGCGAAGCGACTTAATACCCAACAGATGTGCGAAGCGATTTAAAGCCGCGAAGCGGCGATTTAACTACTTAAAGCGAAGCGACTTAATTTCTTCTTAGGAGAAAAACAATGAACGAGTCCATGATCATCGAGGCGGTGCGGGTCGCAGGGGGCGTGCAGGGGACGCTGGCGCCCCAGCAGGCGGCCGCGACGGCGGATCCCGCCGCCGTGGCGCGTTTCGAGGCCGCGATGGCCCCCGAGGCGCCGGCGGGGATTCCCTTCGCGGCCGAGGTCGCGGCGACGTTCAACACGGCGCAGGGGAACTATCAGGAGATGCTTCACCGCGTCCACGCCCTCACCTCGCTCTCGCGTTCCCACGCCCTCTCCGCCGCCGAGCTGAGCGAACTCCAGTACGAAGTCGCCAATCTCTCGTTCCAGCAGGAGATCGTGACGAACATCGCGAAGAAGGCGAGCGACGCGGTTTCCACGCTCGTGAAGAACGGGTAATCCTGAATCGTTGACGTTTTATGGGAACGCCGATGCTTCGCATACGCAGAGTTGGACGAAAAGGCATGTGGCTACAACGGCGACTGCGTCGCCTACGCCACAATGCCTTTTCGTCTCGACACGATGGGAACGTGCCGAACCGTGTACGTCGGGCAAGAACCGATTGTGGCGTAGGTCCCGCAGGGGCCGTCGTAGCCACATCGGTTCTTGCTGGGTTCTGCGTATCGCATAGGCGATCTGCGTTCGTTGAAATCTCGATGGGCCATCATTCTTGGAAAGGTTTTTCATGAGACGTATGTTCTGTTGGGCGGCGCTGGCGCTGTTGCTGGCCGGATGCGACAAGGAGGCGACGCTCTTCTCGGGGCTCGCGGAGAGCCAGGCGAACGCCGCGCTCGCGGCGCTCCTCGAAAGCGGCATCGCCGCGACGAAGGCCCCCGGCGATGAAGGCACGTGGAACGTGATGATCGGCGAGAAGGACTTCGCCGAGGCCGCGACGCTCTGCGAGCGGCGCGGCCTGCCGCGCCGCACGTTCAACGGCGTGGGCGTCGTCTTCAAGAAGACGGGCATGGTGTCGAGCCCGAGCGAGGAGCGCATCCGGTTCATGGACGCCATCGCACAGGACCTCTCCCAGACGATCTCGATGATCGACGGCGTCGTGGACGCGCGCGTCCACGTCGTCCTCCCCGAAAACGACCCGTTCGCGAAGAACACGCTGCCGAGTTCGGCGGCGGTCGCCCTCCGCAGCCGCTGGGACGCGGACCTCACGGAGGCGATTCCCCAGGTGAAGTCCCTCGTGAAGAACGCGATCGAGGGCCTTGCCTACGAAAAGATCTCCGTCACGGTCTTCAAGGACCCCCCTCCAAGGAAATGATGGACAACGACGACAGACAGTTCCTGCTGACCGCCGCGTGGCTGTTTGCGCGGCACGGCCAGGGTGCGCGGGCGCGGACGCTCTGCGAGGCGTTGGTGGAGGACGATCCCCGCGACGGCGTCTCGGCGGTCGCGCTCGCCGAACTGCGCCTCGCCGAGGGCGACGCGGCCGGCGCGCTCGCGGTCCTGCGCGCGGCCGACACCCCGCCGGAGTTGGCGCGGGCGGAGGCCCTGCTCGAAGCGCGTGCGCTCGCGGCGCTCGGAAAGGCGGACGAGGCCGCGAAGCGGTGGCGGCGGCATCTGGAGTCCGCGAAGGGAGGGACGCGCCAATGGATCTGAACGAAGCGCGCGCGCTCGTCGCAAGTCCCTTCTGGCCGAAGGTGCGGGACGACTTCCTCGCCACCGGCACGTTCGCGGTCTACCCCAAGGACGATCCCCGCCGCCTCGCCTATCTGGACGAATCGGTGCGACGGGAGATCGACTGCTGGCTGGAGGGCATCGCCCGGATCGACGAATGGCGGAAGGTCGTGGACGGCCCGACCGTGCGGCGGCTCAAGGCGGACTTCCCCGGCGTCTATCCGGACGTGCTGCGCTACGCGGCCTACTTCGCGGGCCGGAAGGACGTGCGGCGGCAGCTGATGAAACTCAAATTCCCCGAGGCGTACGAGCTATGCTACTCCTGAAGAAGAAGACCTTTGACGTCGAATCCACGGGAACCCGCGTCGCGGCGGACGAAGCCGCCGTCGTCGCGCGGGCCGAGGACGTGGTGTCCGCCGCCGAGGCCGAGGCGGCGGAGACGCGCCGCGCGGCCCAGGCCGCCTACGAGGCGGAAAAGGCGCGCGGCTACGCGGACGGCCTGGACGCGGGAAAGGCCGAGATCCTCATGCAGAAGCTCAACCTCGTCGACGAGAGCGTGCGCTACATGGCGTCGATCGAGGACAAGGTGGCCGAGATCGTCATGAAGGCGCTCCGCAAGTGCGTCGCGGAGATCGGCGACCGCGAACTCGTCGTGCAGATCGTGAAGAAGGCGATGCATGCCGTCGTGCGCAACCAGCGGCAGATCACGATCAAGGTCAATCCGGAGATGGTGGGCGTCGTCAAGGAACGCCTGAAGGGGCTGCTGGCCGAATTCCCGTCCCTCGCCTACGTGGACGTGGCGGAGGATCCGCACCTCGGCGCGACCGCCTGCGTCGTCGAGACCGAGGCGGGCCTCGTGGAGGCGTCGGTCGAGGGGCAGATCGCCGCCATCGAGAAGTCCATCCGCAGCAATTTCGCCAAGGAAAAATGAGTTCGTCGTTCGACTATATCACGCAGGTGCTGGACCGTGCGGTCGAGGACGCGCAGCCCATCGAGGTGAAGGGGCGCGTCATCCAGGTCGTTGGCACGATCATCAAGGCGTCCGTTCCCGGGGTGAAGGTCGGCGAGGTGTGCATCCTGCGCAACCCCTGGGAGAACTTCGAGGTGCAGGCGGAGGTCGTCGGCTTCACGCGCGAGGCGGCGCTGCTGACCGCCCTCGGGGCGATGACGGGCATCTCGGCGCAGACGGAGGTGATCCCCACGCGGCGCGTCCACATGGTGCCGGTGGGGGATTCGCTCCTTGGGCGCGTGGTGGACGGTCTCGGGCGTCCCATCGACGCCGACCGCAAGGGGCCGATCCGCCCGGAGGCCTACTACCCCGTCTTCGCCGACCCGCCCGGTCCGCTTGAGCGCCGCATCATCTCGCGCCCGATCTCGCTCGGCATCCGCGCGATCGATGGGATGCTCACGTGCGGCGAGGGGCAGCGCATGGGCATCTTCGCGGCGGCGGGCGGCGGCAAGTCCACCCTGCTCGCCTCCATCATCCGCAACACGGAGGCGGAGGTGTCGGTGCTCGCGCTCATTGGCGAGCGCGGCCGCGAGGTGCGCGAGTTCATCGAGAAGGATCTCGGCGAGGAGGGCCTGCGCCGCGCCGTCGTCGTCTGCGCCACCTCCGACCGCAGTTCGATGGAACGCCTCAAGGCCGCCTACGTCGCCACGTCGATCGCCGAGTTCTTCCGCGACAAGGGCAAGAAGGTGCTCCTCATGATGGACTCCGTGACGCGCTTCGGGCGCGCCCAGCGCGAGATCGGCCTCGCGGCCGGCGAGCCGCCCACCCGTCGCGGCTTCCCGCCGAGCGTCTTCTCCGAACTGCCGAAGCTCATGGAGCGCGCGGGCAACTCCGCGAAGGGCTCCATCACCGCGCTCTACACCGTCCTCGTGGAGGGCGACGACATGACCGAGCCGATCGCGGACGAGACGCGCTCCATCCTCGACGGCCACATCATCCTCTCGCGCAAGCTCGCGCAGGTGAACCACTACCCCGCGATCGACATCCTCGCCTCCATCTCCCGCTGCCAGTCGGCCATCGTCCCGAAGGACCACAAGGAGGCCGCCGCGAAGCTGCGCGAAATCCTCGCGAAGTACCAGGAAGTCGAACTGCTCCTGAAGATTGGCGAATACCAGAAGGGCGCCGACCGCGCGACGGACGAGGCCATCGCGAAGATCGACAAGGTGAACGCCTTCCTCTGCCAGGGGCTCGCGGAGCGTCCGCAGTACGACGAGACGATCCGCCGCCTGAAGGAGGCCGTCGCGTGAATGCGCCGCTTCTGGAGCACGGCATGGCGAGGGTCGCCGCCGGGGTGTACCTTGCGGCGGTGGCCCAGCCGGCGGCCCACTTCGGCACGGCGCGCCTCGCGGGCCTGCGGGGGCTCGTCGTCCCGGACCGCGCGGCGCTGCGGCGCGTCGAGACGGCGGGTGACGCCTACTTCGCCTCCGCCGGGGCCCCGTTCCTCACGTTCCTCTCCCTTCCGTCCGACGCGCCGCTCTCGGCCGTTTCCGCGAAGCTGCTCGTCGCGCCCCTCGCATCGCGCGTGCGGGGGCGTTCCCTCAAGCTGATTCCCCTCAGCTTCGCCCGCGCGACGCCCGTCACCGAGTTGCGGACGGGGTGGGCCGTCCTTGCGACGCGGAGCCGCACGGCGCGCGTCGCGCTTGCGGACGGCGAAACGCTGACCGTGCGCCCCGACGCGCTCGTTGCCTGGCTTGGCCGGCCGCCGACGGGCTTCTGCCCGAAGCTGCGGATCTGGGACGTCCTTCTGCCGCGTGCCCCGCGCAACCTGTCCTTTTCCTTCCATGGCCCCGCGACCGTCTGGTTCGAGGGTGCCGCCCAACCGCCCCGGAGGCCGCATGGGCTACGCGCTTGAGAGCATGCGCAAAATCCGCACGATGCGCGAGGAGCGCGCGGGGACGGAACTGACCGGCGCGCGCCGCGCGCGCGCGGCGGCGGAGCGCGAACGCGACGAGAAGGCCGAGGCGCGCGCACAGTTCGAGGCGACCAAGGACGTGCGGCGCGACCGGATCTACGCGGCGGTGATGGGGCGCCGGGTGACGCGGGACGTTCTCGACCGCGCGCGCGAAGCCGTCACGCGCATCGACGAGGAGGGCGTGCTGCTCGCGGAGGCGGAACGCGCGGCACAGGCCACGCTGGAGACGCGCGACCGCGAAGCCGATGCGGCCAAGGTCCGCTACGCGGCGGCCGCCCGGAACAAGGCGAAGATCGAGCAGCACCGGCACGTCTGGGAGGAGGAAGACCGCCGCCTGCAGGAGCTGCGCGCGGACATGGAGTTGGAGGAGTTCACGGGAAGGAGGCTGACGAGCGATGACGACGATACCTTCGATTGAGCCCGCGACGTGTTCCCCCGCCGCAGGGGCGCCGCACGTTGACGCCGCCGCCTCTCTCCCGTCGGTCGGGCCGCGCGCCTGCGCGTCCGAACCTCTGCGGTCGCTGCACGCGGCGGCCCTCCCGTTTGCGCAGCTCCTTGCCGACAATGCCATCCTCCAAACCGTCCTGGAGGCGATTGTCGCCGCCCCGTTATCGCCGACCCCTTCGCCCGAACGATCTGTCGAAGCGTCCGCGCCGCCCACGGTCATTGAATCGCCCACGCCGCCCACGTTGGTTGTGCCCTCCGCCCCGTCCACGTTGGCCGTCCCCTCCGCCCCGCCCGCATTGGTAGGGGGCGACGTCCTCGGCGCCCCGCGTCCTGGCGCGGTGGTTCTCCCGGCGGAATCGTCGCCCGTCGTGTCGCCCGTCGTTTCCACGCGCCCGGATGCGGCTGTGGAGGACGGATCCTCCGTCGCGGCGCGCCGAGGACGTCGCGCCCTACCATCGGAAGGGGCCGTGCCGGGAGCCGTGCCATCCGTACCGTCCACAACGTCCGCGCCGCCCGCATTGTCCGCGCCGCTCGTGCCGCCCACGTTGGCCGTACTCTCCGCCCCGCCCACATTGGTAGGGGGCGACGTCCTCGGCGCCCCGCGTCCTGGCGCGGAGGTTTCCCCGACGGAATCGTCGCCCGTCGTGTCGCCCGGCGTTCCCGTGCGCCCGGATGTGGCTGTGGTGGACGAATCCTCCGTCGCGGCGTTCGCGGCGCGCCGAGGACGTCGCGCCCTACCATCGGAAGGGGCCGTGCAGAAAGCCGCGTCGCCCGCATCGTCCGCGCCGTCTGCGCCGTCCGCGTCGTCTGCCCCGTCCGCGCCGTCCGCCCTGCCTGTCTCGTTTGCCGTCCCGGAGGTCTCCGCGCCCGCTGCTGCACCCACCGCCGCCCCCGTCACGGCCGTCGAGGCCGTCGTCGCCGCGTTCACGCCGGCGGCGGCGCGGTCCGTTGAACCGGCCCAGGTACTCGTCGAGGCCGCGCGGGCCGTTGCGGACACGCTGCTTGTCACGCCGGGGCTGTTGCGTGGCGAAGGGGAGATTCGCATCCAGCTGCGGCCGGACATACTGGACGGGACGGAGATCCACATCGTGGTTGCGGGACGGCAGTTGACGGTTGCCTTTACGCCGCCCACGCCGGACCTTGTGGCGCTGATCGAGCAGAGTCGTCCGCAGCTGACGGCGCACCTCGCGGAGCGCATCCATGCCTTTCAGATTGCCGTGGACGTGCGCCGCCGGGTGCGCAGCGAGGAGAGGGGTTGAGCATGGATGCCGTCGCATTGCTGAAGACGTGGCCCGACTGGGAACATGCGAGTCTGGAGACGGTGCTGGCCTCGCCGGCCTGGCGCCTGCCCGCGCGGTACGGCGAGACGGCGGCCACGCTCGTGCGCGCTGCCGCGCTCCCCGACGACGCGATTTCTCTTGCCGTCACGTTTGACGGCACGCCCGCCGTCCTCGCGCTCGCGGATTCCGCGCTCTATCCCGACTTGCACCTCCTCTGGAGCCGCCGTGCCGATCTGCCGTCCGCGCTCCTGCTGGCGCTTGTCGAGAAGGAGTGCGGGAATCTCTTTGCGCTCCTTGAAAAGCTCACGCGCCGCCAGTTCGGCGTGACGGGCTTCGCCGACGCGCCGGGCGCGCGGTCGTACGCCTTTGCCGTCGCGGGGCTTCCCGCGCCGCTTGCGTTCGCCCTGGAGCTTCCCGCCGAACTGCTGCCCGTCTTCGGCGACCTCGCCTGCCTCGATCCCGCGCATCCGTCGATTCGCGGCGCGGTGCGGGAGATTCGTGCGGACTACGGGGCGCTGGCGGTGACGGACGACGAACTTGCGGCGCTTGCGCCGGGCGACTTCCTGCTGTCTCCCGGTGAAACGGCGGCGCAGTGGCTGACGGCACCGCCCGCCGACGGGGCGGCGCATGTCCTCGCCGCCGCCGCGCAGACGGCGACGTTCGCCGCGTTCGCCGATGACGCCCTGCCGCCTCCGCCCCCGCCGGCGGAAGGGCTTCTCCTCGTCAGGGGCGGACGCCACTATGCGGTTCTGGCCCCCGACCGGGTGGGCGAAGCGGCGGCGTACCGTGTGATGGAAAGGAAATAGACACCCATGTTCCAGACAGACCCCTTCGGACTCATCGTCCTCCTGATCGGCATGTCGCTCGTGCCGTTCCTCGCGATGATCGCGACGAGCTACCTGAAGATCGTCGTCGTCACCTCGCTCATCCGCAATGCGCTCGGCATCCAGTCGATTCCGCCGAACATGGTCCTCAACGCCCTTGCGCTCATCCTCTCGTTCTACATCATGGCCCCGACCGTCTCGGAAAGCTGGCAGACCCTGCAGAAGGGGATGAAGGACAACAAGCCCGAAGTCCTCTACCAGACCGATCTCGCCGTGCGCGCCGCCGAGCCCTACCGGCAGTTCCTCATCCGCGAAACGTCCGAGACGCAGGTTGCGTTCTTCACGCGCACCGCCGAGAAGCTGTGGGCGACGAAGGACGAGACGGGAAAGGTCCAGCCTGCCCAGGTGGACACGAAGAGCTTCTTCATCCTCATTCCGGCCTTCTGCGTCTCGGAGCTCACGAAGGCGTTCCAGATCGGCTTCCTCGTCTACCTACCGTTCATTGCGATCGACATCATCGTCTCGAACATCCTCCTCGCGATGGGCATGATGATGGTCTCGCCCGTCACGATCTCGCTGCCGTTCAAGCTCCTCCTCTTCGTCATGGTCGACGGGTGGACGCTCCTCATCCAGGGGCTCGTGCAGTCCTACATCCACTAGGGGGAGACACGCCATGAGCCACGCGCAACTCGTCTTCTACGCCCAGCAGTGCCTGATCCTCGTCCTGAAGCTCTCGCTCATCCCGATCGTCGTGGCGACGGTGATCGGCATCCTCGTCTCGCTCCTGCAGGCCCTCACGCAGGTCCAGGAGCAGACGCTCGGCTTCGCGGTGAAGCTCATCGCGATCTCCATCACCCTCATGGCGGCGAGTTCGTGGATGGGCGGCGAACTCTACCTCTACACGCAGGACATCTTCACGCACTTCCCGTTCCTCGTGCGCTAGGGCGCGTGTAAAGAAGCGGTTGGACGGCCTGTCCCGAAGCGGTTGGATGGCCTGTCCCGAAGCGGTTGGGTGGCCTGTCCTGCAGAACCTATGGCGTGTTGGCGATGAGTCCAACGCAGGGCGCGCGACATGACGTCTTCTCGCCGCCTGCTTCTCGCTCCGCTTTTTCTTTCACCGCGACACCTGCTTCTCGCTGCGTCTGAAGTTGTCGAGACAGGCCTGCGGAGGCCCGCAATTCATTTCGACCGAACGTATCACGGTCGAACGCATCACGCCGCGTGCCGCGTGGAGGGCCACAATCTCCGAACCCGCCACGCCGCGCGCCGTGACGCGGATTTCAAGCAAGATATGGCTTTCAAGCAAGATTATTACGCGCTGGAATCTCATTGTGTCCCGACCATTGCGTCCCGGCTTGCCCTGCCGAACCCGCACTCTCGGCATCTTCAAGATTATTACCTTCAAGATTATTACGCAATGAAATCTCATTGCATCTCGTCGGCTCCTCTGCTAGACTATGCGGCGACAAGGAGGCGAAAAGGCCATGGCAGTGAAATCGGAAACGGCGGTACGGGAAACAACGGTACGGGCGATAGGGACGTCCGAACGGGTTGTGGTAACCGGAAAGGCTCCGGCATCCGTGCGGACGCAGACGGTCGGGCGGACGATAGCGTCCATGCGGATGCAGATGGCGGCCGAGGCGGCGCGGCGGGCCGTGGCGGACACGGCGCGGGCGGTGTCGGAGGAGGTGCGGGAGAACTTCCGGGCGTGGGTCGAGCGCAACTTCCTCAACGCGCGGGCGGGGCGGATCGGGAACGTCACGTACGCGCGCGCGGGCGAGCTGGACGACGCCGTCCCGGAGTCCGGCCCGCGCGGGGCGCGCCGGGAGGCCCGCCGCCTCTGGTACGCGGAGGCGTACGACC
>URIT01000018.1 GCA_900547945.1 uncultured bacterium
TTAAAGCCGCGCAGCGGCGACTTAACCACTTAAAGCCGCGCAGCGGCGACTTAACTGGCTTCATGTTGTTTTAACTGGCTTCATGCTGTTGTTTGTATGCCCGGATGTTGTCCATGTCCTTGTCGCCGCGTCCGGAGAGGTTGACGAGCAGGATCGTCTCCTTCGGTAGGTGCGGGGCGCGCTTGATCGCCTCGGCGACGGCGTGGCTCGATTCGAGCGCGGGGATGATGCCCTCGAAGCGGCAGAGGGCGTCGAAGGCGGCGATTGCCTCGTCGTCGTTGATCGCCGTGTACTCGGCGCGGCCCGTGTCGTGGAGGAGGCAGTGTTCGGGTCCGACGCCGGGGTAGTCGAGTCCGGCGGAGACCGAGTAGGTGTCGACGATATTGCCGTCGGCCGTCTGGAGGAGCAGGGTCTTCGCGCCGTGGAGGACGCCGAGGCGCCCGCCGTTGATCGACGCGGCGTGTTCGCCCGTCGCAAGGCCCTTCCCGCCCGCCTCCACGCCGACGAGCTTCACCTGCGGGTCGTCGAAGAACCCGGCGAAGAGGCCGATCGCGTTCGAGCCACCGCCCACGCAGGCGAGGGCCTGGTCGGGGAGGCGCCCGAACTTCGCGAGGCACTGGCGACGCGCCTCCCGGCCGATCACGCTCTGGAAATCGCGCACCATGTCCGGATACGGATACGGGCCCGCGCACGTGCCGATCACGTAGAACGTGTCGTCGCAGTTCGTCACCCAGTAGCGCAGGGCCTCGTTCATCGCGTCCTTGAGCGTCGCCGAACCCTCCGTGATCGCGTGGACGGTCGCGCCGAGCATCTGCATGCGCTCCACGTTCGGCGCCTGGCGTTTCACGTCGAGAGCGCCCATGTAGACCTCGCACGGCATGCCGAGCAGCGCGGCGACGGTCGCCGTGGCGACGCCGTGCATGCCCGCGCCCGTTTCGGCGATGAGGCGCTTCTTGCCCATCCGCTTCGCGAGCAGCGCCTGGCCGATCGTGTTGTTCACCTTGTGCGCGCCCGTGTGGTTGAGGTCCTCGCGCTTGAGGACAATGGTCGCGCCGCCCAGGTGGTCCGAGAGGCGGCGACACACCGTGATCGGCGATTCGCGTCCCACGTAGTCGTGCAGGAGGGCGTCGAGTTCACGCTGGAAGGCGGGATCCTTCTTTGCGTCGTCGTAGGCCCGCGCGAGTTCATGGAGCGGCCCCATGAGGGTTTCCGCCACGTATTGCCCCCCGTAGGGGCCGAAATGTCCTTGAGGTTTCATGTGAGTTCCTTTCAAATAATTACAACAACGAAAGCGTTAACTCCGATGATTGATGCTCTTGCGCGGCCTACGGCTACCCTCCGAAGCAAGCTTCTGCGGCGCATTCCCGCTTCGCAGGCAACATCTTGCTTCGCAGAAGTCCGCCACGGACAATCACAGCTCTGGACCGTAAAGACAGTTCTGGACCGTGAAGTGTGAATGGAACGACCTTTGACATAGACATTCTGCGGAGCGGTAGCGGGAGCCATACGGATCGGAGTTGGATTACCTACTAGGCTGGTTGAGAAGTTCACGCAGCGCGGCGCCGGGGTCCGGCGTGCGCATGAGCGCCGTTCCGACGAGGAAGCCGTCGGCGCCGGCCGCCCGGATCGCGAGGAGATCCGCGTGCGTCTTGATGCCGCTCTCGCCGATGCGCGTGATGCCGGCGGGGATCTGCGCGACGAGTTCGGCCGTGCGCGCGGGGTCCGTCCGGAAGGTGCGGAGGTCGCGGCAGTTGACGCCGATCATCCGCGCGCCCGCCTGGACCGCCCGCCGGATCTCCTCGGCGGTGTGCGTCTCGACGAGCGCCGTGAGGCCGAACGTGTGGGCGAGATCGAGAAGGCGCCGCAGACGGGCGTCGTCCAGCACGGCCGCGATGAGGAGGCAGACGTCCGCCCCCGCCGCGCGCGCGGCGGCGACCTGGTACTCGGTCGTAAGGAAGTCCTTGTAGAGAAGCGGCACCTCGACAACCGGGCGCACCGCCCGCAGAAACGCCTCGTCCCCGAGGAAGCGGTGCGGTTCGCAGAGGACGGAGATTGCCGCCGCGCCGTTCGCCGCGTACGCCCGCGCGAGCGCGACGGGATCGAAGTCGGCGCGGATCAGGCCCTCCGAGGGCGACGCCTTCTTCAGTTCGGCGATGACATGGAGGCCGGGGCCCGCGAAGGCCGCGCGCACGGCGCGCGGCGCGGGCAGCACCGCGATCCGCTTCAGGAGCGCCGCATAGGGGACCGTCCGCGCGGCCGCCTCGGCGTCGGCCCGGCGCCGGGCGCTCAGTTCCTCAAGAATGTCCATGTCCATGCGTCCCTTCGTTGGAGTCCGCGACAAGCGCCGCGAGCTTGTGGTAGGCCGCGCCCGCGTCGAGCGACAGGAAGGCGCGGGAGAGGCCGTCCGCAAGCGTCGCCGCCTTGCCGCCCGCGACAATCGCCGCCGCCGCGTTGAGTGCCGCCGCGAAGCGGTACGGGCCCTTCTCCTCGCCCGCGAGGACGGCCCGCGTCAGCTTCGCGTTCTCCTCGGGCGCGCCGCCGCGAATCGCCTCGATGGGGTAGTAGCGCCCGAAGACGCGCGCCGGGTCGAAGTCGTACGCCCGCACCGAACCGTCGGCGTCCAGCTCGGCGACGTGCGAGGGACCCGCGAGCCCCAATTCGTCGAGGCCGTCCGGACCGCAGAAGACGAGCGCCTTGCGCGCGCCGAGCGCCCGGAGCGCGTCGACGTAGAGCGGCACGACGTCCGGCGCGTAGACGCCGAGCGCATGGCGCGTGACGCCGGCGGGGTTCGTGAGCGGACCCAGCAGGTTGAAGATCGTGCGGAACGGGAGGGCGCGCCGGACGGACGCCGCGTACCGCATCGCCGGGTAGCAGAGGTTCGCGAAACAGAAGCCGATGCCATTCGCGGCGATGGACCGCTCCACGTCCCCGGGCGCGAGGTCGAGGTTGTAGCCGAGCGCCGCCAGGCAGTCCGCCGCGCCGCACTTCGAGGTGGAGGCGCGGTTGCCGTGCTTCACGACCGTCACGCCCGCGCCGGCGGCGATGAACGCGGCGGTCGTGGAGACGTTGAACGTGCCGAAGCCGTCCCCGCCCGTCCCCACGATGTCCACGGCGTCCGCCGGGGCGTGGAGGTGGACGCCCGCCGCACGCATCGCGCGCGCCGCGCCTGTCACCTCCTCCGCCGTCGGACCGTTCACCTGGAGCGCCGTCAGGAGGGCGGCGACAAGAACGGGGTCCGCCGCGCCGTCCATGATCTCGCGGAACGCGCCGTGCGTCTCGTCCGCCGTCAGGTGCTGCCCGCCCACGGCCTTCTTGAGGGCCTCGGCGATCATCGCGCGGCCTCCTGCACGAGGTCGAGGAAGTTCCGGAGCTGCCGGATGCCGTCCGGCGTGCCGATGGATTCGGGATGGTACTGGACGGACTCGACAGGCAGCGTCCGGTGGCGGAGGCCCATGATCTCGCCGTCCTCCGCCTCGGCCGAGATCTCGAAGCAGTCCGGCAGCGTCGCGCGCTCGACGGCGAGCGAATGGTAGCGCATCACCTCCATGCCCTGCGGGAAGCCCCGGAAGAGGCCCCTCCCGTCGTGCTTCAGCTGCGAGGTCTTGCCGTGCATGAGCCGCTTCGCGCCCACGATCCGCCCGCCGAACGCCTGGGCGATGGACTGGTGGCCGAGGCAGATGCCGAGAAGCGGCACCTTCCCCGCGAACGCCTTCACGGCCGCAAGCGTGACGCCCGCCGTGTCGGGATTCCCCGGACCCGGCGAGAAGACAAGCGCCGCAGGCCGCAGCGCGGCGATGCCCGCGCAGTCGATCGCGTCGTTCTTCACCACGCGCACGTCGGCCCCGAGCATGCCGAACTCCTGCACGATGTTGTAGGTGAAGGAATCGTAGTTGTCGATCATCAGGATCATAGGTTTTAGGTTTCAGGTTTTAGGTTTTAGCAGGGTTGGGAGTAGTAGGTTTCAGGTTTCAGGCTTTAGCAGGGTGGGGCTTATAGCGTGGCGGCGAACTGAGCGGCGGCGAAGATCGCCTGCGACTTGTTGATTGTTTCCTGATACTCCCTCTCCGGGTCGGAGTCCGCGACGATGCCCGCGCCCGCGCGCATCGTGAGCCGCCCCCTTTCGAGGAGCATCGTGCGGATGACGATCGCGAAGTTCATGTCGCCCGTGTAGCTGAAGTACCCCGCCGCGCCGCCGTAGATGCCGCGCGGGGACTTCTCGATCTGGGCGATGAGTTCCATCGCCCGGACCTTCGGCGCGCCGGAGAGCGTGCCCGCCGGGAACGTCGCCTCCAGCAGGTCGAAGGCGTCCATCCCCTTCGCCGTGTCCAACTCGCAGAAAACGTTCGAGACGAGGTGCATCACGTGGGAGTAGCGCTCGACGTGCGCGTAGTCCTCCACGCGCACGGACCCGATGCGGCAGACGCGGCCGAGGTCGTTGCGTCCGAGGTCGACGAGCATCACATGCTCGGCGCGCTCCTTCGGGTCGTGGACGAGCTCGTCCTCCAGGCGACGGTCCTCCTCCGGGGTCCGTCCGCGCGGGCGCGTCCCGGCGATCGGGCACGTGGAGGCGATGCCCCGTTTGAACTTCACAAGTTCCTCCGGCGACGAGCCGATGAGCGTCTTCGAGCCGATCTTGAGGAAGAAGTTGTAGGGCGAGGGGTTCACCATCCGCAGCGCGCGGTAGAGGGCGAGGGCGGGAATGTCCGTCTCGGCCGTGAACTTCTGCGACGGCACAATCTGGATGACCTCGCCCGCGCGGATCGCGTCCTTGCAGGCGAGGACCATCTCGGTGAACTCCGCCTTCGTCATCTCGCTCGTGAACGCGCCGACGTGGTGCGCCGTCCGCGCCCCGCGCCGCTCCATGTACCGCGCGATGGAGTCCGCCGTCAGGAGGCGCTGGTAGACGCCGTCGATCGCGTCCATCGCCCGCGCGTAGGCCGCCGGGGCCGTCTCGCCCGCCTCCACGCCCGTCACCCGAACGACGAGGATCGTCTGGCGCACGTTGTCGAAGACGAGAATCGTGTCCGTCAGCAGAAACGCCGCGACGGGCGTCCCCGCCTCCCGCGCGAGCCCCACGCGCGGCACGAACGTCTTCACCGCGTCGTAGGCGAGGTAGCCGATCGCCCCCCCCTGGAGGGACGGCAGTTCGGGCGCGGGCGTGAAGGGACGCGCCCGCACCTTCGCACGCAGGGGCGCGAGCGGGTTCCCGTCCCCGTCCGCGATGAATGTCTCGTAGGGGTCGACGCCGAGGAACGAATAGCGCCCGCGCGTCTCGCCGCCCGAAACGCTCTCCAGCAGGAACACCGCGTCGTCCTCGGCGACGCGCGTAAGCACCGAGACCGGCGTCTCGCGGTCCGCCAGATATTCGCGGTAGACGGGCGTGCGCGCACCCAAGGCCGTGCGCCGCGTGAATTCTTCTTCTGTCAGATGCTTGAGCATGGTTTGATCGCTCCGCTTTGGATTAAGTTGTTAAGTCGTTAAGTGGTTAAGTTGATAGGTGGGTCAATTGGATTAAGTTGTTAAGTCGTTAAGTGGTTAAGTTGATAGGTGGTCAATTGGATTAAGTTGTTAAGTCGTTAAGTGTTAAGTTGATAGGAGGCCGGACAAAACGGAAACGGCCTCGCTTCTCTCAAAGCGGGGCCGTTCGGATCTGGGGAAAAGGCAAAACTCGGCATCACCACGCTTTGAGAGCGAGGTTGCGCCACCAGAGGTTGTTGAAACGGTTCTTGTTCATGACGGAGGAAAGTGTAGCACGGCCGCCCCCGGCCGTTCCGTACCAAATGTTACGAAATCGGGAAAATGTTTCTGTAGAAAGAAACGCGCGCCCACGGCCCGCGACGCCACGCAAAGGCTGGGCGCACGAAGACCCGGCACGCGATGTACCCGCGCCGCCCTCGGCGCGTGGCGCCGTGGGGCGGTTTCCACCGCCACGGGAGGGCCACGCCCCCGCGCGGCCGCCTAGAACGAAACGGCGACGCCCGCGCCGAGGACGAGCCCCGAGAAGTCCACCTCCGCCTGCGCCCGCCCGAGCTTCGTCTCCGCCGCGTCGATCCACTCGTACCCGGCCTCGGCGTAGAGGGAGACGCCCTCCGCGAGGGCGGCCGCGAGGCCGACCGTCCCGCCGACGCCCGGCATGCACTTCGCCTCCCCCGTGCGCGACGCCCCCGTGTCGAAATCCAGATGCGCGAGGTTGCACAGCGCCTCGACGCGGCCGTAGGCGTCCAGTCCGTCGCAGACGCGCCACGTCGCCCGTGGGCCGAGCCCGACCTGGTAGAGGTCGCTGCGGATGCGCACGTGGAGACGGCGCCCGGCAATCTCGGTCGGGGCGAGGTCCACGGTGTCCCGGCGGTAGGGTTCCGCGTCGGGTTGGAACGAGGTGAAGTCCGTGTCGTCCGGGATCGGCCCGCTGCCGAAGAGATAGTATTCCGTTGTCCGGCGCACGTCGATCCGCCCCCCGCCGGCGGAACCGAACGCGGCGGAGCGCATGTTCCAGTACGCGGCGAACGTCAGGTCCAGCCCGAGCGAGAACCGCCCCGCCGACCAGATGTCATATCCGAGGGCCGCCTTCACGCCGAGCGGACGGTCCACGTCCGACCCGTCCAGCCGCACCTGCGTGCCGGAGGGCGTCACGACCGTCTCGGTCACCGTCCGCGTCGCGGCGTACATCCGCGCGGACGGGTCGCCCGGGTTGTCGGGGTCCTGGACCGTCACCACCTCGTCCGCCCGCCACGGCCCGTGCCCGGCGACGTCCCGGTCGGCCGTCACCGTCCGCGACGCCGCCACGCCCGCGACGCTCCCCCGTCCCGAGATCGAACTCTTCACGCGCGCCCGCCACGCGGGCCCCACCGTCAGCCTCCAGCCGTCGTCCCCTTCGGCGAAGGCCAGCAGCGCCGTCGCGGCCAGCGCGGCCGCCACCATGTTCCTCTTCATCGTGTATCTCCTGTTCGTTATTCGTCCGTGATGGCTGCCTGGAAGAACCCGCCGCCGTCCGGCGCGGCGACCTCAAGCGTGACCGTGCCGTCCCCGTTCCGCACGGCGGAAAGTGGACGCGCCGCGTCCCCCATCTCCGGAAGCGTCCGGCCGCTCCGCACAAGGAGCGTGTCCGCGTTCACCACGCCCCAGTCCGCCGCCCGCTCCACGGAGACCACCAGCCGCGCCATCCCCGTTTCCAGGAGTTCGAAGACCGTGATCCGAAGCCCTGCCACGATGGCGTCCGTTCGGATCTTCGCGTCGGCCATGCGCGACGTCAGCGCCTCCCGGTACGCCACATCGTCCGCGAGCGCGGGGTTGAGGCGGACCGTCACGCCCCCCGCGTCCACGCCACACGAGCGGAAGACTTGCCGCCCCAGCGTCGGACGCCCCAAGATCGTGACCGATGTGAGATTGCGCGCGTTCAGGAAGGCGTAGTCACCCAGCGACGCGATCTCCTTCACCAGGACAAGGCGCGCAAGCGACGTCGCGCCCGAAAACGCATAGCGCCCGATCGACACGGCGGCATGCACCGGCGGATCCTCCCACCGGCGTGCCTCTGCGAACGTAATCGCCCGGAGCGACGGGATCCCCAGAAACGCCCGGTCGCCGATCTTCGTGCAGAACACCGGCAGCCACAACTCCTCCACGCCGCACGCCGTGTTGACGAACGCCCCGGCGGCGACCTCCGTCACGAAACGTCCGCCGATCCGGTCCGGAAGGATCATCCGTGAAAGCCGTTGCTTTGGATCTCTCAATCCCGTGATCCGCGCCGTATCTGCGCCAAGCGCCTCCCAAGTGTAGACGGCCTCCGGGTCGGGCACCGCCTCCGGGTCGCAGATCCACTTCGCGAAGAGCGCATGGTCGCCCGGTGCCAGCACGTCCCCGCCCGCGACGGCCTCGGGCGCACCGTTCGTCACGCCGAGGAACCACCCCGCGAAGCGGTAGCCACCGCGCGTCGCCTCCGGCAGCGCACCGTAGATGGTCCGTACCGCCTGCGTGACGGCGACGGCGGAACCGATCCGCCCGCCGAGCGCGTCGAGGACCACGCGGCACGGAGGGGCCGCCGTCACCGTCAGCGTCCCGAAGACGGCCGTGATCTCGTAGTTCCCGGCAAGCGTCCCCGCATGGAGCCTGTGGGTAAACGAGTTGGGACGCGCGCCCTCGTTCGTGATCGTCGCAAAGCCGCCGCACGCCACCCCCTCCCCAGGGACGAATCCGTCCCCGGAGACCGTGACCGTCGCGTTCGAGTGCGCCGTGCCGTCGTAGGCCCACGTCCCGTCCGCCGAGGTAACCGTCACCCGCCGCCGCGTAATCGTCACCCTCACCCGGTGCGTGAAGTCCTCGTAGTTCGGATTCGTCACCCGATACCACACCACATATTCACCCGCATTGGTGTAGACCGGCGGCACCTCGCTCCACGTATCAACCTGTACAACTCCCGTGGCGGCACCAGTCGACGCGTACCCGTAGTAGACCTTCGCCTCACCCGCGTCAACCAGAGCCCCCGCAAAAGTTTCAACAAGCGCATTCGTATCGACCGTGTGCCCCGCGCCGTCATACATCGCAGACGTATCAAACTTCGAGAGCCCGTCGCCCGGAATTTCGCCGCTACCCGGCTCGCCGCCGCCACCATCACCGCCGCCGATACTGGCCTTCGTCACCGTCAACGTGCCGTTCTCTACGGTGATGTCGTAGTTGCCCGCCGCCGTCTTCTCATTGAGCGTATAGGAGAAGGAGTTTTCGCTTGTGCCCACGACAGTCTGCGAACCCGTGAACGCATACGCCGCCCCCTCGTCGCCTACGAAGCCGTCGCCGCCGACCGTCACCACGTGTGCCGTAAGCGGCGTGCCGTCGTAGACCTTCGCGGCGCTCTTCGAAGCGAGCGTCACCGGGCGCGGCGTGATCCTGATGCCGACCGAGCCGACAACGGGCGCATAGTTCGGCGCCGAAACCCGATACCACACCTGCGTGTCGCAGACATCCGTGAAGACCGGTGAGGTTGCGCTCCATTCACCATCTTCCGTCGCGGCATAGGCGTAGGTCGGCGTCGTGAGGAGGTCCCTCGCTGACACGGCGATGCCATGCGCCGCGCCGTCGTAGACGTTCGTGTAGCCGACCGCCGTGATGGCCCCGCTCGGCCCAACGGGAATCGAGGCGGCGACGACCGCGATTCGACCCGTGACGACGGCAATCTCGTAGTTCGCGAGATCCGTTCCCTCCTGTGCCGTGTAGTCGAACGTGTTGGGCACCTCGCCCTCGTCCACGCGCGTCACCGTCGCCCAGTTCGAGGCGACGATGCCCTCGCCCTCCACGAAGTCGTGACCGCTTTTTATAAAATGTGGGCACGCATGTGGCTGGCCGTCGTACACGAAGTCGAGTTTCGTGCCCGAGGTGAGCGTCACCGGGCGCTTCGTGATCGTCACCTTCGCCCGGTGTACGAAGTCCTCGTAGTTCGGGTTTGTCACCTTGTACCACACCACGTACTCGCCCGCGTTGGTAAAGCAGGGAGGGATGCAGTTCATTGCGTCCGATACGGTCGCGGGGGACTGCGACCCTCCCGCCGCGTACTCCACCACGCTCTCCCCACTCATCGCCGCCGCAAAAGCCTCGGTAAGTGCATTCGTGTCAATCGTATGCCCCTCGCCGTCGTAGACAAACGCCGCGTCGAATTTCGAGAGTCCGCCCTCCGGCACACCGCCGTCGCCCGGTTCGTTGCCATCACCTTCACCACCGCCGATACTGGCTTTCGTCACCGTCAACGTGCCATTTACCATGCTGATCTCGTAGTTATCGACCGACGTGTTCTCATTGAGCGTGTAGGTAAAGGTATTTTCGCTTGTGCCCACGACAGTCTGCGAACCCGTGAACGCATACGTCGCCCCTTCACCATCGGCGAACCCGTCGCCGCCAACCACCACCTCGTGTGCCGTGAGCGGCATGCCGTCGTAGACCTTCGTGGCGCTCTTCGAAGCGAGCGTCACCGGGCGCGGCGTAATCCTGACGCCGACCGAGCCGACAACGGGCGCATAGTTCGGATCCGAGACCCGGTACCACACCTGCGTGTCGCAGACGTCGCCGAAGGCCGGCGACACATCGGCCCAGGCGTCGGCCTCGTCCGCGCGGTACTGTACCGTCGGTGTCGTCAACAGCCCGGCCACCGACACGGCGATGCCATGCGCCGCGCCGTCGTAGACGTTCGTGTAGCCGACCGCCGTGATGGCCCCGCTCGGCCCAACGGGAATCGAGGCGGCGACGACCGCGATTCGACCCGTGACGACGGCAATCTCGTAGTTCGCGAGATCCGTTCCCTCCTGTGCCGTGTAGTCGAACGTGTTGGGCACCTCGCCCTCGTCCACGCGCGTCACCGTCGCCCAGTTCGAGGCGACGATGCCCTCGCCCTCCACGAAGTCGTGACCGCTTTTTATAAAATGTGGGCACGCATGTGGCTGGCCGTCGTACACGAAGTCGAGTTTCGTGCCCGAGGTGAGCGTCACGGTGCGCGGGCGGATCTCCAGGAGCGCGTTCGTCGTGAACGGCGCGTAGTTCGGCGACGCGACGCGGTACCACACGCACGTCGAGACGGCGTTCGTGAAGACCGGATTCTCCGGCGCGAACGGCACGCGCGACGGGTCGGGCGAATACGTGACCGCCGCGCCGTCCGCCGCGAGCGCCGGATTCAGCAGCGGTGCGACCGAAATCGTATGCCCTTCGCCGTCGTAGACCGCCACGCAATCCGCGCGGGCCAGCGCCCCGGGCGCCGGGGGCGCGGAGGGGTCGTCCGGGTCGAACGGGTTCACGACCGCGCCCGGCGTCACCGTCACGGAGCCGTCCACCACGTGGAAGACGACATCCGCGAAATCCGGGTTCACGTTCGCGAAATCGGATGCCGACATGCCGAACGCCGTCGTCCCGACGGCCGTCCGCACCGCGTTCGAGCAGCCGGTGAAGACGAAGTCGTCCGCCGTGTAGAACGGGTCGCTGATTGCGACGTCGAACCCGCCCGCGCGCTTCTCGCGCCCGTCGTAGGGGTAGGTCGCCGTATGGCCCGTGATTGTCACCTCCACGCCGGTACGCGGCGGCCGCGTGGAGCCGTCCCCGCGCACGGAGAAGGTCGCGAGGTAGGTGGCGTCGCCCGCCATCCACCGGCACACGTACTCGCCCGGCGCGAGGCTGTCCAGGCGGTGGTCGGCCTCCTCGGCGACACCCAACGCCCGGACCTCCTCCCCGTTCACCGTGAGCGTCCCCGACTCCGCGCCGTCCCACCGCGTCGAGAGGCGGCAGACCGCCGAGGCCACGCCCCGGTCCGAGACGGGCAGCACCTTGTAGAGGCCAATCCGCGTGTCGAGCGCGACGGGGGCCGCCGTCACCGTCCGCACGCCCGCGCCGTCCGGCGGCAGAATGGATGCGCCGCCCCGCACGCAGAACGTCGCGAGGTTCGTCGACGCATCCGTCGTCCACTGGCACACATATTCGCCCGGCGCGAGGCCGTCCAGTACATGGTCCGCCTCCTCGTCCGACCCGAGCCGCGCCGCCGCCGCGCCGTTCACCGTCAGCACGCCCTCCGGCACGCCATCCCACCGCGTCGAGAGCCGCAGCGTGGCCGCGTCCTCCACCACCTTCACGAGCCCGATCCGCGTATCGAGCGTGATCGCCGCCGCCGTCGCCGTCCGCACGCCCGCGCCGTCCGGCGGCAGGACGGACGCCCCGCCCCGCACGCAGAACGTCGCAAGGTTCGTCGACGCACCCGTCGTCCACTGGCACACATATTCGCCCGGCGCGAGGCTGTCCATGCGGTGGTTGGACTCTTCGGATGCCTCCAGTGTCCGAACCTCCTCCCCGTTCACCGTCAGCACGCCCACCTCCGTGCCGTCCCACCGCGTCGAGAGCCGCAGCGTGGCAACGTCCTCCACCACCTTCATGAGCCCGATCCGCGTATCGAGCGTGATCGTCGCCGCTGTCGCCGTCCGCACGCCCGCGCCGTCCGGCGGCAGGACGGACGCCCCACCCCGCACGCAAAACGTCGCGAGGTTCGTCGACGCGCCCGTCGTCCACTGGCACACGTACTCGCCCGGCGCGAGGCCGCCCAGTACATGGTCCGCCTCTTCGTCCGCCCCGAGCCGCGCCGCCGTCGCGCCGTTCACCGTCAGCACACCCTCCGGCACGCCGTCCCATCGCGTCGAGAGCCGGAGCGCCGCCGCGCCCTCCACCACCTTCACAAGCCCGATCCGCGTGTCGAGCGTGACGGGCGACGCCGTCGCCGTCCGCACGCCCGCGCCGTCCGGCGGCAGGGCGGACGCCCCGCCCCGCACGCAGAACGTCGCGAGGTTCGTCGACGCACCCGTCGTCCACTGGCACACATATTCGCCCGGCGCGAGGCCGTCCAGTACGTGGTCGGCCTCAGCTTCCGCCCCGAGCCGCGCCGCCTCCGTACCGTTCACCGTCAGCACACCCTCCGGCACGCCGTCCCACCGCGTCGAGAGCCGCAGCGTGGCCGCGTCCTCCACCACCTTCACGAGCCCGATCCGCGTATCGAGCGTGATCGCCGCCGCCGTCGCCGTCCGCACGCCCGCGCCGTCCGGCGGCAGAATGGATGCGCCACCCCGCACGCAGAAGGTCGCGAGGTTCGTCGACGCGCCCGTCGTCCACTGGCACACATATTCGCCCGGCGCGAGGCCGTCCAGCACATGGCCGGTCTCCGCGTCCGCCCCGAGCCGCGCCGCCTCCACACCGTTCACCGTCAGCGTCCCCGCCCCGGCGTCGTCCCATCGTGTCGAGAGCCGGAGTGTCGCCGCGTCCTCCACAACCTTCACGAGCCCGATCCGCGTGTCGAGCGTCAGCGCAGGGGTCGTCACCGTCCTGACCGTCCCCGCGCACGCCGCCGCACAGGCCCCGCACGCCAGCAACCCAGCAATCTTCTTCAGTACCGTCTTCACGCCAGTCCCCCGTTTCATCGTCTTGCCACTCCCTCGAATGACCTCCGGCCGGTCAACACGGAGCGCACGGAGGTACGAAGACCCAAAGGTGAATTTCGGGGTTGCCATACGCACCTGTTCATTCGCTTCCTCTCCCGTCATGTAAATTTCACGCTCTCGCCATGCCAACCAACCAGAACTCTGCGGTGGAATTTTGATCGCCATCAACAGTTGTAGTCCCTCTTGACCGGCAGAAAATGGCATGTAGCCAAATCAGCGTAGTGTCATGAAGAGACGAAAGCCGTAGTAACAACGATAAGTACTACTCTCAAAGTAACGACTTCCTTGATCAGTACCGGTTCGATTCGACGACGGTCCTCCACGCAAAACACGATAGGGCGCACCCGATTGTGAAGTACCGACAGGGTCAGGGCCTGACAAAAATTCATCAGAAAACCTATCGTAATAGTCACGGCACCATTCAAGAACATTTGTTCCATGCATGTCGTAGAGTCCCCAGGCATTAGGTAATCCCCTGCCAACCGACACACCGTTAGCGTCTACTACATTAACGCCGATTGCGTCATCACGCCCATTATTGTACTCTGTCATCGTACCTGCCCGACAGGCGTACTCCCATTGCGCCTCCGTCGGCAGATCAAATCCCTGCATACCCGTCTTGATACGTAATTGCCCCAAGAAACTCGATGAATCCACTTCCCCTGACAAAGGGTTGGCTGTTCCACGAATAGTGGTATGAGAAACACCAGATACCGACCTCAAATTTAGCGAAGTTCCCCCACCTTCCATCACAAGGCTCCATTGTGCCACTGTCATTTTAAAAATCCCCGCATAGAAGTCTTTGGAAAGAGAGTAGCGCCCGAGTGGGTCGGTTCCAGCCGGGATTCGACGTAGAACGAGTTTTGTCGTTTTGTACTCATCCGTCCAACCATCTTTTGGAATCGCCGACAGGTAAGAAATTGGGAATCGAACAATCGTTCCGTCATTCGTTGTGCTCGATGAAAGATCGATTACCATGTAGAGTCCATTATCTGGAACAGTCTCACCAACCGTCCACACGGAGACGGAGAAAGCGAGGGATGGAATAAGAACATCCAACGCATCCGTATCCGCGTCCCACGTCACGCGATGACGTCCCGCAGGGAGTTTTCCAAGACTGGAAAGCGCAATCTTGTCATCATAGCGCATCGTCGTTAAGGTGATATTCGTCTGGCCAACTGTGTCCTTCGCCTCCACACGTACGGCAAAGTTCGATCCTTCCACCGCGCTGTCAATCGTGAAGTCGATACCGACCTTTCCGTTCCACGGATAGCGCTGATGCGCCTCTACATCCTTCACCTCAAACGCAATGTCAGCACATGCGACCACTGTCGCAAGTGATGCCACCAGCAACCAAACCATCCTCATAACGTATGTTCCTCTTCTCTCCCGCGCCAACCGTACAAGGCCGACCTCCCCGGCGCGGAAAATGGGGTGGCGTGCCTTCACAACTCATGTTCTGTGCGAGGCACGACCAAGCGCCTAATCAAAAACACGGAATAGAAGACACGCCACGTGATTACACACGCGACGCATCTCACATATTCGGCTCTTGATTTGAAGATTTGGTCGATTTTCGCACAAAGCTCGAATACGCAAGACTGCGTACGTAGCCGGATCCTTTCGGGATTCCCGGCACCCCCAGTTCCTCCGTCCTTGTCTGAGACGGCCTTCCGGGGTTCCACCCTCCAGACCTACACCCGCGCACGAAGCGCGCATCCAGGTCCTTCGGGTCTCAGGTCGGTGGATGGTACCCACCGGCTCTGGTAAAGAACAATCTGCGCCTCAGCGGTCGTCGACCGCCTCCCCGCAGCCGCCCGATGGTGTACATCCCACCTGGCGGAGGAGATGTTCGGCCTCCTCTTGGGAAACCAAACGCCGAAATTCTACCACAAACCTTCGAATCGGGCAATCACGAACCCAACTGCCATGGATCGAAAAATGGCCGAAGCTGTTTCTTTAGAAAGAAACGTACCCACGTCTCCTGCCATTACACGCAAAAACCCGGCCCTTCCTCACAGACCGGGGTTGAAGTCGTATGCAATGCGTTTACGACGAAGGTACAAAACTGGACTTTTTTATGAGCGAACTTACCCATTGCCTTTCCACTTTTATGAGCGTTTCTCCACGCCCGATCTTTTGTGCGGTCAGAGGAGGCCCTTGCAGAACCCCAGCCCAGCCTCCGGCCGCGACAAGCGCGGCCCTCCCGTATCTTCGCAAAACCGCAAAGATTCGCCGGTTTTCGGGAACGCGACCCTCCCGTATTTTCGCAAAACCCCAGCCCAGCCTCCGGCCGCGACAAGCGCGGCCCTCCCGTATCTTCGCAAAACCGCAAAGATTCGTCGGTTTTCGGGAGGGCCGCGCTTGTCGCGGCCGAGAGAGGAGTGGGCGGACGCGCGGGAGCGCGTCCGCCCCGGGGCGGCTAGCGGAGGATGATCACCGTCGAGCGCGGGGCGACGACGAGATCGACGCCCGTGGCGGACGCGCGCACCGAAATGCTGCACGTCGCGCCGTTCGCGAACGTGACGGCGCGCGGCCAGCGGGCGACATGCTCGAATCCCTCGATCTTCGTCGCCCGCACGAGCGGGTAGACGCGGTAGCCCACCGCACCGCGCGGGGCCGTGACGTCCACGCCGAGGACGCCCGCCTCCGGGAAGACGAGCGTGCCGTCGAGCGTGAGGCAGCCCACCTGCGCGCCGTCGAAGACGCAGTCGAGGGCCGCAAGCGACATCTTCTGGCAGTCGTCGAGCCGCAACGTGAGCGCGGAGGAGGCGTCGGTAAACGCGATGCGCTCCATCGGCCACGTGAGCGCCGCGCCCGTCCCGAACCACTTCTTCATGAGGTAGTTCTCGATCTCGACGCGACGCGCCGCCGTGTTCGTCTCGGCGAAGCAGATCATCTCCGCCACCTGCTGGCCGCCGACCTGCCAGTCGTCGCGCCGGGCGAAGGTCTGCACGTGGTAGTCGGGCGCCTTCAGCTGGAAGCTGTAGACGTAGAACGTGTTCGTGGCGGGCTTGAAGGTGCGGTCTTTCTGCTCGCCGTTGACGCCGATATAGCCCGCGACGATGTTCGGCTGCGCCCAGTCCACCAACAGCTCCTCGCTGTTTCGGAAGAAGGCAATCTTGTCGGAGCCCGCGACGTAGTAGTCGTCACCCGCCCAGTCGGCATTCTGGTTCAGCTGACCGAAGAGGCAGGGGTAGCCCGCGTCCTGCGTCAGGCCCGCGCCCGGTTGATGGAGCCCCTTGTCGCGCTGGACGAGGTAGAACTCCTGCAGCGCCGTGCGCGCGCTCCATTCCATGCTGCTCGCCGTGTTGGTGGGGCTGTCGCCGTTGTACCATTCGCCGAAGTCCATGACGGGGCGGACGAGCCCCGTGTCGTTCACCTCCGTCTGGACGACGAAGGGCCGCGCCTTCGTCCCCCTGAGAAACGGCGTCGCCGCAAGGCCGTTCGCGCGGATGTCCTCCCAGCGGGCGACGGCGTTCGTCGTCGCCGTCAGGTAGTCGAGCGCGGCCCGGTGGGTGGCGTCCACGTGGAACCAGGCGTTGGAGAAGAAGTCGAAGTCGAGCGTGAGGTCGAGCGCGCCGCCGCCCGCAAGCATGATTTCCCGCGTGCGCGCCGTCAGGGCGTTCGTGCAGACGAACGTCCCCGATCCCGTGAAGCGGAGGCGCGGGCCCAGCAGGCCCGAGATGAACTCGGGGCTGTAGGGCGTGTCGGTGCCCAGTTCAGTGTCGGCCCCCGTGGCGGGGAGCGCCAGGCTCGGCTGGGGTTCGGCGGCCATCGCGTCCTGCGGCGTCGCCGTGCCCTTCCACTTCCGGAAGAGGTAGGCTTCCGTGTCGCGCCGTTCCTGGTCCGTGAGCAGGCGGTCGTAGTAGAGGACCTCGCCGATCTTCGCGCCGCCAATCTGGTATTGGATGGATCCGCGGTCTGTGCAGAAAGCGTCGATCGCGCGCTTGCTCGCGAAGCGGAAGGAGACGATGTGGACCTCCCCGCACGTATTGGCGCACGCCGTCGGGTCGATGGCCAGTCCGTCATAGCGCCAGTAGCCCCCGATCACGTGCGTGTGGCAGTAGAATGGATGCGCGAAGAGGTCCTTCGATGAATTTCGGAGGTTGAAGAGGTTGTAGCTCGACGAGGCGACGGGGCAGGACGTTTCGTCCGTCTTGTAGTAGACGACGTAGCCCTCGCGCGTGTTGGGCGTGCCCGAATCGGAGACGCTGCCGTCGATGTAGAGGCGCAGGCTCGTGGAGGCGCCCAGCGTCTCGGCCTTCTGGGTGTCCGCCACACACACGTCGCCGAGGTCGACGAGGGCGCGGCCGTCCGCCGCCGCCGTGTTCAGCGTGGGATTCGGGTGCTTCACCGCCGTGCCGCCTGCGAGCGTGGTCGTCGCCGTCGGCGGTGCCAGATGGAGGGCCTTGCCGTAGTGGTTCGTGCCGTCGCGGCGGTCCCTCCACTGCGCGATGCCCGTCGCGCCGTCCGACACGAGCGAGGCGGCCGCCGTTGCGTCGAACCAACAGAACGGATCGGCGGCGGGCTGCGGGTCGTCGCCGCGCACGACGGTGTCCACGAAGCGCACGTTCCCCTCCTGCACCTCGATCACCAGGCCCGGCCTGGAAAGGCGCCCGACGAGCAACGTCCCCGCGCCCTTCTTCACGAGCCGCGTCGTCGTGTCTGTAAGCGTGATCTCGCGCACGGCCACCGTCCCCTCCGCCACGGTGACTTCCGGCGCGGCGGACAAGAAGCGCAGCTCGCCGTAGTCCCACACCCGAGCCTCGGCGGCGGGGCGCCACTTGCCGAGGAGCGCCGCGTTGTTCTGCCGCCGTTCGGCCGAGGTGAGCGCGTTCGTGTAGAGGAGGATTTCCGCGATCTGGATGCCGCCGAACCGGTCCGCCCGGCCGGCCATGGCGAGGTACGCGACGGGATTGTCGCCTGCGGCAGTCAGATTCGTGTTCACGCCGACCGAGACGACGTGGAGGCGGCGCGAAAAGTCGCCCTGCATCTCGAACGGCTCGGCCTGGTCGTCGACGCGGATCTCGCCGGCGCGCACTGGCATCGCGGCGTTGTTGTCGCTGTTCTCCTGGTCGAAGAGCGCCCCTTCCGTCTGGCGGAAGAACAGGCGCTCGTCCTCACGAAGCGAGCAGCCCACGAACTGCGGGCGGATGCCCTCCGGCGACTTGTCGCGGAAGACGATGAACAGCTCCCGCACGTTCCGCAGCGTCTCCGAAAGCCCCAGCGCGGCCGACGTGCCCTGCTGCGCGGCCGCGTTCGCGGCATAGGCACCGAAGTCCACCACCGGCTTCCCCGTCGCGGCGTCGGTGACGACGGTGGGGGCCGCCACGGCCTCAAAGCCCGAGAGGGCCGACACGGCGGCGGCGGAAACCGCCGTGCCCGGCATCGCGCGCCACGTGCGCACCTTTCCCTCCCCGTCGAGCTCGAAGGCGTCCGGGGCCGAGGCGTCGAGGTGAACGGCCGCGCCGGGGACAAGCGCGGGCGCGTTGCCGCCCGGCCGCCCGTGGAGCGTGACCGCCCCGTCGTGGAGGGAGAGGTACGACTCGCCGCCGGGCGAATTGCGGATGTCGAGCGTGCCCGCCGTCGCCGTGTTCACATGGCGGCGTCCGTTGTATTGGCGGTTCACCTCAAAGAGCCCTTCGCCGAAGGGATGCTCCAGCGCCGCCGTCGCGCCCGTGGGCACGCGGAAGCCCATGCGCCCGGAGAGCTTCACGCGGTTGACGGTCGAGGTCCACGCCGCGTCGGAAAGGAGCTGCATGACGGATCCGGCACCGTGCTGCCAGGCGGACGGGATGGCCCAGGCGCCCAGGTAGCGCGAGGGGTCGCGGATGAGGAGGGGACGGCAGAAGTTCGCGTACCAGATGTCGAACTCGGTCTTGGGTCCGCCCACGAGGGCGTTCAGCGCGAGGACCACCTCGTCGCCCCCGGGTTCCTGCGTCCAGGGATTGTCGATGACCTGCAGCCCCTGCGGGTCGCCCGCCAGCGTGACGACGAGGTTCGTCGCGGAGAGGTCGAGGCTGTTGGTGATCGCGGGCACGACGCCCGCCTCCCAGTTGGCCGCCGTCTCCCAGCGCTCGGTGCCCTTCTGCGAGGCAATCCACGTGGCCGTCTCAGCCTCCGCGCCCTGCATGCACAACGCCCATGCCACGCAGGCAAGCACGCATGCCATTTTGCTTCTCGTTCCCGGCCTTCTCTTCATGGCAGCCCTCCTCGGTGATTTTATAACTTAAAAAAGCACCTAATATTCTACCCCCCCCCCTGCTCGATGGTCAAGGACAAAAAGCAACTTTTTTTATTATGTAGGCCTGGCGCGCGATGTCCCCCGTTCGGACGCCACGCGCCGAGGGCGGCGCGGGTACATCGCGCGCCAACCCATCGGGACTGTTCCGACGCGAAATCTCGTCACGCCCGCCGCAGTCGGTTCACCACCGCCGCGCCCATCTCCGCGCAGGAGACGGAGCCGCCGAGATCGGCCGTGCGCAGGCCCGAGGCGAGAACATCGCCCACCGCGCGCTCAATCGCGCCGGCTTCGGCGGCGAGGCCGAAGGTGTGGCGCAGGAGGAGGGCGGCCGAGAGGATCGTCGCGAGCGGGTTCGCGATGCCCTTCCCGGCGATGTCCGGCGCCGAGCCGTGGATCGGCTCGTAGAGGCCGAAGCCGTCCGCGCGCAGGGAGGCGGAGGGAAGCATGCCGATCGAACCCGTGATCTGCGAGGCTTCGTCCGAAAGGATGTCGCCGAACATGTTCTCGGTGAGGAGAACGTCGAAGCGGCCCGGCGCGCGGACAAGCTGCATCGCCGCGTTGTCCACGTACATGAAGTCGAGCGCAACGTCGGGATACGCGGTGTCGTGGACCTTCTGCACGACCTCGCGCCAGAGGCGGCTCGTTTCGAGGACGTTCGCCTTGTCGACGCACGTCACGTGGTTGTGGCGCGTCTGCGCGGCGGAGAAGGCGACGTGCGCGATGCGTTCGATTTCCGGGACGGAGTAGGGCATCTTGTCGAGCGCGCTCTGCCCGTCCGCCGCGCGCACATGCTCGCCGAAGTAGACGCCGCCCGTCAGCTCGCGCACGACAAGGAGGTCGAGCCCTTCGCCGACGATCTCCGGCCTGAGCGGACTCGCATCCTTCAGGGGCGCCCAGACCTTGGCGGGGCGCAGATTCGCGAAGAGGCCCAGTTCCTTGCGGAGCGTCAGGAGCGCGCGCTTCTCGGGGCGCTGCGGACCGGGGAGCGCGTCCCACTTCGGTCCGCCCACCGCGCCGAGCAGCACCGCGTCGGCCGTCCGGCACGCCTCCAGCGTCGCATCCGGCAGACAGTCCCCGCAGGCGTCGTACGCCGTGCCGCCCACGAGCCGTTCGTCGAAGACGAACTCGTGCCCGAACGCCTCCGCCACCCTCTTCAGCACCTTCACCGCCTCGCCGACGATCTCCGGCCCGATGCCGTCGCCGGCAATCACCGCAATCTTCTTCTTCATGTCACTCTCCAATCATGGGATTCTTACATGTCTTTAGAACGCAGATCGCAAACGCGATACGCAGAATGGGGAAAGAACCGATGTGGCTACGACGGCCCCAGCGGGGCCTACGCCACAATCAGTTCTTTCCCGACTTGCATCATCCACCAGATAACCGGCAAACTGGGCGAGAAGGCATTGTGGCGTAGGCGACGAAGTCGCCGTTGTAGCCACATGCCTTCTCGCCCCATTCTGCGTATGCGAAGCATCTGCGTTCCACGGGAAACTCCACCGTTCCTGTTCTTACCGACGCATACGCCGGTAGGCGGCGAGGCCGCCGGCGGCGATGAGGTCCTGCATGAACGGCGGAAAGGGTTCGCCCTGGAAGGTCTGCCCGGTCGTCTCGTCCGTGATGAGGCCCGTGTCGAAGTCCACCGTCACGGTGTCGCCCGCCCGGATGGCCGCCGCAGCGGCGGGGCATTCGAGGATCGGGAGGCCGATGTTCAGCGCGTTGCGGTAGAAGATGCGCGCAAACGTCGCGGCGATCACGCAGGCGACGCCGCACGTCTTGATCGCGAGCGGCGCGTGCTCGCGCGAACTCCCGCAGCCGAAGTTCCGTCCGGCGACCATGATTTCGCCGGGCTTCACCCGCCCCGCGAAGGAGGCGTCGATGTCCTCCATGCAGTGCGCCGCAAGCTCCTTCGGATCGGACGTGTTGAGATAGCGCGCGGGGATGATGACGTCGGTATCGACATTGTCGCCGTACTTGTAGGTCTTTCCTGAAACGTTCATGATGAACTCCTCTTTTAAGGTTAAGTCGCTTCGCTTTAAGTGGTTAAGGAATTAAGTTGTCCTTATTCAGTGTTGGGTAACTCCGATGATTGCCGCATCTATAGCACCTCTTTTAACCATCCAACCACTTAACCTACTAGAACCACTTAACTACTTAACCACTTAACCGGACACTTAACCACTTAACCACTTAACCACTTAACTACTTAACCACTTAATGAATCCTCTCCAGTTCTTCCGGGCTGGAGATCCGCCCCATGACGGCGGACGCGGCGGCGACGGCGGGCGAGGCGAGGTAGACTTCGCTCTCGACGTGCCCCATGCGCCCGACGAAGTTGCGGTTCGTCGTCGCGACGCACTTCTCGCCCTTCGCAAGGATGCCCATGTAACCGCCGAGGCACGGTCCGCACGTCGGCGTGGAGACGACGCACCCCGCCTCCGCGAACTGGGTGAGCAGACCTTCCCTGCTCGCCTCGATCCAGATGCGCTGGGTGGCGGGGATGACGATGCAGCGCACGTCGGGCGCGACCTTCCGCCCCTTCATCACCTCGGCGGCGATGCGCAGGTCGCCGAGGCGCCCGTTCGTGCAGGAGCCGATCACGACCTGGTCGATGTCGATCGGGTCGATGGCATCGACCGTGTGCGTGTTCTCGGGCAGGTGCGGGAAGGCGACCGTGGGCCTGAGCGCGCTGAGGTCGATCTCGATGGTCCGTTCGTAGACGGCGTCCGGATCCGCCTCGTAGACGGTCGGCTCCTTCGCGCCGTGCGCCTTCAGGTAGTCGAGGCAGGTCTGGTCGACGGGGAAGATGCCGTTCTTCGCACCCGCCTCGATGGCCATGTTCGCGATCGTGAACCGGTCGTCCATCGAGAGGTTGCGGATGCCGTCACCCGTGAATTCGAGGGACTGGTAGCGCGCGCCGTCCACGCCGATGAGCCCGATCAAGTGGAGGATGAGGTCCTTGCCCGACACCCACGTGCGCGGCGCGCCCGTCACGACGACCTTGATCGCGGACGGCACCTTGAACCACGTCTCGCCCGCACTCATGCCCGCCGCCATGTCCGTGGAGCCGACGCCCGTCGAGAACGCGCCCACCGCCCCGTAGGTGCAGGTGTGGGAATCCGCGCCGATGATGCAGTCACCGGCGGTGACAAGCCCCTTCTCGGGCAGCAGCGCGTGTTCGACGCCGCAGTCGTGCCCGACCTCGAAGTAGTTCGCGATCCGCTGTTCCTTCGCGAACGCGCGCATGCAGGCGCACTGCGTCGCGGCCTTGATGTCCTTGTTCGGCGCGAAGTGGTCGGGCACGAGCGCGATCTTCGTGCGGTCGAACACCTTCTCCCGCCCGAACTGCGGGAACGCGCCGATGGCGACCGGCGCCGTGATGTCGTTGCCGAGCACGAGGTCGAGCGTGGCCATGATCAGCTCGCCCGCGTGGACGGCGCTCTTCCCGGCGTGCGCCGCCAGGATCTTCTGGGTCATCGTCATGGGTGTGTCGTTCATGATGCGTGTGTCCTTTCTGTTGGCCTAGCGGTCCGTATGCCCCGCGAGCATGTCGGCCTCGGGGTTCTCGAAGGTCTGCTGGACCTTCGAGGCCGCGCCGGACCCGAGGGAGGTCGTCTTCGCGTCGAGCATCCTGTTGACGGCGTCGAGCGTCGCGAGGACCGACCCCTCGATGATGTCGGTGGAGACGCCGCGCCCCCGGTAGACGCCGCTCGCGTCGGAAATCTTCACCTTCACCTCGCCGAGCGCGTCGCGCCCCTCGGTGGCGGCGTTGATCTGGTAGTCGAGCAGCGAGAAGGCGTGCCTCACGATCTTCTCCACCGCGCGGATCGACGCGAAGACGGGGCCCGTGCCGTAGGCGGACTCGGTGACCTCCTTCCTGCCTTTCTCCAGCGTCACGCACGCCGTGGAGTACATCCTGTTTCCGCTGGAGACGACGTAGTTCTTCAGCTTCCAGTCGTCCTCGCCCGCGACGTGGCCGGTCGCCACCTCCACAAGCGCCACGATGTCCCGGTCCTCGATCGTCTTCTTGCGGTCGGCCAGCACCTTGAAGTCGGCGAAGAGCTTCGATTCGAGCGCCTTGTCCACCGTGTAGCCGAGCTGCACGAGGCGCTGCGCGAACGCATGCTGCCCCGAGTGCTTCCCGAGCACGAGCTCCGTCTTCTTCACGCCCACCGACTCGGGCGTCATGATCTCGTAGGTCTTCACGTTCGCCATCACGCCGTGCTGGTGGATGCCGCTCTCGTGCGCGAAGGCGTTCGCGCCGACGATGGACTTGTTCGGCGCCACCTTCACTCCGGTGATCGCCTGCAGCAGCTTCGCCGTGCGGACGATCTCCTCCGTGTGGATGCCGTATGCGAGCCCGTAGACGTCCGCGCGCGTGCGGAGGTTCATCACCACCTCCTCCAGCGCCGCGTTGCCCGCGCGCTCGCCGATGCCGCAGATGCAGCACTCGGCCTGGCGCGCGCCGGCGGCGAAGCCCGCGAGCGTGTTCGCGACGGCGAGGCCGAGGTCGTCGTGGCAGTGCATCGAGATGACCGCGCGGTCGATGTTGGGGACGCGGCGGACGACGTTGTCGACCATCGCGTAGATCTCGTTCGGCGTCGCGTACCCCACCGTGTCCGGCAGGTTCACCGTCGTCGCGCCCGCGTCGATCACCGCCTCGACGACGCGGCACATGTAGTCATGGTCCGTGCGGGAGGCGTCCTCCAGCGAGAACTCCACGTCGTCCGCAAACCGCCGCGCGTACTTCACGGCGGCGACCGCCCGCTCCAGGGCCGCCTCGCGCGTCATGCGCAGCTTGTACTGCAGGTGCAGGTCGCTCGTCGCGAGGAACGTGTGGATGCGCGGGCGCGCCGCGCCCTTCACCGCCGCCGCCGCCGCGTCGATGTCCTTCTCCAGTGCCCGGCAGAGCGACGCCACGGTCGTCGTCTTCAGCGCCTCGGCGATCCGCCGCACGCTCTCGAAGTCCCCCGGCGAGGCGATCGCGAAGCCCGCCTCCAGCACGTCGACGCCGAGCGCCTCCAGCTGGCGGGCCATCCGCAGCTTCTCCTCGATGTTCATCGAATAGCCCGGGGCCTGTTCGCCGTCCCGCAGCGTCGTGTCGAAGAATGTGATTCGGTTGTTCATTTCGGTTCCGTCGTGATGTTGACTTGTTTCGGATTCGGACCAACCGCGGGAGGGTAGACGAAAACGCGGACTGCCCTCGGGAGGCGATCCGCGTTTAAGGTGGCCAAGAGCCCGGCTCCGTCTTCGACTAGACGCAACCACGCTCCGCGGATCTGCACCCACGAAGCGCAAGGCTAAGTCGAATCTGGAACGTGCTGTTCATGTGGCGGAAAGTATACCACAACCGGCGGGACATGGACCGTACCCAGAAGTTACCGAATTTGAGACAAGGAGAAAACAGGCTGGGCCTGTTTTCTCCCCGTCCCCATCACGAATGCGCTACGCGCGCTTCGCGGGGCCCCGCCTACTTCTTCGTGAACTTCGCCACGAAGCCGCCGCCCGCCGCCAGGCGGAACGTCACCTTGTCGCCGGCCTTGAAGGTCTTCGCCTCCTTGACGTAGTGCGTCGGCCGGGCGTCGGCGTCGGCCGCGTCGCAGAAGAGCGTGGCCGTCCACGTGCCGGAGCCGAGGAACGCGGTGTCAAGCACGTAGTCGCGCGGATCCTTGTTGTTGAGGGCCGCCGCGTACCAGGAGCCGTCCTTCGCCCGGCGCGCCACGGCGGCGTAGGTGCAGGGGCAGCCGCCGAGGCCCACCGTGTCCGCCCAGACGACGGGCGTCGCCGCCATGAACGAGAAGCACTCCATGTTCTTTTCGTACTTCGTCGGCGCGTCGCAGAGCATCTGCAGCGGCGCCTCGTAGGCGACCATCATCGCCATCTGGCGGCAGCGCGTGCCAACGGAGCCGGGGTTCACGTTGTCGCCCTTGTACTGGCCGATCGGGTAGTTGTCCATCGCGCCGGGCGTGTAGTCCATCGGGCCGGCCGTCATGCGCAGGAAGAACGCCTTCACGTCGTTGTCCATGAAGTCGTAGTTGTTCTTGAACCACTTGGCGCACTCAAGCCCGTGGACGCCCTCGTAGTTGAGCACGTTCGGGTAGGCGCGGCTCATGCCGGTGGGGCGGTGCGCGCCGTGGTAGTCGACGAGCATCCTGTTCTTCGCGCACGCCTCGGCGAACGCCCAGAGGAAGCGCTCGCACGCCGCGTCGCCGCGGTCCATGAAGTCGACCTTGAAGCCCTTCGCGCCGAGCTTCGCGAAGTGCGCGGCGACCTTCTCCTCCTCGCCGTAGATCTGCGCCCAGGCCATCCACAGGATGATCCCGACGCCCTTCTCGTTGCCGTAGCGGACGATCTCCGGCACGTCCACGTTCGGGTGGAACTTCCAGATGTTCAGCGTCTCGCTCCAGCCTTCGTCGAGGATCACGTACTCGACGCCCGTCTTCGCGGCGAAGTCGATGAAGCGCTTGTAGCCCGCCGTCGTGCAGCCGGCCGCCTCGCCCTTGTTGTCCCAGCCGTTCCACCAGTCCCAGGCGACCTTGCCCGGCTTCACCCACGAGAAGTCGGTCCCCTTCGCCTGCGGACGCGCGAGGGCGTTCACGATGTCGGCCTCGCAGAACTTCGCCGGCGCGTCCGCGAGCGCGAACACGCGCCACGGGAACGTGCGCGTCCCCTCGGTCTTGACGAGGAAGTCGTCATGCTCGGCGACGACGACCCAGCGTCCGCCCTTCTCGATCGGCTTCCGGCTGTCCCAGCCGCCCGCGCGGTAGGTGCGCTTCGGGAAGCCCGCGAACGTCGAGGCGAACGCACCCGCGCCCTCCGGCTTCACGAGGTTGAGGATCGGGTAGTCGTAGACGTCCGACTCGGTCACCGCCACGTTCACGCCCCCCACCTTGTAGACGAGCGGCAGATAGACGAAGCGGCGCCCCTTCTCCTTGCCCGTCACGATCTCGCCCGCCTTGCACGCGACGGGCACCGTCTCCTCGCAGCCGACACTGCTGCCGTAGTTGAGCGCGCACTTCGCCTCCGCGCAGGGAATCGTCAGCCCGGCCTTTTCGCCGTCAACCGTGATCGTGCCCGGCTTCTTCGTCTCGAAGCGGTAGGCCACGCCGTCGTTGCGCGCCGCGAGGCGGATGCCCCACGCGCCGAAGTCCACGGCCGTCTCGTTCCCGGCGAGGTCGATGCGCGCCTTCTTGTAGACAGGCGTCTCGACCGTGCCCGCCACCTTGCGCGCCGTCACCTTGCACGCCTCGCCCGGCTTCAGGCAGGCGCCGTCCACCTTCAGGCCGATCTCGGTCTTCGCCACCACCACCACGCCGTCGCGCGCGACCTCGTAGGCGAGCGGGCTCGTCCAGAGCCGGATCACGTTCTTGCCGTCGGGCGAAACCGCCTTCGCGGCGGACCCGTCGCGGTTGCACACGCAGCAGCATCCGGCGGCAAAGAGCGCCGCCGCCGCCATCCATGTCGTCTTCTTCATTTTTTCTCCTTGTTGGACATCCGCCGCGTTCCGATCGGCCACGGTCGGTCTGTCCTGCATTGTACCATAAAAAGGGGCCGTCCTGTGCCTAGCGCCGCTTCAGCACGCGGGAGAGGACCGCCGCGCAGCGGCCGCAGTGGCGGCAGTCGTTCGCGTCGGGACACGCGCCGACCGTCGCCGCGAAGTCGTCCGGGAAGGAGCGGTTGTCGACGACGTACGGCGCGAAGAGGTCCGAATGGAGGGGATCCATCAGATCGGCCAGGTTCCCGTCGTAGGCGTAGGAGGCGTAGGCGTTGAGGATGCGCGTGGGGAAGCGGTGGCGGCGCGTCGCGAGCTTGACGACCGAGACGTGCGGCTCAAAGAGCGGCACATCCTCGGGGCGGATCCACGTCGCGCGGATGAAGTCCTCCCAGTTCTTCCGCGCGTAGTTCTCGCGGCAGCGGAAGACGTTGAAGTCGAACGCCGCGCCCACCGCGCTCTGGCGGATGCGGTCGTGCCCGTGGAGGTTGTCGTGGAAGTTCTGGAACGGGCACTGCCGCAGGCAGCCGGAATTCGCCTGAAGCCCCACGGCCTTGCCGTGTTCCCGCGCCCAGGCGGCGACGCGCGCAAGGTAGGCGGCGTCGCGCTGGCGCTCCCGCGTGACGTAGAAGGAGTCGAACAGCTCCTCCACGCACTCGAAGCCCGTCGTGCCGTGGATGCGCAGGTTCACGCTCCAGCGGATTTTCACCCGGGGAAAACGGCGGCGGAGCACGGTCGCGATGAACGGCGAGGCCGTCGTCACGATGTCCGGGAAGAGCCCTTCGGCGTCCATGTCGCGCAGCGTCGCCGCCACGAAGTCGGCCAGTTCGGGGCTGATCGCCCGGTCGCCGTAGCACGTGCAGTTGAAGAGCGTGTCGAGGAGGATGCCCCTCTCGCGGCACCAGTGAAGATCGCCGAGGAGGCGGGCCTTCACCTCGTCGGTGAAGGCGGGCGCGGGGCGGCAGCTGAGGACGCCCGGCCAGGCGAAGAACACCTCGTGGATGCGCGCCGTCCACGGCGCGCAGGCCGCGATGAACGGTTCGTTGAGGAAGTGGCCGACGGCCAGGTTCTTGAGCGGTTGTTTCACAGGCATGGGATTATATCACAAATCGGCCCCCAGAACCGCCGCGCAGGAGGCGGCGAGGGCCGTCATCGAATCGCCCGCGACGCGCGGATCGCTCGACGCCCAGGCGAGAGTCGAGACGCGCCCGTGGGTGCCCCGGATGCGGCTTGCGTCCTGGCACGTCTTCGGAGGGAAGGAGCGGTCGAAGAAGAGTTCGCAGGGGTCGTAGCCGGGCTTGTTGTGGATGTCGATGTGCGTCGCCCAGTCCGGTGCCTCGCGCCGGTCCGTCCACCACGGATAGGCGCACCAGCTCCCCTTCTTCGCAAGGAGCAGGATCTCGCCCGCCGAGGGATGCGCCCAGTCCTGGCCGGCGCGCCGCTCGACCTGCTCGTAGTCGCCCGTCCCGTCCAGAAGCCGCGCCACCCGCTCGACGTCCTCGGCCCGCCGCACATAGACGTGCGCGATCTCGTGGTCGCACATCGCGAAGGCGCGCGACGTGTAGAAGTCGGGGTAGGCGCGCCCCGCGACCGGACGCACCCGGAAGAGGCCCGCCGCGCGCAGCGTGGCGTTCGGCCGCGCCGGCGGACGGTCCGCCGCCGCGATGGCGTAGTCGCCGCAGACGGTGAGCGCGCCTCCGCGCCGCGCCGCGAAGTCGGCCAAACGCTCCAGCTGCGCGCGGAACTCCGCGAGCGCCTTTTCCGCGGCCGCCGCATCCGGCCCGTGCCGCTGCGCCTCGTAGTCGAGCGTCGGCAGGTAGAGGAAGGCGACGTCGGGCTCGTGGGCCTCGGCCATCGCGAAGAAGTTCGCCAGCACCGCGCGCCCCACCTTCGGCGAGGCGAACGGGCCCCAGTAGCGGTGGAGCGGGAACGTGCCGCACCGCCGGTCCAGCACGTCACCCATCTCGGCCGGCTGCGTGTAGTTGCGCATGATCATCCCGCCGCCGTGCTTGTGGATCGGCGCGGGCGAAATGACGGCATCGACGCACTCGCCGAGCGACTGCTGCCAGAAGTACATCCCCACCCGCGCGCCCGCCGCACGCGCCGCCTCCCAGATGCGCGGCCCCCCGACGAGCGCGGCGGACTGTTCCCAGAACGCGGGCTTCATCAGCGTACGCGAGAAGAACCCGTTCGACGTCATGCCGTGTTCGCGCGGCGCGCGCGCCGTCCGGAACGTCGCCTGCGCCGTGCAGGTCACCGCCGGGAACACGCTCTTCGCGGGACGGAACTCCAATCCCGCCATCTTCAGCTGATTCCGCCGTGCGAGCCCCTCGTACCCCAGCCCGGCGACCATCACGATCAGATGCGTCATGTCGTCTCCTCTTTCCTTCCCTTCGATACCCGCCTACTCGACGACCCGCAGCGTATCGCCCAGATCCTCGACGAACAGGATCCGCGCGCGCCGCCGCTCCCACGGCTGGCTGGGCTGGTGGAGGCAGAGCGCGAGCTGCCCGTAGATCGTGCGGAACAGCATGGCATGCCCGCCGTCCAGGTCGAAGATGCGCGTGTGCGGCCCCCACGGCCCCGCCAGCCGGCCGCTCGCGGAGCGCGTCACGTAGACGCAGGCCCCCGTCCGGCATGTGGAAGACCACAGCATCAGCAGCGACCCGTTGTAGGAGCGGTAGAGGAACGGCCCGTCCGTCACGTGCGTCGCACGCGGATCCTGCGGCGCATCGGGCCGTGCCGACGCCCGGAAGAGCTCGAACGGACTGCCCGCCGCCGCCTTCAGGTCCGGCGTGAGCGCCACCGCCATCATCCGCCCGTCGCGCACCTGCGTCCATTCGTGGCAGAACACCATGTACGGCCGCCCCTCCTCCACCCAGAACGTACCGTCGAGCGTGGACCACTCCGGGGGCGGAATCGACTCCGCGCTCCACTCCCGGAACGGCCCCTCCGGCGCATCGGCCCGGTAGATCCACGTGCCGCGCTTCGGGCGCGCCACCTTCGGCCAGTCGCCCGGCTCCAGGAGCGGAAGCTCGGGAAAGGCCCCGTTCCGCGTCGAGATCGTCGCGAACATATAGTATTTGCCCTTGTATTCGTGCATTTCGGGCGCCCAGACGGACGTACACGCACGCTTCGCCGGTACGCGCAGCACCTGCTTCGCCACCGACCACGCCTGGAGATCTCGACTCGTGCGCATCTGCACCCCCGCCCCGAATCCGTCCGTGTCGTGCGTCTGCAGATACATACGATAGAGCTTCGCCTTCCGGTCGACGAAGATGAACGGGGCGCTCGCGCGGAAGTCGTCCCGCAGGAGCGGCGGCGGCGGCACGCGCTCCGTCACATCGTGGAACTGCCCGTCCCGCCACTCGTAGAAGTCGAGGCGGACCTGCGGCGGGTTCGTGATCGAATGCCACGCGCGGCTGTTTCCCCCCAGGGCGCGCACGGCGAAGAAGCGCGGCAGTTCGGAGGGGAAGAGGGACGGCGGGATCCGTCCGAACCCCTCGGCGCAGGGGAAGGCCGGCGTGCCGCCGCACGCCTTCAGGTCGGGCGTGAACCACGCGCACGTCACGGGCGGCGAGCCGGCGGCGTAGTAGCCGCAGAAGAGGCGCTCGCCGTCCGTTGCCATCGTCTGCACGCCGTAGTGGCACGGTCCGCCCTGATCGGTCTCGACGGTTCCCAGATCCAGGAAACCGTCGCGCGCAAGACGGCCGATCCGGCAGCGGCGGTGCGGCGCCGGACCATACAGGTCAAGCCCGTAGTAGATCGTGTCGCCGATGACGGCGCATCCGTCGATGTTGTCTGGGAGGAGATGTTCGCCGACGACGTTCAGGTCCTCGTCCCACACGCGGATCATGCCCTTCCTGCCACCGACGGGCTCGCGCAGGGCCAGCGCGCCGTAGAGGCGTCCGTCCGCATACGCGACGTCGCCGAGGTGGATGGGAGCTGCACACGACCGAATCAGGCGCCCGTTCCAGCCGATCTTGTAGATGCCCCCCGCATGCGACAGGTAGACGCCCTGCGTGGAACAGGCCGCGCCCTGCACGTGCCCGACGATGCCGTTGAGCTCGCCGGGGACCGTGTAGACCGCGCGGATACGCGCGGCGGCGAAACCCTGCGCGGCGAGGCACGCCGCCAGGATGGCAATAAGAAGCTTCTCCATGCGGCCATTATAGCACAACGCCCCGCGCCGCGTGCTAGGAACCGCGAACAGTCGGCGCGAAACGGCGGATCATCCGCGCGGCAAGCCACAGGACGACCGCCGCCACGAGGAGTTCGCGGCGGGGCACCGCGAGCATGAACCCGATCTGCAGATAGAGGAGCGCCCCGATCGTGCGCCCCACGGCCGCCCGGCGCCGGTCGGGACCATGCGCCGCACCGAGCGGCGCCACCGCCGCGCACCACGCCACGAAGGTCCAGAGACAGCCGATGAGCGGCAGAAGCGCCGCGCGCGGATCCGGGAACCCCGCACAGGCCACGAGCGGCGCCCACGCCGAAAGTCCCAGCAGAAAGCGTCCCCGCCCCACCCCCGCGCTCATCCGCTCCTCCCCCTCGGAGAGTTTCGTCACGGCGGCGACGTAGAGCGTCCACCCGAGCGCCATGCCCCCCAGCACGAGCCCGGCCCGCATCGGAAAACCACCCGTCCACGTCCCCACTGCCGCCGCGCCGCAGAGGACGCTCACGCCCCGGCAGAGCCCCATCAGCCAGAGGCCCTTCACCCGGTTGTAGAGGCCAATCGTCCCCGTGAGCGCCACCGCCCCCAGCCACCAGGCGGGCGGAAGGCCGAAGAGCGCGCCCACGAGCAACACTCCCAGCAGGCACGCCGAACGGACGACGCGCGCCGCACGCAGGGAGATCTCCCCGCGCGGAATCGGGCGGTCGGGCGCCGTCCGCGCATCCGCCGCCGCGCCGACGACATCGTTGTCCGCAAGGCCGTAGAGATAGAGGAAGAACGCCGCGCCGCCCGCCGCCAGCGCCCGCCGCACGTCCCCGCCCGCCGCCCACATCAAGCCGACCGCCGCCCCCGCGAGCGCGTCGCCGGGCGCCGTCGGCAGGTTGGGCAGACGGAAGAACCGAAACCAGGGAAGAAGCTTCATCCGCGCCCTCCCAGCCCCAGCACACATTCGCGCGTAAAGCCGGGCGGCACGTCCCCGGGACGGTGCGCCACGCAGATCGCGGCGCAGGCGGGATGCGCCTTGAGCCAGGCATCGACCCGGGTGCGCACGCGCGCGGCCGCCGGCGCATCCAGGTTGAGGCAGAATTCGTCGAGGAGCAGCAGGTCGGGCTTCCGCCGCAGCGCCGCCTCCAGAAGCTCCTCCGCGCCCAGCCCCGTGTAGGCCTGCAGTTCGGGCGAGACCATGCCGATGCGGCGGCGGATCTCCGCAAGCGCGACGCCCGCGCCCCGCCTGTGGCCGAACACCGCGACGTCGTTCGCGTAGGCGAGGGGACTGTCCCCCGTGATGAGCGCGAGCAGCGTCGTCTTGCCGCTGCCGTTCGGTCCGCGCAGCACCCACCGCTCGCCCGCCCGCACAGTCCAGGAGAAACCGTCGAAGAGCGTCCGCCGCCCGAAGGCAATGTGGAGGTCGCGCAGTTCCACGACGGGCGCGGCCTGCGCGTCCGGCTTTGCGCTCTCCTGTGCCACCCACGTTACCGGGGTTTCCGCCTGTACCGTCCGAGAAGGTCCGGCACGATGCGGCGAACGTGTCACCCGCCCTTCTTCGACCGTCAGCACGTCGGTCACGCAGGACGGGATTTCGTCGGCGTGGCGGACGGAGACGAGGAGCGAAAGCCCCCGCGCAACAAGCGCGTCGCAGATCTTCTTCACCTGTTCGCGGCGTTCTGGATCAAGCCCCGCACAGGGGTCGTCGAGAATGAGGAGACGCGGATGCGCAAGAAGCGCCCGCGCAAGCAACACGCGCCGCGTCTCGCCGTTCGAAAGCGCGAGGAAGTCGCGGTCCAGCAGTTCGGAGAGGTTCAGGAGGCGCGTCACACGGCGCAACGCGGGCGCATAGGCGCGGCGTTCCTTCGCCAAGGGGCGTCCCACCTCGAAGGGATTGACGTCGAAGATGCGGTTGAAGGACAACACCTCCGCCACCGTGTCGCCGGGCCCCGCCTCGTCGACGAGAGAATGGTAGCGGGCCTGCAGGAATCCCCCCTTCTGCGCGGCGGCGCGCTGCTGTGCGAAGGAGACGACCTCCACGTGGTCCTCCAGCCCCTCGGCGAATACGACGGAAACACCGTGCGGCGGCGGCACAAGCCCGCCCACCCATGCACACAACCGCGCCTTCACCGCACTGGCCGAACCCATGAGCGCCCACTGCTGTCCTGCGGCGAACGACCAGTCAAACTGGGGAAACCCCTTCGCGGCACCCTTTACCTGAACCAGAACCTGATCTTCAGAAGACATCTTAAACCACAAAACAACAATTTGACTCAACAACTACAAAACCGTCGCGGGCGACCGACGCGGGCGGCCGGGACGTCCGCCCCTACCAAGGGGACTCCCATCCGGGCCGACGCGGGCGGCCGGGACGTCCGCCCCTACCAAGGGAACGCCCATCCGGGCCGACGCGGACGCCCAACCGAGCCGACGCGGGCGGCCGAAATGCCCAATCAACACCCGAATCGTTGGTAGGGCGCGACGTCCTCGGCGCGCCGCCGCGAAAGAACCGTCCTCGACCGCATCACTTAAAGCCGTGAAGCGGCGATTTAACCACTTAAAGGCCGTAGGCCGACTTAACCACTTAACGCCGCGAAGCGGCGATTTTATCCCCCTAGACCGCCTTGCCGAGCGCGGCGGCGATGCGGTCCGAGAGGTCCTTCTCGCGGAGCGCGGCGAGGACGGGTTCCATCTCGCCCGCGATGATGCGGTCCAGGGAATAGAGCGTCAGGTCAACGCGGTGGTCCGTCAGGCGGTTCTGGGGAAAGTTGTACGTACGGATGCGTTCGCTGCGGTCGCCGCTTCCACGCAGGGAGAGGCGCGAGGCGCCCGCCTTGGCCTCCTCCTCGCGGCGCTTCTGGTCGAGGATGCGCGCCTTGAGAGTCGCAAGGCACTTCTCCTTGTTCCGCTGCTGGCTGCGCTCGTCCTGGCACTGCGCGACGAGGCCCGTGGGGAGGTGCGTCATGCGGATGGCGGAATAGGTCGTGTTCACGCCCTGGCCGCCGTGGCCACCCGCACAGAAGATGTCGATGCGCAGATCCTTCTCGGGGATCTCGAAGTCGTCGTCCGTCTCGTCCGCCTCGGGGAAGACGACGACCGTCGCGGCGGACGTGTGGATGCGCCCCTGCGCCTCCGTCACCGGCACGCGCTGCACGCGGTGCCCGCCGCTCTCGAAGCGGAACGTACCGTAGGCCCCGTCGCCCACGACCGTAAAGAGGATTTCCTTGTAGCCGTCGAGCGAAGTCTGGGAGGCGCTCATCACGTTCACCTTCCAGCCCTTCGCCTCGCAGTAGCGCGCGTACATGCGGAAAAGGTCACCTGCGAACAACGCCGCCTCGTCGCCGCCCGTTCCGGCGCGCACCTCGAAGACGGCGCTGCGGCCCTCCAGCGGATCCGGCGGCAACAAGCCCGCCAGCACGGCCCGCTCCGCGTCCGGGATCTCGCCCTTCAGACGCTCGATTTCGCTCTTCGCCTCCTCGGCGAAGTCGGGATCCTCCAGCAGAGACTCGTTCCCCTCGATGTCGTCGAGGATCTTGAAATAGCGCTTCGCCGCCGCCTCCAGCTTTCGGAGGGCGGTGTGCTCGCGCACCGTCTCGCGGTAGCGCTTCGCGTCCGAAATGACATCTGGATCGCCCATCGCGGCCTCCACCGCGGACAGACGATCCAGCACCTTCGCGATCTGCTCCTTCGCGACCAAGGCTTACTTCGCGAACTTCGCGTAGCGCTTCTTGAACAGGTCGACGCGGCCTTCGGTGTCGACCATCGTCTTCTGGCCCGTGAAGTACGGGTGACACGCCGAGCAGGTGTTCACCTGCATCTCGGGCTTCGTGGAGCGGGTGTGGATGACGTTGCCGCACGCGCACGTGATGGTGGCGTCGCCGTACTGAGGATGGATACCGTCTTTCATGCTTCTACCTTTCGCAAAAAATTGAGTACATATCATACCGAATTTTGACGAGAATGGCAAGAGGGCAAATCTTTGAAAAAACAATCGCGTTTCAACTTGCGTTTCAACTGCCGCACTTAGGTTGATTGCCGAAGCAATCCGTTTCGCGTACTCTTCCTTTATCCCACTCATACACATATTCATGCGCATATGCGACATTACACGCACTCTTGTTTTTCCGCCTCATAATCTCATTGCGTCCAAGTCCGTCTTCTGCTATCATTCCCGCATGTCCACGAACAGAAAAACCCCTCCATCCGGCCCCGCCGCGCCGTCCCGCCCACTCCCGGCGGGCGGTGCCGCCCCAGACGTCATCCCGCACCCCGTCCGTGTG
>URIT01000019.1 GCA_900547945.1 uncultured bacterium
GACGACCCTAATCCTCAATTCGGCTGGTGGGCTGCGCAACCCACTAACCCATTACCGGCGTTTTTCAAGCGTTTTAGGTTTCAGCGCGCGCGCGTGTGTGTGTGAGGGGGGGGCTGAGGAGGGTGCGGCCGCGACAAGCGCGGCCCTCCCGCTGCAGGCACGGCAGCACAGTCCCAGCGCGCGGGTACATCGCGCGCCAACCTCCAGTCCTGTCTGCACGCCACAAAAAAGAAACGCGGCCGCGCACCTGCGCGACCGCGATCTCATACATTCCCTTGGGGGAGCAACTGTTACTTTGCAGCCGGAGCGGGCTTCGCAGGAACAGGGGCGGGCGCAGCAGGCGTTTCGGGAACCTGCCGCCGCTGAGCCTCGGGAGTGGGGGTGGCCGGCTTCGCAGCCGGAGCGGGAGATGCGGGCTTTGCGGGGGCCGCCGCCGGTGCGGCGGGCTTCGCAGGAACAGCGGCGGGCTTTGCAGGGGCCGCCGGAGCGGCGGGCTTCGCGGCGGGAGCCGGAGGCTGTGCCGCCGGAGCGGCGGCAGGGGCCGGTGCCTGCTTGAGGGCTTCGGGGTCGAGGCTCAGCGGCTGCGGCACCGCCTCCTTCTGGACCGGGGCCTGCTCACCCGCCATCACGGACCCGGCATGCGGATCGCTCTTGGAGGTGAAGCGCGCGAGCACGAGCGTGTTGATCAGGAAGATCGCGCCCAGCCAGGCCGTCACCTTGATGAGTACGTTGCCGGCGTTCGCGCCGAACACCGCCTCGCCCATGCCGCCGGCAAGACCGCCCAAACCGCCCTCCTTCGGTTTCTGCAGCATCACGACAAGCGCGAGCAGCAGGCACACGACAACTTCGACCACATAGAGAAACCCAATCAAGATGCTCATTTTCCTTACCTCTTCCTTTCAGTCACAGACGACAACCGCCGACCATGTTCAAAAAAGCAACCCACACTCAGGGATCGACGAACGTCAACTTCAGCGTCTCGAAGTCGATCTTCCGGTAATAGCAGTTGCGCGGCGCACCCGCCTTGTTTTTCGTATGGCAGATGCCGCCCCGGCACGGACGCACGATGTACAGGAGCGAATTCTGCTCACAGTTCACATACGCCTCCAGCAGGTCAAACGTCTCGCCGCTCGTCTCGCCCTTGAACCAAAGCTTGTTGCGGCTCGTGGACCAGAGAATCAGCTTGCGCTTCGCGAAGGACTCCTTCATCGCATACTCGTTTGTGTACGCGACAAGAATGACCTCCTTCGTGTCGGCGTTCTGCACCGCGACCGGAATGACGCCCGGATCGCATGGCGCCGTACCGGCCGCGCGCGTGTCGGCGACCTGGCGACCGACCTTCTCCAGCTTCGTGAAGTCGAGCGTAAGCTCGGAAGATTCTTCTATTTGTCCCATAAGAGTGGCGTATTATACCATATTGGCGGCGCGACGCAAGCGGGCAACCGTCTTTTCCTTGCCCAGAAGTTCACACGTCTCAAACAGGCCGATGCCCTCGCCGCGTCCCGAGACGGCCACGCGGATGGGATGGACCCACGGCCCCATGCCCTGCCCCTGCGCGAGTTCCTTCACCATCGCCTCGCCGGCGGCGGCCGTGAACGGCTCCAGCGCCTCGAAGCGGTTGGCGAGATCGAGGAGAAGATCCTTCACGCCCTCCTTCTTCAGGCGCTTCTCGACGGCCTTCTCGTCGAACGGATAGTCGTCCGTGAAGAAGTAGGCGCAGTTGCCGGGGATGTCGCTCCAGAACTTCGTGCGGATCTGCAACTGGTCGACGAGCAGGTCGAGGTTGAAGCCCTCGGGCACCGCAAGCCCCGCCGCCGCCACGCGCTTCAGCAGCTCGGCGCGGTATGTCTCCTTCGGCGTGCGGCGGATATACTCTCCGTTCATCCACTGGAGCTTCTTGATGTCGAACTTCGCCGCCGTGACGTGGACCTTCTCGATGTCGAACAGCTGGATCATCTCTTCGCGCGTCAGCACCTCACGGTCGTCGCCGGGATTCCACCCGAGGAGGAGCAGGTAGTTGAACAGCGCCTCCGGGAGATAGCCGTTCTCGCGGAATTCGCCCACGAACGCCGCGCCGTCGCGCTTCGAGTAGGGCTTGCCCTGGGCGTTCACGATCATCGAGAGGTGGCCGTACTTCGGCGGCTGCGCGCCGAGCGCCTTGAAAAGCTCGATGTGCTTGAAGGTGTTCTCCACGTGGTCGTCGCCGCGAATGACGTGCGTAATGCCCTGGTCGATGTCATCCACGACGTTCGCGAGGTGGAAGATCGGCGAGCCGTCGGAACGGACAATCGCGAAGTCCTGCACGTCCTCGGCCTTCTTCTCCATGTGCCCCTTCACGAGGTCGTCGTACGCGATGACGCCCTCCTTCGGCATCCGGAACATGATGACCTTGCCCGTCTTGCCGTCGCGGCTCGTGCGCTCGCATTCGTAGGCACGGCCGGAGGCGAGGAGCTGTTGCACGCACGCGAGGTGGCGGGCGAGGTTCTTCGTCTGGTACACGGCGGGTTCGTCGTAGTCGAGTCCCAGCCATTCCATGCACGCCAGCAGAGCCTGGATCGCCTCGGACGTCGAACGTTCGAGGTCGGTATCCTCAATGCGCAGCAGGAACTTCCCGCCCGTGTGGCGGGCGTAGAGCCAGTTGTAGATGGCGGCACGGATGTTGCCGATATGGACCTTGCCCGTCGGCGACGGGGCGAAGCGAACGCGGATGTCTGACATAGTGGCGGATAGTATAGCACATCTCACATCTGACGTGTCCGCATCGAGCTGTACGACGCGGGACAGGAGGATAGGGGATGTGCGAACGAACCGAACCACCCTCCTCAGCGAAAGACGAGGCAGGAGCCGCCGCAGACATTGAGGCGGAGCCGGCCGTTTCTCACGCCGACAAGCGTCCGGACGCCTGGCTTGAGGCCTTCAACCGTCCAACCCGAGAGGTCGCCCGACGTCACGATCTCCTTCGCCTGTGCGAGCACGTAGATGCCGGACGCGAAGTCTTCCGCACGCTTCACGACACGCGCCGCAAGCTGGACGCACGAGATTATTACGCCGTGAAATCTCAACTCGGTGGGAGGGACGCGACGGAGCGCGTCCCTCCCCACGGCACGGGGTGGTACGAGGCGGCTAGGCGTCGAGCGGCTCGACGCGGACGGGCTCGTTCGGAGCAGAGACGACTTTCTCCACGCGCTGGCGAATGGACTCCAGTTCGGTCGTGCAGAAGGCGGAGAGCTTCCGCCCCTCCTCGAAACGCTTCATCATCTCGCCGAGCGGCAGCGTCCCGCCCTCCATCTCGTCCACCAGCTTCTCAAGCTTCTGGAGCGCCCCCTCGAATGTCAACTTCTCGTCCATAGAAAGAAATTAAATGGTTAGATAGTTAAATGGTTAAATGCCTTGTCGTCTGGAGTCTCCAGAAAATTCAACAATCTAACCATTTGACCATTTCATTCTCCTCACGCATTCTCCATCGCGAACGCATAGGCGTTGCGGAACATCCGCATCCACGGGCCCGCCTCGCCGTCGAAGAGGCCGCCGCGATAGGAGAGCTGGCAGGCGCGGAAGCCGCGCTCCGGGTGCGGCATCATGATCGTCGCGCGCCCGTCCTTCGTCGTGAAGGCCGTGAGGCCGCCCGCCGACCCGTTCGGGTTCCACGGATAGCGTTCCGTCGCCGCGCCGCGCCCGTCCACGTAGCGGAGGGCCGCCTTCGCCTTCGCGCCGTCCACGCCTTCGGGGAAGACGACGCGCCCCTCGCCGTGCGCGACGGCGATCGGCACGCGGCTGCCGGCCATGCCCTTGAAGAAGATCGAGGGCGAATCGAGCACTTCGAGCGTGCAGAAACGCGCCTCGAACTGCTCGGACGTGTTGCGCTTGAACTGCGGCCAATCCTGCGCCCCCGGGATGAGGTCCTTGAGCTGCGAGAGCATCTGGCAGCCGTTGCACACGCCGAGCGAGAAGGTGTCCTTGCGGTGGAAGAACGCCTTGAACATGGCCTTCAGCCTGCGGTTGAAGAGGATGGAGCGCGCCCAGCCCGAACCCGCGCCGAGGACGTCGCCGTAGCTGAAGCCGCCGCACGCGACGAGGCCCTGGAAGTCGGCGAGGTCCACGCGGCCCGCGAGAAGGTCCGTCATGTGGACGTCCACGCTCTCGAACCCCGCGAGCGCGAACGCCGCGCCCATCTCGACGTGTCCGTTGACGCCCTGCTCGCGCAGGATCGCGATGCGCGGCTTCGCCTTGCCGCGCGTGGAGGTCCTGGCCTTCGCGTCGGGATCGTAGGTGAGCGCGAAGGAGAGGCCGGGATCCGCCTCGTCGAGGCCGTTGTCGTATTCCTCCAGGGCGGTGGCGGGATTGTCGCGGCGCGCCTGCATGCGGTAGGTCGTCTCGCTCCAGGCACGGCGGATCTCCGTGACGGTGGTGGCAAGCGTGCGGCGGCAGCCCACGGCGAGCGTGAACGTGCGGTCGTCGACCGGCGCGCCGATGACGTGGACGTCGTCGGCGAGGCCGGCCTTGCGGAAGATCGCGAGAACGTCCGCGAGGTTCGCGTCGGCCACCTGGAGGACGGCACCCGGCTCCTCGCTGAAGAGCGCCGCGAGCGCGTCGCCGTCCGGCAGCGTCGCGGCGAGGCCGCGCCCGCCCGTGACCGCCATCTCGGCGAGCGTGACGGCGAGGCCGCCGTCGCTGCGGTCGTGGTAGGCGAGCGCGAGGCGTGCGGCGACGATCTTCTGCATCGCGTTGAAGAACGCCTTCACGCTCGGCGCGTCCGCGTCGGCGGGCGCGTCGCCGAGCTGGTTGTAGACCTGCGCAAGGCAGGAGGCGCCCAGGCGGTTCGCGCCGTGCCCGAGGTCGACGTAGACGAGCTTCGAGGCGCCCGGCTTCAGGTCCGGCGTGAGCGTAAGCGTGACGTCCGCCACGGGCGAGAAGGACGAGACGACGAGCGAGAGCGGCGCCACCTGGCGGTGGGAGGCGCCCTTCGAGTCGGTCCACGTCGTGTGCATCGAGCAGGAGTCCTTGCCCACGGGAATCGAGATGCCGAGGGCGGGGCAGAAGTTGAGGCCGGCCTCCTGGACGGTGTCGTAGAGGTTCGCGTCCTCGCCGGGTTCGCCGCACGGCGCCATCCAGTTGGCGGAGAGGCGCACGTTCCGGATCGTGCCGCAGTCGGCCGCCGCGAGGTTCGTCAGGGCCTCCGTGATCGCGAGGCGCGCGGAGGCGGGGCCGTCGAGCAGCGCGACGGGCGTGCGCTCGCCGGTTGCCATCGCCTGGCCGTGGAGCGTCTTGTAGCCCATCGTAGTGACGGCGCAGTCGGCGGCGGGCAGCTGGTAGGGGCCCACCATCTGGTCGCGCGCGACGAGACCCGTGACGGAACGGTCGGTGATCGTGACGAGGAACGTCTTGTCCGCGACCGTCGGCAGGTGCAGGAGGCGGAAGAAGGCGTCCTGCGGCTTCACCTCCTTGAGGTTCAGCTTTGCGTGGGGCGTCGCGACGCGCGTCACGTCGCGCACCATGCGCGGGGGCTTGCCGAGCAGGACCTTGATGTCCATGTCGATCGGCCGGTCGTGGAAGTAGTCGTCTTCAAGGACGAGGCGCCCGTCGCCCGTCGCCTCGCCGATGAACGCGACGGGGCAGCGCTCGCGCGCGCAGAGCGCCTCGAAGGCCGCGCGCGCGTCGCGCCGCAGCGCGAGGACGTAGCGCTCCTGGGCCTCGCAGCACCAGATCTCCATCGGGCTCATGGAGGGCTCCTCGTTGTGGACCTTGCGCAGCTCGAAGCGTCCGCCCGTCGCCTCCACAAGCTCGGGGCAGCCGTTCGAGAGGCCGCCCGCGCCGATGTCGTGGATCGAGAGGACGGGGTTCTTCTTCCCCATCGCCGCGCAGGCGTTGATCACGCCCTGGCAGCGGCGCTGCATCTCGGCGTTTCCGCGCTGGACGCTGTTGAAGTCGAGCGCCTCGTCGTTCGTGCCCGTCATCATGGACGAAGCCGCGCCGCCGCCGAGGCCGATGCGCATCGCCGGGCCGCCGATCTGCACGATGTACGCGCCCGTCGGCACCGGCTTCTTTTCCACCTGGTCGCGCACGATCACGCCCTGTCCGCCCGCGAGCATGATCGGCTTGTGGTAGCCGCGGTAGAGCCCGGCGGCCTCGCCCTCGTAGGTGCGGAAGAAGCCCGTGAGCTGCGGACGGCCGAACTCGTTGCCGAACGCGGCGCCGCCGAGCGGACCCTCCGTCATGATCGCGAGCGGCGTCGCGAGGCGCTTCGGGAACTCCGCGTACTCCCGCTCCCACGGCTGCGGGAAGCCGGGGATGTGCAGGTCGCTCACCATGAAACCGCAGATGCCCGCGTGCGTGCGCGAGCCGCTGCCCGTCGCCGCCTCGTCGCGGATCTCGCCGCCCACGCCCGTCGCCGCGCCCGGGAACGGCGAGATTGCCGTCGGATGGTTGTGCGTCTCCACCTTCATGAGCTGGTCGAGCTGCACCTTCCTGAAGCCATACACATGCTCCTTGCCGGGGGTGCGCCCGCCCGCCCCGTTCGGCAGGAACATCTCGGTCTCGAAGCCCTCCACGACGGACGAGTTGTCCTTGTAGGCGACGAGCGTGCCCTCCCCGTTCTTCTTGTGGGTGTTCTTGATCATCCCGAAGAGCGCGTTCGGCATCTCCCGGCCGTCGATGATGAACTTCGCGCCGAAGATCTTGTGGCGGCAGTGCTCGGAGTTCACCTGGCCGAACATCACGAGTTCGGTGTCGGTGGGGTTGCGTCCGGCAGCGGCGAAGCTCTCCGCGAGGTACTGCATCTCAGGCTCGCTGATCGCAAGGCCCAGCTCGGCGTTCGCCTCGCGGATCGCCGCGACGCCCTTCGCCATCACGTCGAAGGTGCGGCCGGGACGCGGCGGCGGGCAGTCGAAGAGGTCGTCGAGCGTGTCGTAGACGCCCTCGGTCATCCGGTCGTGGAGCGCGTTCAGGAGCTGCGCGTCCGAACGGTCGAACGCGGGCTTGATCCGGAAGCGGATGCCGCGCTCGACACGGGCGATGCCCGCGAGGCCGCAGTTGCGGAAGATGTCCGTCGCCTTCGAGCTCCACGGGGAGATCGTGCCCTTGCGGGGCGTCACGTAGAATGCGCCGGCCTCAAGCGCGGGCTCGTCGCCGACGGCGTTCAGAAGCGTCGCCGCGCGCGCGCGCGTTGCGTCGTCGGGGCCGTTCCCCTCGCTCTGGAGCGCATACACCCACGTGGCCGCGATGTCGGCCTGGGCGAGGGCGGGCGTGTGGGCGGCCAGAACGGCACGGAGCGCGTCGAGACGGAACTGCGAATAGGCCGCAGTCCCCGAAAGCAGGATCGGTTTCATCTTCATGTAGCCTTTGCGTTGAAATTGAGCAGAAATTATACCATAAAACCGTCCCCGTTGACGGGGAAGGGCACTTTTGATATTCTTCCCCGACCGGGGCGCAAGAACAGGAACATCGTCTCCGGCAACAGGGATTCCTGCCATGAAAATCAAGGTTTTGGCAAAAGGCGCGAAGATCGGGTCGGCCTCGTTTGAGTATGAACCGGGATACGAATTCATCTCCGACCCCGCCTGCTCGGAATACGACTGGCTGGTTGTCTACGACGAACTGCCGGGCCGGGACATCGGGACGTTCCACGACGGGTATGAGGAACTCCAGTGTCCACGGGCCTGCACGATCCTCGCGACAAGCGAGCCGACGAGCATCAAGCATTACTCGCGAGCGTATGCGTGGCAGTTCGGACATCTCCTCACGAACCGGCCCTTCGAGTCGGAGGAACATCCCCACTATCATCTCGGACGCGGCTACTATCGCTGGTTCATCGGCCGGTCGTATGTGGAAGCCGTGCGGACGGTCCTTCCGCCCAAGACCAAACCGATCTCCACGGTCTGCTCGTCCAAGCAGATGAGGGGCACGCGGCATTTTGACCGCTTCAACCTCGTCAGGGCACTCGCAGACGCCATCCCGGAGATGGACTGGTTCGGGCATGGCGTCCGTCCCTTTGGACGTAAATACGAGGTGACGGATCCCTACAAGTACCAGGTTGTCGTGGAAAACCACATCGCGCCACATCACTGGAGCGAGAAGATCACGGACGCATTCCTGAGCGAATGCCTTCCCTTTTACGCGGGCGCGCCCGACTTGGCCGACGATTTCCCGTCTGCGTCGTTCATCCCCATCCCGATTAACGACCCCGCGAAAGCTGCGGAGATCATCAAGACGGCCATTCTGGCGGACGAATACGAAAAGCGCCTTCCCGCAATCAGGGAAGCCAAACGCCTTGTCCTGACGAAGTACAACTTCTGGGCACAGGTGATCGGCGTCATCAAATCTGCCGAACGGACCGGCCCGCAGGAAATCCGCCCCTCCGAACCCCCTCCACGCCTTTACGCCCGCAAGGCGCTTCGCATGCACAACCTCCGCGCGGCGTTCGAAGACGGCGTGTACCACCTGAAGCACAACCTGCGCTTCCTGTAACCGCACGCACCTTCCAAATGGGGATAGCCCCGTCACATTCACATCACATGCCCTGCCCCGGGGACAGTCCCCCGCACACTCGTCCGGGGCCGGTCTCCGACGGGGCACGGCGGCCTCCTTTCAGCATCCGCAGCTTGTCCGCGAGATCGCTGCCGTCCAGTTCGCAGCGGAGCACGGGGAATGCGACATCGGGGATGTCCGCGCCCATGTCCCTGAGCGCCATCATCGCGTAGGAAAGGGCCTGGAAGCGGCAGACCGGCTCGCCGCCGCCGAAGGCCTGCGCCTCGGTCAGCCCCGCCGTGAAGGTTTTCGCCGCGTCCCGGACGATTGCCTGCAGCGCGGGCACGCTTGCGCGGTCCTTGAACTGCCGCAGCAGGTCGAGCGCCTTGATCCGGTTGGGATAGGCGTTTCGGATCACGGGGTCCCGCGCGCCGCCCGGATGGCCGACGATCTCCCGTAGCACGGGCCGCGCGCGAGGATCCTTCATGAGCCCGAGCGCGACCGCGTAGTTCCCGGCGAAGCGGACCTCCCGCGCCATCGCCGCCGCCAGCTTGTCCGCAAGCGCCTGCCGCGCCTCCGCCGTCCCGCCCACGCGGCATTTCCACGCCGTCCAGTAGGCGTAGGCCGCGCACTCCGCCGGCGTCCCGCTCGCCTTGCCGGCCGCGCCCTGCCACCATTCCGCCGTGCGCGTGACGTCGATGCGCAGGGCCGCAACGACCTGGTCGTCCGAGAAGGGCTCGAACGGCCGCCCGTGGTAGACGTTCGTCCGTTCGCAGCCCGGGTGCCGCCGCAGGCATCCCGCCTTGTCGAGAAGGGACTTGAGGTCCGCGTAGGGGACGTCCTTCGCCTTGAGACCCCGTGCAAGTGCGATCTTCGCCGCGCAGGCCGCCGCGTACCCGGTCTTCCGCATCTCCGGCTGCATCCGCAGCGAGCCGCCGAGGTCGTGGGAGACCCCGAAGTGCTTGGAGGGCACCCAGAGGTTGTCCACGCCCTTCGCGACGATCGTGCCGTAGGGGACGGACGACGGGAACCTGAACATCGGCAGCCCGCAGTGGACCTTCCAGTTCCGGATCTCCTCGCTCTCGAAGGCATGGTCGCCGTAGAAGACCGGCAGGTCCTCGGGCTCGCACGCGAAGAACAGCGGATTCGGGAACGGCCGCTCCGCAATCGCGTCCGCGAGCGTGACCATCTCCTCGGTGGTGGCGCGGCACTCCTCCCGCGCGCCGAGCATCGTCGCGGGGCGCAGCATCCGCGCGCTCCTCCGCAGGCCCTTCCACGTCTGATGGCGCCAGCCGGCCAGCCACGTGACGGTTTCGGAGTATTCCCGCGCCGAGCGCGTCAGGTCGAACGGACGATTCGCGTAGATGGGCCGCGGCGCGGTCTTCCCGTTGTCAAGCCACGTCTCGCCGCGCGCGCACGCCCCCATCGCGCCGTCGATAGCGCGCCCTCGCCTCAGCCGCACGCCCGCCAGATGCGCCACCGTCGCGTTCCCCGTTGCGTCGAGGACGGCCCGCGCGCGCACGCGGTGGGCGACGCCGTTCGTGAAATACTCGAACCCGACGATCCGTGCGCCCTCCATGAACAGCGCCCCGAGGACGGCGCCGTATTCGACCGTGCCCTTTTCGGCGCACCGCTCGTATGCATCGAGCTGCACGGTGAGTCCGCCCCCGAAGCACACGGCGCCGAGCGTGGAGAGGCCGCCCATGCCCGACAGCCGCTCGATGCCAATCACCTTCAGCCCGTCCTGCGCCGCCGTGCGGAACGCCACGGCCCCGGCCGTGCCCAGGCCGATCACGGCGACGTCGTAGTCGCCTTCGAACACGGGCGCGGACGCCAGCCGCTTCACGACCCTCCGCCCCTGGACGATCAGGCAACTGTCCATTTGCTTCCCTCCTCGAAGGCCGTGATGAGGTCGGGGAACTGCCCGGACGGCGTCCAGACGTATCCCAGTTCGCCGTTCCGGCGCTGGACGCGCTTCTCCCCGTAGAAGCACTTGACGGCGTTCACCTCCGCGAGAAGGTCCCCGGGCCGATGCCCCGCCGCCTTCCAGGCGTCGTAGAGCTTGATCCGTGCCGCGTGCCAGCCGTCCGCCGGCGGCAGGTCGACGGTGAAATAGGAGAAGTCGCCGGCGATGCCCCCGAAGCGCTTTGCGGTCACCGCATCCGCGCCAAAGTTCCGCCAGCCGACGTCGGTCGTGTCGACGAACCCGCCGACGTCGAACTGCGAAAGGCCCTCCGTGCCGCCGCCGACGATGCGCACGCGATAGCCGTGCGGCCGCCGTTCAAGCCCCACGAGATCGGCGTTCATGAACGCCCGCCCGTCATGCTCCTGGAAGAAGACGGCCAGGAAGTCCGCCAGCGGCGGCAGCTCCAGCGCGCCGTCCCGTACGATCCGGGCCTCCGTCATTTTCGCAAGCAGCTCCGCGCCCAGCGCCGTCGTGGGCACGCCCGGTGCCGCGGGGCCGACCGTCCCCGCGAAGTCGAGCCCGAGGTGGATGCCGCGTTCCAGGACGAGCGTCTCCTGCGGATGGGCGAGCGCGTAGCCGAGCGCGAACGCGCCGCCCCCCAGCACAAGCGTCTTCGGCGTGCCGCCCGCCATCCGCGCCGCGTCGAACGCGCGCGCGTCGAACGCCGCCACCACGCCCGCCCCCAGTGCGCCCTTCAGAAATGACCGTCGGAGCATGGCCGCCTACCGGAAGATGAGGGCCAGACCCGTCGGCGCGTACCGCTCGAAGTCCGTCTTCTTCGCGGTGTCCGACGTGTACGTCGCCTCCCCCCGACGGCTGGAGACCGTCACAACCTCCGCGCCATCCATGCCGTCCTTGAAATCCCAGAATCCGATGAGGCCCCCGTCGCCCCATGCAGACGCCGCCGTCCATGCGGACAGGCCCCAAAGAGCCAACTTTTTCATGTTTCTTTCTAATTCCAAAAGCGTTCTGTGACAATTTCAAAGAAATGATACTACATGCGGAGCGTGGTGTCAAATGGACGACAATGGACGACAACAGGGCCGCGCGGTCCAACCGGTCGACGTCCACGCCCACGACGTCGCAGTCCTCGTCGGGCAGGGCCCCGGCGAAGCCCGCCAAGACGCCCGCCCACGTCCATCCGGCGAAGCCCCCGTGCCGAATCCATGTCCGCCACTTACAATGCATGGTAACAGCCTCCTCAATCAGCGCGGAATCCGATGCCGTCCGTTACCATTCGCGGCGGCTTCCTGAGACAGCAGAAAACGAACGAACAGAACGACCGTGTTCTGCTGCATTTCGTCAAGCCTTTCACTCTCTTTCCCTGGCACCGTGTATGGCATTTTCGCCCTCGTTCCTTCTTTAGGGGCATAACACCCACGACTGCGCCGAGGGCGGGCCGCCGGGGACGTCGGCCCCTACCACGCCCCACCCCGCACACCCATGGTAGGGCGCGACGTCCCCGGCGCGCCGCGCCCACGGGGACGCCCACGGGAACGCGGGCCGTCCGCGCATCTGCCGTACTGCACACGGAGGGGCCCGTTTCAGCGCCACGCGCCGAGGGCGGCGCGGGTACTTCGCGCGCCAGGCCGAGTTCAAATGGGGACAGGCCCCGTCACCTCCCAAATGGAAGTCCCAATGGGGATAGCCCCATTACAGCGCACGGAACGTCCAGCCGATGCGGTGAATCCAGTCGGCCGGCGCCGTGAAGTCGGGCGTCTCGGCGTCGTGGTAGATCCAGCGAAGATCGCCGCCGTCCGTCACCGTGCACGCCGGCCTCTTGCCCGTGAAGCGGACGTCCCCGACCGTGCCGCGCGCACCCGTCGGACGGCGCAGACGGTATTCCCAGATGCCGTTCGCCTTGCCGAGCGCGCCCCGCGCAAGGCGGAAATAGGCTTCCGCGCGGAATGCGCCCGTGTCGCGCCCGAAGACGTAGTCGACGGCCATCTCGATGTCGCACGTCAGGTAGCGCTTCCCGAAGAGCTTCGGGCGGACGTTTCGGAACGACAGGCGCAGCGTGTCGTCCGGGCCGTGCGTGAGGACGGTCGTGCCGTAGCAGTCGTAGGACTGTTCGGACACGTTCTCGTCGCGCAGCCGCCAGCCGAGCGTCGGACGGTGCTCGGTCGTCTTGGTGCCGCGATAGCCCGTCAATCCGATCTCCTCCCGCCAGGCGCCGTCTGCGCCGCGCGTCCACACGCCGGCAATCGCCCCGCTGTTGTAGAGGCGGACTTTCAGCTTCCCGTCCTCATACGTCCAGCCGCCCGCCGAAACGCGCAGCCGCTCGTCGCCCGTCCCGGCGCCTCGATCCGCGCACGCCGCGTCCGCCGGGCCCGTCGAGACGTGGCAGACGAAATTCTTCGCCGCCTGGGCGGACAGCGTCACCGCCAGCCCGCGTTCGCCGCCGAGCCGATCCCGCAGTTCGACGAGGGCGCCTTCCGCGAATCCCGAAACCGCAACCGCCGTGTCGCCCGCGACCGAGCCGACTTCCGCGTGCCGCCGGCCGAAGCCGAACGGATGCGACGCGCTCGACCAGCGCACCGCCGTCTCGACGCGCTGTCGCCCACGCGCCAACGGCCAGACGACGTCCCGGTCGGGATGCCAGACGCAGTACGGGCTCTCGAAACTGCCTTCCGCCGCATGGGCGAACCAGCGTTCCGTCCCGGCGAAGCGGATCGCCAGGCGGACCTTGGCCGGGTCGAGCCCCGCCCAGTCGGACACCGACAGCCGCAGGCCGTCCGCCACCGGCACGCACGCGAGCGCATACGGCGCGCGCACGACGCCGTTCGTGAGGTCGCGCAGTTCGGCCACCGCGCCCCCGGCGAGCGCCACACCGCCGAGCGCCGGCGAACACGCCACCGGACCCGTCCGCGTGGGAAGATAGGGCTTCGTCTCCCGCAGCAGGCTCTCGACCGGCGCGCCCTTCAAGCGGCGCACCGTGTAGCCGAACGGCGGAAGGCCGTCCGCCGGATGGTCGTTGAAGTTGATCAGCACGACCGACACCGTGTCGGGCAGCGTCCGCACACAGGCGAAGACGCCCGGCGCGGACGGATAGGACAGGTAGTCGGCGTCGCCGGCCGTCAGCTCCGGCACGGCCGCGCGGATCGCGAAGATGCGGCGGTACGCCTCGAACGCGCCCTCCTCGCCCTGCTCGTAGACGAGCGGGAAGCCGTCGATCCACGCGCACAGCGCCATCAGCGCCGTCGCGCACGAACGCCCCCACAGGTTTTCGGCCATCATCGAGTCGTGGCTCTCGGGATAGCGCATCCAGTTCGTCCCCGGCATGTAGGCGAACTTCTGCTCGTGCAGCCAACGCCGCAGGTCGCGGACAACGGAGGCCGCGTCGCGCTCGCGGAAGTCGTGGAAATGGACGTGGCAGAGAAGCTGGTCGTAGATGGCGTCGGTCACGGCGCTCCACAGGCTTTCGTTCTCCTCGCCCAGCGTGACGGCGTTCGGGTTCGCCCGCCGCGCGGCGGCGCGGATCGACCGCTGCTGCGCGATGCCGCCCTGCCGCTGCGCGTAGCTGGCGCGCGCATACGGCGCCGCCGGATTCCAGTTCGGGAAGCGCGACCCGCCCGGCACGTCCATGCGCCAGCCGTCCAGCTCGAACCGCCGCGTCGCCCACTCGATCCAGTCGCCAAAGGTCGAGATCCACGTCGGCCAGTTGAAGTCGTAGGCCCAGAACGTGTCCTGGTCGCGTCCGTCCTCGCGCTTGCAGACGAACTCCGGGTGCGCCTTCGCGCGCGGGCCGTTCGAGTTTCCGCCGTGCGGAACGGCATCGCCCCAGACCTCCAGGCCCAGGGCGTGCGCCGCGCGGACGTAGGCGCGGAGATCGTCTTCCGTCCCGATGCCGGCCATCAGGCGGTAGAGGTCGTCCGGCACATAAGGCCCCGGCCAGGTGACGGGACGCATCCAGATCGTCTTCGCGCCCAGCGCCTGGATAAACGGCAGATAGCCCTGCGCGGCGTTGAAACCGCCCGCGTCCGACATGTCGAACTCCGCCTTGCCGCGCGGATGGTTCGAGTAGACGACCTGCCGCCGCATCCGGCTTTCGGGACGGTCGGCCGGCGGCACACGCCCCGCCGCGCGGTACCAGCCGTGCAGGGCGAGCAGGGCGTCCTCGTCCGTCCCCTTCCCGAAGACGAGCCAGTCGTCGCCGACCTGCTGGGGCTTGCCCGGATGCACGTCGCCGCGCGCGTAAAACGACGTGCTGAGGCGGAACCCGTCGGCCCGTTCCGTCACGTGCGTCTTCGCGGAGTCGGAATAGGGCTGGAGCGTGTCGAGGCAGTGGGCCACGTTCAGCCCCGCGCCGTTGTCGCCGACCACCGGGGCGACCGTCCAGCCGTAGGCCGTGCGATATCTTCCCGCCTGGAAATCTCCCTGCGCGTAGCGGCGCGGCGGATAGGAACACGGCAGGAAGTAGCCGCCCTTCGGCGTTGCGCAGACGACCTTGCCCGCCGCGAGCGTCACGCCGTTGAACCGCCGCTTGTCGGTCGCCGTCGTCTCGAAGGTCAGCCACCGGCGCACCATCCGCGTGTCGGGCAGAAGAACGTGATGCACCCGCACACGCCAGTCTCCCGTCACGTAGGTCGCCGTGAGCGTCCCGTCGGGTTCCTGCACGACGCCTTCAAAGCGCTCCAGCTCGGTCCGGGCGTCGAAGCCGTCCGGCCCGCCTTCGCCGACCGCCACGACGCGCGGCGCCGCCGGATCCGGCACAAGGCGCACCGCGCCGTCCGCTACATACGTCGCCGCGCCCGTGCGGTCGTCAAACGAAATCTCCAGCCGGGCGTCCCCGAACGACGCGGCTCCCGCCACGCCGCCGAGCATCGCCACCAGACCGCCAAACGTCCATCGCCAATCCATGCCGTCCCTTTCGTTCAGTCCTGCGCCGCCACGGGCCCGTGGCACATCACGCGGAAGCCGACGCTGTTGACGCCGCTGTTCCAGTACCAGCGTGCCGCACTCCTCCCATAGGCCGCCGCGTCCCGCCAGCCGCCGCCTCGCCGCACGTAGGTGTTGTTCTTGTTCGCGTCGCCCGCCTCGGTCATCGGGTTCGCCCAGTTGCATGGGTCAATCGCCTCGCCCGCCGTGCGCGCCTGTCCGTAGTTGTCCTCGTGATAGCAGTCAACGCACCACTCGGAGACGTTGCCGTACATGTCGTAGAGGCCAAAGCCGTTCGGCGCAAGCGAGCCCACGCGCTGCGTGCCACCGTCCGCCGGCGCGGTTCCCGGCACGGGCGACGAACCGCTGCCCGCGCGCCCGAGAACCGCTTCGGGCTGAACGTCGTCCGTGCCGTTGCAGTAGCGCGTGGTCGTCCCCGCGCGGCAGGCATACTCCCACTGCGCTTCGGTCGGCAAGTCGAAGTCCAGCGCCGCGACCTGGCGCAGCCGGCCCATGAACGAGCCCTCAAACGGCGCGCCCGGCGCAAAATGCGCCATCCTGTCGTTTGCATTCGCGCGCACCTCGAAGTAGGAGGCCGACTCGACCGGGCGCGTCGCACGTTCTGCCGTGAAGTATCCCTTGTAGCCCCCCATTACGTGCCGCCACTGTTCCTGCGTCACCTCGAAGACGCCGATCCAGAAGTCGTCCTGCAGCGCCACCGGGTGGCGCGGCGCAACCGCCTCGCCGTCTTCGCCCATGTCCCACAGGCGGTGCGCGGCGGGGATGCGCCGCAGCAGCAGCTTCGACGTGCGGTAGAGGTCGGAGCCGACGCCCTCCGGCAGGTCGTTCGTCGACGCATAGAGCCGCACGGCGCCGCGCATCGCGCCGGCGAGATCCACCGTCAGATAGTCCGGCGGCACGTTCGCCGCGCGTGCCGTCAGCCGGACGGCGAGTGCGTCGGCGCGCATGCCCGGCCAGCTGACAAGCGGGTTCCAGACGATGCGCTTGCCCGTGCCCGGCGCAACGTATGTATCGACGTCGCCCTGCGCGTTGTGGAAATGCGCGCGCCCGATCGAGACGCCGTTCGTCAAGACGTCCATCTGTACGGCGGCCAGGCCCCCCGACAGGTCATATGTGACCGTGACCCGCCGGCCGCGATCCTGTGAGAGTGTAACATTGCCGATCTGCGGGACGACGGCGGAGAGCACGCCGCAAACCACGGCGGAAGCGAACAGGACGATCTTCTTCATGTCAAACCTCGCATTCTTCACGTCACGGCCGGACGGCGCCCCGGCACAACACGCGGAAACCCGTACCCTGGAACGGCGCGTTCCAGTAGAATCTGCTGGCGCTGCGCCCGTCCGCCGCCGACGCGCGATAGGAGCCGCCGCGACGGACACGATGCCGCGACGTGCCGTCAACGTCCACGGTATTGCATGGGTCGACCAGAACCGCCGACAACGACACGGCGCCGTAGTCTTCCGCCGCGTAGGAATCGAGGCACCATTCATAGACGTTGCCGTGCATGTCGTAAAGCCCCCAGGCGTTCGGAAGCCGCGAACCGACCCGCAGGAGGCTCGCGCCGGAATCCGCGTCCGCCGTGTAGCCGTTGAAGTCCTTGAAGCTGCCGAGCGCCGCAACGGGCAGCTTGTCGTTGCCGTTGTTGTAGGCGCTCGTCGTGCCCGCGCGGCAGGCGAACTCCCACTGCGCCTCGGTCGGGAGGTCGAAGTCCAGGCCCGTCTTCGCACGCAGAATGCCAAGAAACGAACGCTCGACCGGCACCGCCGTGCGGAACGCCCCCTCGGCAAAGTTTTCGTCCGCAGCCGCATGCGCGTCCTTGTCGCGAATGCCGCCGAAGACGCGGTCCACCGGCTTGAGCGGATCGACGTTGGGCGGATAGGACGGATTCGTTCCCGTGACCCGTTCGTACTGTGCCTGCGTCGTCGCGAAAACGGCCATCCAGTAGTCCGTCGTCAGCACGACGCGATGCTGCGGCTCGTCATCCCTGCGGCCGACCTCCGACGTGGGCGCGCCCATGTTCCAGACAACGCCCGCCGCCGGGATGCGCCGCAGGACAAGCTTCGCCGTGCGGTAGACGTCGTTCGTCAGGCCGCCGAACGGCAGGGCGTCCGCCCGCGTGTAATACCGAACGTCGCCCATCCGGTCGCCGGACAGGTCGACCACCAGATAGTCCGGCGCACGCTCCGGCTCCAGCGCCTTCAGCCGCAGCGTGACATCCTGCGGCTCACCCGGCCAATCCTTGTCGGGACGCCAGGAAAGCCAATGCCCTTCACCGGCCGGAACGATGCGGTTGACGTCGCCGATGAAGGCACCCACGTGCGCGCCGTCAAGCGGAACGCCGCCAACCCGCACCTCGGCCATGACAATGGCGGCGGTGTCCAGCGCATACGTGCAGACGACCTGCCGCGTGTCGGCCTCCTGCCTCCATACGACATTCGACACCTGCACCGCAGCCCACGCATCCAACGTCAGGCAGGCCGAGAGAACGGACAAAAAAGCAAGGCGATTCATGACGCGCTCCTTTAGCGTATGATGAGAACCACGGCCGCCGGCGTACTTCGGAAGACGATTGCGGGCGAAAGGGCCGCCGTGCCCATGCGCCGTTCGAGAGGCGTGACATCCGCATCGACAAATGCCATGCCGTCCGCGAGCGCCGCCAGGTCCACCGAGACCGTCTGCGACGGCTGCCGCGTCGTGCCCGTGATGCCGCCGCCTGCGCAGCGGAAGCCCGCATTGTCCAGCCCGCCGTGCCAGAAGGACCGATAACCGTTGTACGTGCCGGACAGGATGTCGCGCCAGCAGCCGCCACGGCGTACCCGGTCCCCGGACGACGGAACCGCGCGGTTGACATAGTCGACCTGTGCCGTCTGCGTGTCGGCAAGTCCCATGTCGTCGGCAAAGCCGTCCAGACACCACTCCCAGACGTTGCCAAGCATGTCGTACAGGCCGTAGGCGTTGGCCGGATACGAGCCGACGCGCGCCGTGCCGTTCGTGTCGCCGCAAAGGTAGGCGTCCGCCTGCGTCCATCCCGTCGGAAGGCCGCCGTTCTCGGCAAAGCGTCCGATGTCCAGCGGCGACTCGACGCCCGGCGGAAGAAGCGTCTCGCTTCCCGCACGGCAGGCGAACTCCCACTGCGCCTCGGTCGGGAGGTCGAAGGCCAGCCCGGCCTTCGTGCGCAAGATGCCGAAGAACGAGGATTCCGCCGGGGCGTCCGGCACGACCGTCGCCGACGCCAGGTCCCCGCGCAGCGTCTTGTGGAAAAGCTGCGGCGCGCTCCCCGCGCGTCCGCCCGTGACCGGGCGCGTCGGCCAGGCCGTCGCCTCGGCGAACGTGCCGGGCTCTGCGGACAGGATGCGGCGGTACTGCTCCTGCGTCGTCTCGAAGACGCCAATCCAGAAGTCTTCCGAGAGCGACATCGGATATTTGCCGAGACAGGAGAACACCTGATTGGCCGCCGGAATGCGCCGCAGCAGCAGCTTCGACGTGCGGTAGAGGTCGGAGCCGACGCCCTCCGGCAGGTCGTTCGTCGTGGCGTAGTGGGCGCGCGTTCCAAGATCCAGGTCGCACACGAGGTAATCCGGCGGATCGGCGGGATCCCATGCGCTGACGGTGAACGTCACGGCGTGCCCCACGCAGTCGTCGGCATCGGCCGGCGTCCAGGAAAACGAACGCGCGCCACCCGGCACGGCGGCCTGGACGTCGCCCCAGACGCGCGGCGCAGCCAGCGTGCGCCCGCCCGACGCCAGAGACGCCGTGACGATCGCGTCTTCGCTCAGTTCGTAGTTCACCGTGACCCGATGGCGCACGGCGTCCTGCGTGACGGATGTCACCGTGACCGTCGGCGCAGCGCCCAGCGCCCCTGCCGCCAGCACGGCGCCGATCCACAGCCTGTCCCCGAAGTTCCTCATGGCATGTTGCCCTTTCCTTAGAACCAGCACCCTCACGGGACGATGGCACCCTGTGCGCGCAGGGCGGCCTTGATCTCCGCAAGCGGCACCTCCAGCGGCGTACACCTCCGCCGCGCGGCGCAGGCCGCCGCCGCGCCCGCCGCCTGGCCCATCGCCATGCACGCGGCCTCGACGCGAAGCCCCGAGTTGGCCCCGCGGTCGCTGCTGACGCACCGCCCGGCGACGAGCAGGTTCTTCGCCCCCTTCGGCACGAGCGCGCGCAGCGGCACGGTCGCGACGACGCCCTCGGCGAGATGCGCCGGACGGATACCCGTCCGCTTGTCGTGCAGGTCGACCGGGTAGAAGGCGTAGCAGAGCGCATCCGGGAACACGCGCCCGGAGGTGTAGTCCGCCTGCGTGATCGTATATTCGCCGCGAATGCGGTACGTCTCGCGCACGCCGACTTCGGGCGACATCGACACGAGCGCGGCGTGTTCAAGGCCGGGCACGCGCCGCAGGAAGCGGTACATCCGCAGCATCGACGCGCGGCCGCGCAGGTTCGTCTCCGTCCGCAGGTCGGCCGTCGAGCCGTCGGCGTCGTCGACGTAGTTGGCCGTGTTGCCACGGCACTTCAGGAAGTTGTAGAGCCCCCAGCGCGTGTCGTTCGGGCGGAGACGCCCTGCGGCCAGCGCCTCGGTGAACTCGCGTTCCAGGGCCGCGCGGTCCAGCTGGTCGACGTCCACACCCGGATCCAGCGTGTACACGAACGTTCCCGGCTGGCGCACGGCCGCCCGTTCGCGCGCAAAGCCCGCGCGCGCCACGACGGACGCATCGCCCGTGCAGTCCACGATCTGCCGGGCGCGGATCGTGCGCGTGTCGCCGATGGCGACGACCGGGAGATGCCAGACGCCGTTCGAGAGGACGGCGGCGGTCGGCGCGGCATGGTAGTGGATGCGCACGCCCGCCTGCGTGAGCGCCTCCTCGGCAAGCGCCACGTAGAGCGGCACGTTGACCACGATCTGGTGCTTCCAGTGCGCCGCGCCCGTCGGCTCGCGGAAGTCCGGGAGCGTGCCGCCCGCGAGGGCGACGCAGTTCGTGACCAGCTGGTAGCCGACGCCGTCGATCACCTGCCGGCCCCAGGCGTGGAACAGCCCGGGGAAGTTGACGCCGCCGCTCGTCATCGTGCCGCCGACCTGGAAGCCCTGCTCGACGACGACGGTCCGCGCACCCGCCCGCGCGCTCTGCAGGGCCGCCGCGACGCCCGCCGTGCCGCCGCCCACCACCAGGACGTCGCAGTCCTCGTCGGGCAGGGTCCCGGCGAAGCCCGTCAGGAATCCCGCCCACGTTAAGCCGGCGACGACCCCGTGCCGCATCCATGTCCGCCACCTGTTCCGCCACTTACAATGCATGTTTTTTCCTTTCTGAAATCCGGATGTCCGACACGCCGGCGAGAAGTTCCTTCCGCAGCGAGCCGCCGTCCGCCCGGCTTCGGTACCGGCGCTGCGAACCGTCCGCGCCGAACCGCACGCCGTCGCACGGCTTCAGGCACATGTCACGTCCGAGCAGGACGAGCCCGTCCGTTACCAGCAGGTCGGCCGACGCCCCGTCCGGCCGCGTCACGACGCCGACCGACGCCTGCGCCACCACGACGTTCCGCCCGGACACGCGAATGCCGACGCGCCTGTGGGCATCCACCAGCACGGTGCCGACGGCAACCTCGACCGTCCCGGCATCGGGCAGGCGCACCCGTGCCGGCCCGACCGCCGTCACGACGCACCCGTTCCCGACGGCAAAACGGATGCGTCCCGACGGCAGGACAAGCTCCTGCCGCCACACGCGGTCGCCGACATGCAGGTGATGCCCCGATGTGCCGGCGGACGACACCTCAAGGATCTCGATGGCCGCGCCGGGGTTCGCCACCGACCCCGGCTCGTATTTCATGTGAACCGAATCGGCGGCATGCGCAAAGGAGCGGTCCGCCATGTCGCGCGCCTTGCAAAGGTCGATCTCGTCCTGCGTCAGCGTCGTCGCCTCGACCGGTTCGACGTACAGGACAGAGGACGGACAAAGCGCGCGCCCGAGGACGGCCGCCACGCCGACAAGCAGCAGAAGGGCCGCCGCGACCTTCATCCACAAGGGGACACGCGGACGCGCCGCCCGCGTCAGCCGAAAGTGTTCCTCCAGCAGGAAATGGACGCGCAGCTGCCTCAAGGCGTCCCCCTGTGTCCACATGTCATCCATTCGAGTGTCCATGTCCGCCATTCTGTTTGAGCAATGCCAAGATCGACGCGTACAGGGTCTTGCGTATGCGGTAAAGGCGCGAGACAACGGCCTTCTCCGTAAGCCGGAACGTCCGCGCCAGATCCGGAATGCTCCTGCGTTCCGCGTACTTTTCCCGGATCAGCGCGAATGCGTCGCCCGGCAGACGGCGCAGGCTCCGCCGCAGGGCCCACATCTGCAAGTCCAGATCCACGCCCTCCAGTTCGTCCGCCGGCAGCAGGTCAAGGGACGAATCATCCAGGACGAGCCGATCCCGCTCCCGGTCCTTTCGCCAACGCAGGACCTGGAATTTCGCCAAAGTCTTCGCCCACGGCAGAAACGGACGTGACGGGTCATAGCTGCCGGCCTTTCGCCAGATGTCGGCGTTCGTCTCCTGCAGGATGTCCTCGACATCCTGCAGATCTCTCGCCAAGGCCGCGATGTACAACTTCAGTTCGAACTGAGCCTTCGTCAACAGCACGACAAATGTCATGTCAGCGTCCGCCATCTGCTTATTATAAGCGCTCAGTTCAAAAATATCGCGCTCTGTGGGAAATCAACTTCTGAAAGGCGAGGCCACGGTCGCCTCAGTACCGGGATCAGGCGGGCCGGGCAAACGGGAAGCGGACAAACGCCTCCGCGTTGCCGAAGCGGTCGAAGGCACAGTCGATCGCCTCGGCGGCGTGTGCATCGGAACTGAGGACGAAGCGGACACCGCGCGCCCGCAGAAGCGCGCGAAACGCCGGCGACGGGTAGGCGTCCTCCATCCAACCGCGCGAGATGCCGCCCGTATTGACCTCGACGACCTTTCCCGAGGCCGCGAAGGCGTCCGCCGTGCGCCGGAGCTCGTCGAGATACCAGGGCGCCGTCTCGTCGAAGTACCGCAGCCGGCCGTTGAACTTGCGCACGAGGTCGGGATGGCCGATGACGTCGAAGTCACACGTCGCGGCCATGGCCCGGTTCTGCGCGAAATAGGCACGCAGACACTGCGCCACGTCCCCGCCGAAATGGTCGCGGATGCCCGCCATCAGCAATTCGGGCGTATGGTCCACGGGAACGTGCGCGCCATCCGGCGCGACGACCCAGTGGATGGAGCCGATGAGGTAGTCCAGGCCCAGATGGGCGTACCGCGCCCGGTCGGGCGCCGTGTCGCCGGGAATGTAGTCCGCCTCCACCCCGAGTCGCACGCGGATGCGGTCCGCGTACCGTGCGGCCAGCGCGCGGATCTCCCGCGCGTACCGGACGGCGCGTTCCGGCGTCAGGTTCCCCTCGACGACGTCCGGCAGACGCGCATGCGAGGAGAATCCGATTTCCGCAAACCCGCGCGCCAACGCGGCTTGGACCATCTCCTCCGGCGTGTCGCGTCCGTCGCACCACGTCGTGTGCGTATGGTAGTTGACCTTCATGCCCTCTCAGAACAGCGTCATCTGGCCCGGGAGGTCGCTCAGCTTCCTGCGCGGCTTGCGGACGATCTTCGGCGCGTTGACGTCGAGGTCGTTCGCCTCCAGGTTCTGGAGAATCTGGTCCGCCCGCTTCACCACCGCCTGCGGCAGCCCCGCCATCGCGGCGACGTGGATGCCGAAGCTCCGTTCGGCGATGCCGGGGGCGATGCGGCGCAGGAAGACGATCCGTCCGCCGTCCTGCTTCACGCGCACCGTGTAGTTCCGGATGCCGGGGAATTTCTCGGCGAGGTCCGTCAGCTCGTGGTAGTGGGTCGCGAAGAGCGTCTTCGCCTTCGTCTTCGGGTTCTCGTGCAGGTATTCCGCCACGCTCCACGCGATCGAGATGCCGTCGAAGGTGGAGGTACCGCGCCCGATCTCGTCGAGGACGATAAGCGACTGCGGCGTCGCGTTGTTGAGGATGTTCGCGCACTCCTGCATTTCGACGAGGAAGGTGGAGCGTCCGCGCGAGAGATCGTCGCCCGCGCCGATGCGCGTGAAGACGCGGTCGAGCGCGCCGAGGCGCATGCGCGCGGCGGGCACGAAGCTGCCGGCCTGCGCCATCACGGCGAGCGTCGCGACCTGGCGGATGTAGGTGGACTTGCCGGCCATGTTGGGGCCGGTGATGAGCATGATCTGGTCGGTCGTGCCGTTCAGCTTCGTCGAGTTCGGTACGAACGGCTCGGCGTCCGGCAGCTGCTCGATGATCGGGTGGCGCCCGTCGACGATCTCCAGCGCGTCGGAACCGTCGACGGCGGGCCGCACGTAGCCGAGCGCGAGCGCGCGGTCGGCGAAGGCGAGGATCGCGTCGAGTTCGCCCACCGCGCCCGCCGTCGCCTGGATCGCCGCCGTGTGCGCCGCGACCGCGGCGACGATGTCCCTGAACAGGTCCTGTTCGAGGGCGTAGCTGCGGTCCTGCGCGCCGAACACCTTCTGTTCGTACTCCTTGAGTTCGGGCGTCGTGAAGCGTTCCGCGTTCGTGAGCGTCTGGCGGCGCTCGTACTCGGGCGGCGCGCTGGCCGCCGCCGCCTTCGAAATCTCGATGTAGAAGCCGAACACGCTGTTGCGGCGCACGCGCAGCGTCTTGATGCCCGTGCGCGCGACCTCCTTCGCCTGGTACTCGGCAATCCAACGGTGGCCCTCCGTCGCGATGCTGCGCAGTTCGTCGAGGTCCGCGCTGTAGCCGGGGGCGATGAGGTTCCCCTCCGTGAGAAGCACGTTCGGGTTCTCCGCGATCGCGCGGTCGATCAGATCGACCACGTCCGCCTCCGGCGAGAGACGCGCGAAGATGGCGGCGAGGGGAGTGGGGGTTTGGGAGTGGGGAGTGGGGGATGGGGAGACCAGGCCCGAAAGCGTACACTTGATGTCGGGGATCGGGCGGAGCGAAGCGGCGAGGGCGCGGAGGTCGCGCGCGTTCGCGCGGCCGGAGTCGACCTTCGCGATGAGCCGTTCCAAGTCGCGCACGTCCGCAAGGCGTGCCTGGAGGGACGACAGGCGCATGCGGTCCCGCACAAACGTCTCCACCGCGTCGAGCCGCGCGTTGATCGCCTCGGGGCGGCGGAGCGGCTGGCGGATCCAGTTCGCGACGAGGCGCGAACCCATCGGCGTGTGCGCGACGTTGAGGACGCCCAGCAGCGACGCCTCACGCGAGATGCCGTCCACCGGCAGCAGCGCCAGGTGGCGGATCGTCCCCGCGTCGAGCGCAAGGAAGTCCGCCGCCTCGCGCAGACGCACGCTCCGCACGTGGTCCACGGCGTGCCGCAGCGTGGTGTGGACGTAGTGGAGCAGCCCGCCCGCCGCGCGGATCAGGTCGCCCCTCCCCTCCAGGCCGAACCCGTCGAGCGCCGTCACGTTGAAGTGCCGCAGCAGTTCCTCCCGCGCGGCGTCGAGGCTGAACGTCCACGCCTCGGCGTAGGATGGCCGGAGATGCCGGTCGGACGTGGAGGCGGGCGCGGCGGGCTCTTCGTCGGGCTTGGGGAGGACGAGTTCGGCGGGACGGTAGCGCGCGAGCGCGTCGTCGAGCTTGTCCTGCGAGGCGAAGGGCTCCACGGCGAACTCGCCCGTGGAGAGGTCGAGGAGCGCGAGGCCGAGGCCCGCGACGGCGGCGATGTAGGTGTTGACGTTCTCGTCGAGGAGGCCGTCCTCGGTGACGGTGCCGGGCGTCACGATGCGCGTCACCTCGCGCCGCACGACCTGTCCCTTCTTGACGAGGCGGGGGTCCTCCATCTGGTCGCAGATCGCGGCGGTCTTTCCCGCGCGGATGAGCTTCGCGAGGTAGGCGTCCAGCGCGTGGTAGGGGATGCCGCAGAGCGGTGCGCCGCCGCGCTGGGTGAGCGTGGCGCCGAGGATGGGCGCGGCGATGACCGCGTCCTCGGAGAACATCTCGTAGAAGTCCCCGAGGCGGAACATCAGGATGGCGCCCGGCGGCAGCGTGCTTTTGATCGCACGGTACTGCCGCTGCATGGGTGTGAGCTCGTCAGGCATCCGGCCAAAGCTCGTGCGCTAGCTCGCGCAGCTTGTACTTCTGGATCTTCTGCGAGGCGGTCATCGGGAAGATGTCCAGGAAGTGGACGTATTTCGGGATCTTGAACCAGCTGATCTTGTTGCGGCAGAAGTCCTCCACGTCGTTCTCGTGGAGCTCGGCGCCGTCGGCGGGGATGATGAACGCCGCAGGCTGTTCGCCGTACTTCTTCGAGGGGCAGCCGACGACGGCGACGTCCTTCACGCCGGGCATCGTGCCGAGGAAGTCCTCCACCTCCTTGGGGGAGATGTTCTCGCCGCCTCGGATGATAAGGTCCTTCAGGCGGCCCGTGATGTAGTAGTAGCCGTCCGCGTCCATGCGCCCGATGTCGCCGGAGTGGAGCCACCCCTTCTCGTCGATGCACTTCGCCGTCTGCTCGGGCATCTTGTAGTAGCCCTTCATCGTGTTGAAGCCCCGGCAGCAGATCTCGCCGTCCTGGCCGATCGGCGCGATCTCGCCCGACTCGGGGTCGATGATCGCCACCTCGATGCCGGGCAGCGCCTGGCCGATCGTCTGGCACTTGCGCTCGATGGACGGCTCGAAGTAGCGCGTCATCGTCATCACGGGCCCCGACTCCGTGAGGCCGTAGGGGTTCGTGACCTCCTTCATGAACATGCGGTCGAACACCTGCTGCATGCGGTGCGTCGGGCACGCCGAGCCGGACATGATGCCGGTGCGGAGCGAGTGGAAGTCGAACTTCGGGAAGAGCGGGTGGTCCAGCATCGCGATGTACATCGTCGGCACGCCGTAGGTCGCCGTACACTTCTCGCGCTCGATGGACATCATCACCTGGATGGGGTCGAACTTCTCCAGGAACACCATCGTCGCGCCGTGGTTCACGCAGCTCATCACGCCCAGCACGCAACCGAAGCAGTGGAAAAGCGGCACGGGGATGCACACGCGGTCGCGCGAAGAGAGGTTCTGGCACGCACCGATCCAGAAGCCGTCGTTGCCGATGTTGCGATGCGTGAGCTGCACGCCCTTCGGGAAGCCCGTCGTACCCGAGGTGTACTGCATGTTCACGACGTCGTTCACGTCGCACTGCGCCTGGCGCTTCAGGTAGTCCTCCCACGGCGTCTCCACCGCGAGGGCCATCACCTCGTTGAGCGAATACATGCCCCGGTGCTTCTCGCCGCCGAGGAACATGACGCGCTTGAGGTGCGGGTACTTCTCGCACTTCAGCTCGCCGCGCGGCTGTTCGCGCAACTCGGGCACGAGCGTGTAGATCACGTCCACGTAGCTGCAGTCGCGGTAGCCGGAGATGATGAAGAGGTTCTCCGCGTCGGACTGCCCGAGCGCGAAGTCCATTTCGTGCTCCTTGTAGTTCGTGTTGAGCGGCAGCAGGATCGCGCCGATCTTCGCGGCCGCGAACATGAGGACGACCCAGTGCGGCACGTTCGTCGCCCAGAGGGCGATCTTCTCGCCGTGCCTCACGCCGAGCGCCATCAGGCCGCGCGCGAGGCGGTCCACCTCCTCGCCGAACTCGTACCAGGTCAGGCGGTAGTCGCGGTCCGCGTAGACGACGGCGTCGTTCTCGCCGCAGCGCGCGATCGTCTGGTCCAGCAGCTGCCCGAGCGTGTATTCGCGGGTAACGGGCAGGTTGTGCCAGGGGACGCCCGTCGAAACGCTCTGCATGAACGGCGCCTTGCGCGGCGCCGTCCCGAACGGATCAGTCAACTTGAACATGTCTCACCTCTCAGAAGGGCATGAACACGACGCCGTAGATGGAGGCGGGCTTCCCGCCCACGGCCTTGAGGCCGTGCTTCACGACGCTGTTGTAGTAGGCCGTGTCGCCGGGACCAAGCACCGTCTTCTCGCCGCCGTAGGTGAGCTCCACCTGTCCGGCGATGCAGATGATCAGCTCCTCGCCCTCGTGGGAGGAGGCCTCGTCCACGCCGTTCGCGGGGAACTCGATGCGGAAGGGGTCCATGTGGCGGTCGGGCTTGCCGCGCGCGAGCGAGTGGGAGGCGTAGCCGAGCGTGTTCGCGCCCTCGGCGGCAACCTTGTCGGACGCCACATCCGCCGCGCGCGTGATGATCGGATCCGGCTTGAACTGGTCGTCCATGAACGTGCCGAGCCGCTGGCCAAGGGCGCGGGAAAGCTTCGTCAGCACGCCAAGCGCGGGGAGAACCTCGCCATCCTCGATCGAGGCGATCACCGCCACGGAGACACCGCTCTTCGCGGCGAGCTCCCCCAGCGTCATCTTCAGCTTGTCGCGGAACATCTTGATCCGCATCCCGACTTTCACTTCATTGGCCATGTTCTTTTCTCTTTCTTCTTCCTCTTCTCAACCGACCCTAGCGGTCTCAAATGAAATTCATATTTTACCCGATTCCCGCCGTTGGTCAATGGGCAAGTTGGAACCGGGCAAAATACAGAACTCCCGAACCGCCTGGTCCGGGAGCCCCCAATCAGCCACGCGGGCTTACTTGTTCTTGTGGCGCTGCGCCTTCATGCGCTTGTCGTATTTGTGCTTCGACATTTTTTTCCGGCGCTTTTTCTTGATGGAACCCATCGTGGACCTCCTTTGAGATTTGAGTTCGCCGTTCTCGGTTCCAACCTCGAACTTTGAACCTCGAACTTTGAACTTAGAAAATGATCTTGTTGAGCGGCAGCTCGATGATGCCCGTCGCGCCCGCAGCCTTCAGGACGGGCACGAGGTCGCGCACCAGGCGCTCCTCCACCACGCTCTCGACGGCAAACCAGTCCGCGTCGTTGAGCCTGTTGACCGTGGGGGCGTGCAGCGCGGGCAGGGCCGCCGTGATCTTCTCCAGCTTCTTCGCCGGGGCGTTGAGCTTGATGAGTACGCGCTTCTGCGCGTCCAGCGCCGCCGTGAGCAACATCTTGAGCTGTTCGATCTTCGCGCGCTTCGCCTTGTCCCGCCACGCCTTCTTGTTCGCGATGAGGCGCGTGGTGGACGTGAGGATCGTGTCGACGATGCGCAGGTTGTTCGCACGCAGCGAACTGCCCGTCTCCGTGAGGTCCACGATCGCGTCCACGAGCTCGGGGGCCTTCACCTCGGTGGCGCCCCAGCTGAACTCCACATCGGCCTTCACGCCGTTCGCCTTGAGGTAGCGCTTGACAATGCCGATCGCCTCGGTGGAGATGCGCTTGCCCTTGAGATCCTTCACCGTCTTGATCTTCGAGTCGTTCGGCACCGCGAGGACCCAACGGACCGGATTCGACGTCGCCTTGGAGTAGCTGAGCTCGCAGACGTCCACCACGTCCGACCCGTTCTCATACACCCAGTCGTAGCCGCAGATGCCGGCGTCGAGAAGGCCGAGTTCCACATAGCGGCTCATCTCCTGCGGGCGCAGCAGACGGCACTTGATTTCCTCATCGTCAATCGAAGGATAGTAGGAACGGGATGAGCACGAGACGGCGAAACCCGCGCGCTTGAAGAGCGCGAAGGTCGACTCCTGAAGGCTACCCTTCGGCAGACCGAGAACAATTGCCATATTCTACACTTTCTCCGTTGTTTGAAAGCAAGAGTGTATCAAAACCGACGGCAAAGCGCAAGCGGGTTAAGTCGTCATTAAGTCGCCGCTGCGCCGATTTAACTACTTAAAGCCGCGAAGCGGCGACTTAATCCTCAACGCGGCGGTAGACGGCGAGGCGGGTCTGTCCATAGACCCGATCCCGGCAGAGGTCCCAGGACGGCGAAACGTCGGGTGTCTGGTGGCTCTTCATCTCCGCGATGAAGAGCCCGCCCGGCTTCACGATGCCGCGCGCCGCCAGCTCGCCGAGCATCTGCGCATAGCCCCGCTCCGCACCGAGCGCATAGGGCGGATCGGCGTAGGCGATGTCGAAGAGGTCACCCTGCCGACCCGCGAGCCACGCATAGACGTCAGCCCGCACGACCTGGCAGCGCGGCGCGGCGCCAAGCGTCGCCACGTTCGCCTGGAGGCAGGCAAGGTGGCGCGGAGCAAGCTCCACGAACGTCGTCCGGGCGGCACCGCGCGAAAGCGCCTCCAGGCCGACCGCGCCGGAACCCGCAAAGAGATCGAGGAACGCCGCGCCGGCAAGTTCGCCCTGCAGCATCGAGAACAGCGCCTCGCGCACGCGGTCCTGCGTCGGACGCACCGCGTCGCCCGTCGGCACGCGCAGCGTCCGTCCCCGCCACCCACCGCCCGCAATCCTCATTTGAACACCTCCTCCGCGACGCGCACCGTCGCCATTGCGTCCTTCGCATAGTACGTCGCGCCGATCTGCGCCGCGTAGTCCGCCGTCAGCACGGCCCCGCCCACCACCGTCCGGCAGTCGGGCTTCGCCGCCTTCAGCTGGCGGATCGTCTCCTCCATGAAGCCGACCGTCGTCGTCATCAGCGCCGAGAGCCCCACGAGGCGGCAGTCGAGCCGCACCGCCGTCTCCACGATCTTCTCCGGCGGCACGTCGCGCCCCAGGTCCACCACCTTGAAGCCGTAGTTCTCCAGCAACGCGCGCACGATGTTCTTCCCGATGTCGTGGATATCGCCCTTCACCGTCGCGATCACGATGGGCCCACGCAGCACGCTCGGCGTGCCGCTCTTCGCGAGTTCCCGGCGGATCACCTCGAACGCGGCGCTCGCCGCCTCGGCGGCCATGAGGAGCTGCGGCAGGAAGACCTTGCCGCGCTCGAAGCCACGGCCGACGATCTCCAGTGCCGGCACGATCTCGCCGTCGATCACCTCCACCGGCGTCCGGCCCGTGGCGAGCAGACCGCCCGCGATCGTCGCGGCATCCCCCTTCAACCCGTGCGTGATGGCCGCCGTCAGCGGGGAGGCCGCCGCCGCGTCCGTCCCGGCGGCGCCGGACGCGCCCGTTCCGGGGGCGGACGGCGCGGGGGCGGTGGCGCCCACGCGGCCTGTCTCCACGGCGGCGATCCAGTCCGTACACTGCGCATCGCGCCCCGTCAGCGCACGCCAGGCGTGGTAGGCCGTCATCATCTCCTTCGAGAGCGGGTTCACGATGGCCGTCGTGAGCCCCGCCTGCAGCGCGAGCGCGTAGAACGTCCCGTTGAGGAACGGTCGCGCGGGGAGTCCGAACGAGACGTTGGAGACGCCCAGCACCGTGCGGCATCCCAGGCGTTCCCGCACGAGGCGCAGGGATTCCAGGATCACCGGCACGCTCGCCCGGTCCGCGCTCACCGCGAGGCAGAGGACGTCGATGACGAAGTCGCACGGACGCAGGCCGTACGCGGCGCCGCGCGCGAGGATCTTCTCGGCGACGGCGAGCCGCCCCGCCGCCGTCGGCGGGATGCCCGCCTCGTCGAGCGTGAGCGCCACCACCACACCGCCGTACTTCGCGACGAGCGGGAAGACGGCGTCCATCACCTCGTCCTTGCCGTTGACCGAGTTGACGAGCGCCTTGCCGTTGTAGTGGCGGAGGGCGCGGGCGAGGGCCTCGGCGTCGGACGTGTCGATCTGCAGCGGCACGTCGGTCACGCCCTGGATCGCCTGCACCGTCGCGTCGAGGACGTCCGGCTCGTCGAGGCCGGGGACGCCCGCGTTCACGTCGAGGATGTGCGCCCCGGCCTCCACCTGTCCGATCGCCTCGCGCAGCACGTAGCCCACGTCGCCCGTCCGGTAGGCTTCCTTCAGCTTCTTCTTGCCCGTGGGGTTGATGCGCTCGCCAATGACGAGGGAGTCGTCGAAGGGCAGTTCGACCGCCCGCGCATAGGAGGTGATCACCGTCTTCGCGACGGGGGGACGGGAGGCGGGCAGTTCCCCGGCGGCGGCCAGGGCATCCACCGTCCGCCGCACCGCCGCAAGATGCGCCGGCGTCGTGCCGCAGCAGCCGCCCACGACCACCGCGCCGGCCTTCACGAGGTCCGCGACATCCCGCGCGAACGCCTCCGGCCCCACGAGGAAGACCGTCTCGCCGTCCACGACTTTCGGGAGGCCCGCGTTCGGCTTCACGACGACCGGCAGGTTCGTCGCCGCGACAAGGCGTTTCACGAACGGCAGCAGAAGGTCCGGACCCAGCCCGCAGTTGAAGCCGAGCGCATCGACGTGCAGGCCCTCCAGCACCGCCGCCACGACCTCCGGACCCGCCCCCGTCAACAGCTTGCCGTCCTCGCCGAGCGCCACCGTCGCGATCACGGGCAGATCGCAGTTTTCCTTGGCCGCGAGGACGGCGGCCTTGAGTTCGTACACGTCGCTCATCGTCTCGATCACGACAAGGTCCGCGCCCGCCGCCGCGCCGAGGCGGATCTGCTCGGCGAAGGAAGCGTAGGCGTCGTCGAACGCGCAGTCCCCGGCGGGCTTCAGGAGACGGCCGGTCGGCCCCACGTCGAGCGCCACGTACCGCGGACGCCGCCGCACGCGCGAGCCGCACGCCCGCCGCCACCACCTCCGCCAGCGGCGCCGTGCCGTGGTACTTGGCCGGATTCGCGCCGAAGGTGTTCGACATCACGATGTCCGCCCCCGCCGCGTAGTAGGCGGCGTGGATGGCACGCACGTCGTCTGGACGCCGCAGGTTCCACTCTTCGGGCACTTCACCCGCCTGGAGGCCACGGGCCTGCAGCTGCGTGCCCATGCCGCCGTCGAGCATGAGGAGGCGCCGTTCGGCGAGAAGTCGGTTCAGGTTCAGCATGTTCGGTACTCGCACTCCGTCTTGGAACAGGCCCGGCAGCCGACCGGACATGGCGCCGCCGGCTCGGGGCCCACGCCGATGATGGCGCTCACGGACTTCGACGGGATCATCAGGCACGTCTCCGTGAGGACGATGCCCGCCCGCCGCGCGCTGTCGAGAATCTGCAGAAGCGGACGCTGCACCGCGAGCGGCAGGTCGCCGTATCCCGGCGAGAAGCGCATCCGCAGCCGTTCCCCCGCCACGGCCGGCTCGGCCAGCAACTTCTCCGCGCAGGCGTCGCACCAGCCCTCGATGGCCGCCGTCGCCGCCGCCTGCGCCATCAGCGCGTCCGCCCCGCTCGTCTGGGAATAGCGGCGCAGGAGCGCGTCGACCCCCGCACCCAGCGTCGCACAGAAGAGAAACGCATGGCGGCAGCCCGCGAGGACGCGCGCGAGGTCGCGGGAGCGGACTGCCAGCGGACCGAGGACGAGATCGCCCGTCTCCTCCCCCGCCGCGACCGTCTCCAGCCGCCAGTAGGCCGCCGGACGGCATGCGGCGCGCACGTCGTCCTCCACGCGCGCCAGCCGCCGCGCGAGAGGCGCATCCGGCTCCACGCCGCCCATGCGCAGATAGCGCAGCGTCTCGGCACGGTCGATCTTCATCACGCCTTCCGCTTCTGTTTCTGCTTCCGCTGCAGCTTCTGCAGGAGCGCCGAGGCGGCCGCCACTTCGGCGGCGGTCTTCGAGACCGCCGTCGCCTCGGCCGATCCCAGCCCCACCACCGTCACGCGCATCGTCACGATCGGCTCGTGCGCGGACCCCTTCACCTCGACGAGTTCGTAGACGGGCCGCTGGTGGCTGTGGGCCTGGGCCTTGATCTGCAGGAAGCCCTTCGGATTCACGTCCCATTCGTTGAACGCCGCATTAAAGGGGAGCGGGAGGCACCGAAAGGCCGCACGCGCGGCTTCGAGACCGCCGTCAAGCCACACGGCCCCCATCACGGCCTCCACCGCATCCGCGAGCAGCTTCGCATGGGACGGAATCTCGTGGGCGCCGATGTTGCGCTTCAGCCAGTTACGCATCCCCAACTTCTCCGCCGCCTCCGCCAGGGCGGCACCGGAAACGAGGCGCGTGCGCCGGACCGTCAACGGCCCCTCCTGCTCGTCCGGGTGCCGCTTGAAGACGACTTCGGCGGAAAGGAGCCCGATCACGGCGTCGCCCAGGAACTCCAGGCGCTGGTTGTCCTTCGCGTCCGGCTTGATCATCCGGACGGCGGGCGTCGCCAGGGCCCGCTCCAGCAGGGCGGGGTTTTTGAACACATAACCGATACGCTCTTCAAGTTCCGTCATGGAATCACCTGATTGCACTTCCCGACCAGCCAAGTTTACGATTCAGGACTTCGTAGGGATCGTAGCCCACGAGTTCGACAAGCGGCACACCGACGGACGCCTTTTCGACGGCGAGCTCTGTTCCTTCCGTCAAAGACCCCAGCGAGGCCCCGTCGGCAAAGACCTCCAACATCTCCGCCCCGGGGCGCGCCCGGAGACGGACCGAAAGGCGGCATGAATCGCAGACCACGAGCGGACGCGACGTGAGGGCGTGCGGGCAGATCGGCGTAATGACGAGCGACCGGGAATCCGGCATGAGGATCGGCCCGCCGGCAGCAAGCGAATAGGCCGTCGAGCCCGTCGGCGTGGCGATCACGAGGCCGTCCGCAAAGAACGAGGTCGCAGGACGATCCTCCACCGCCAGCTCGATGACGGCGGCATGGCCCGAGACGCCACGCGAGACGACCACCTCGTTCAGGGCGGTCCGCCCCCGCACCGTGAGCGCCGTGCGGGTGGAAATGGCATAGAGTCCGTCCCGCAGGGCGTGGAGCGCATCGTCGAAGTGGGGACCCTCGACGCCGGACAGATAGCCGAGCGAACCGAGGTTCAGCCCCAAGAGCGGAACGCCGGGAAAACGGTGGACGGCCGAAAGCATCGTCCCGTCGCCGCCAAGAACGACAACCGCCTCGGGCCCGTCATCCGAAATGACGAATCCGAGGTCATGCGCCAACGACGCCAGGTGGCCTCGAACGGCCTCAACGCCCGGCTTGTCGTGGTTGACGTAAAACGAAATTCTCTTCACGACGCTCCATGGAAGCAGAACCCCTACAGAAGGGGAAAGGTACAGTATAGCACACTACGGAACCTTCGCGCACGCGGCGGCGTGCGCCAGCTCGGTCAGGACGAGGCGGATGCCGACGTTGTAGACACGCTGCCACGGCGCGTAGAGGGGAATGCGGCGGGAGAAGGTCGCATGGCGCGGAACGGTGTCGAACGCACCGCCCTTCGCGACCGGGCGCCCGTCCGCGCCGACCGTCCACTCCTCGACGTTGCCGATCATCGCGCGCAGGCCGTGGCCGTTCGCCTCCTGCATGTGGTCGACGTCGTGCAGGAAGCGCACGCCGTCGTCGACCTCCGGGTCGCGCAGGTGGTAGTTGAAGCCCTGTCCGGCGTTCCCGAACGCGAGGCTCCGGTCGGCAAGGTTCGCGAGGCGACCGCACCGCGCCTTGTCGCCGTTCCACGGCGTATCGCCGGGCGCGCCCGCGCGCGCGGCCTCTTCCCACTCGCATTCCGTCGGCAGGCGGAACGCCCGCCCCGTCTGCCGCGAGAGCCAGGCACAGTACGCCTTCGCCTCGTCGAACGACACGCGCACCACGGGCAGCTTCGGCACGTCGAGCGCGACCCCGCCGTTCTCGTGGTCCTTGCCGATCATGTCGTAGAAGCCGCTGCGGTGGTCCGCCGCAAACGCCCGGTACGCCTGGAGCGGCAGCTCCGTCTCGGCGAACAGCACGCCGGGCGCCGTCTCGTGGAAGGCCATCGTCCGCCCGCCCGGCAGCGCCACCGAGACCGTCCGCCCCGTGCCCGCCCGCGCGGCCGGCCGGACGGGC
>URIT01000020.1 GCA_900547945.1 uncultured bacterium
GACTGCGCGGCATGAGCCTTGCGTCCTTTGCGTTCTCTGCGGCTAAACCCCTTTGACTCTGCATAAATATCTCGTTGCACCCATTACAGGATTATGAGATAATGTCCGTGTACTTGTGTAGAAAGGCGGAAAAATGAAACGGAAAGCAAGTGGCAACGCCAATCGTGCGAAGGTCGTCCGACTTGCCTCGTTGGTGGGGCTGGCGATGATCCCCCCCCCCCCCCCCCCCCCCACTTATTGGCGGCAGATGAGGGGGGCGCGCATGAGGCGCAGATTCTCGCGGCTCTCAAGGGGACGCCGAGCGAACGCGAAGCCCCGCGCGACATCTTGGTCAACAGACCGGATTATGTCGTCTTCGTGCCTCGTCAGCCGCGAGACCCGAAACTGCGTGACCCGAAAAAGCCGGGGACACGTACAACGATCACTTTCAGGTCATAGAGGACGAGAAGCGAGGGTTGCTGTACGCCTTTTGGACGCAGGGTCGCGAGAGGGTGCCATCGACCAGCACATCGCCTTCTCGAAGAGCGCCGACCGTGGGCGCACATGGAGCGCGCCGAAGCTGCTGTGCGACCGTGACGGCGGCAAGCCGTTCCTGCATCCGCGTTCGCCCGTGCCGTTCTACGACTGGAAGGGTCCTGAGGCGGGCAGCGGAACTTACTTCGCGCTGATTCACAACGCATTTGACTTCAATGGGAAGACCGCCTATCAGCGCCGTGGGCCGCTGTATCTCATTGCGGGGACTTTCATGCCGACCGACGAACAGCCCGTCTGGTTCAAGGATCCAAAGCTCTTCGCGCCGCGCGAAGACGGCAACTCCTTCTCTCCTTCTACACGAGTTATCTCGTGCTGGACGGCAAGGGCGTGCTGTGGTACAATGACAAGAAGTTCTATCTCTGCGGCCGCGTCATCGGCCCCGAATGGTTTGACTGATTAGACTTAAAAGAAAGGAACAACCGATATGAAGAAAAGACTGCAAACGGAATTCCGCGTTGCCTGCGTGTGCGCGGGTTTTGCCGCGCTCGTGTCGGGCGCACAAGCCAAGACGCTTGCGTGGTATCGCTTTGACGAGGCCGCGCCGGGCGAGAAGCCGACGGCGGGAGAGGCGACGATCCTCAACGCGGTCGATTCGACGCTCTTCCCCGCCACGGCGTGGACGGAGGCGAAGGGCGGAAGCCTTTCGACGGACGCGACCTACCTCGCGACTTACGCCGACGCCTTTCCTGCGGGCGCAAAGGTGTTCGACCCCCTCTCGGGAATGTTGAGCGACAACGGCCGATGCCTGCAGTTCAAGGCGGACGGCAATCAGTGGGGCGACTTTTACGGGACGTTCCTGACCGTCGCGGACGACGAGCGGTTGCACGTTCCGTCCGTCACCGTCGAACTGTTCGCGCGCTTCGACGGCGCGGCGGATTTGCCGCTGTGGCGGAATCTGGTCATCTATCCGAACGACAGCGGAAACGTCTGGGCACTTCGCGTGGGCGCGGATGGCATTCCGTTGTTTCAGTTCGCCTACCTGAAAGACGGCGTGGCGACGGACAGGACGCTCTACGGTGACGTTTCGATCAAGGACGGCAAATGGCATCACTTGGCGTTCGTCGTGCGGTCAAACGAGGCGGCCACGGCTTACCAGGTGTCTCTTTATCAGGACTATCGGCACGTCAGGGGGGAGTGGGTCGGACCTCTTGCCTACGGCACGTCGGGCAAGGCGCTTTCCATCGGGCACGCAGCGGGTGCGTCCTACGGTGCGTGGCCGGGTCTGATTGACGAGGTGCGCATTTCGGACGAGCCGCTCGCGCCCGAACAGTTCCTGCGCCCGAACACGGGCTGGGCGAACTGCCATCCCGAGACGGTCGTGTATGTTCCGTTCGGCGGAATGCCGTTCTTCGGGAGCGATGCGCTCGCGTCGTCCGTACACCTGAATCAGGCCGTCCCGACCGGCTTCGCGACGATCAGCAATGTGAAGCTGACGGGCACCGACCACGCGGCCCTGTCGTCCGACATCTGTGCGCCCGACTATCGGCGCGACGTGATGTCGACGGAGACCGTGCCCAATGAAACGGTTCTTTCCACCACGGTGAGGACCGATGACCGCGACCTCTGCCCCTACCTTTCCATCTATGATGTCGCCGACGGCTACCATACCGCGCTCGCGGATTCGTGGACGTTCGAGATTTTCGGAAACTTTGAGACTCCGTCCGGACGAAAGGGGCTGAGTTATCTGTTTCACTGTTCTTCCCTGACCATCCCCGTGACCGCAGGGGACGGTAAGGTGACGCTCTTGGTCAATGGGGACTGGAACAATTCTTATTCAGCCCCGATTTGCGACGGGCAGTGGCATCACATCGCCGTTTCGTATGACCGACCGCGCCAGACAATGTCGCTTTATGTCGATTACCGCCTGATTGGGTTGAAGACGGGGGTTGACTTCAATGCGCAGGGAAACGACGGAGACTACCTGCAAGTTCTGAACGGCTATGGTGACGGACAGCAGGGCGTCCACGGACTGTCGGACGGCTTCCGCCTGACGGCACGCGCGCTGACGCCGCAAGAGTTTCTGACGGGACACGCCGTCGTCGCGGCCGACTACGCCGCGTGGATTGATTTCGAGGATGACATGGGCGTGAAGCCGTATGCGGATGTCACGCCGGAGGGCGTGTTCGTCGAGACAGAAGACGGCGTGCAGCCGAGCCTGTCGGTCCAGCGTCCCGGCAAGTGGCTGGAGGCGGCGGACGGCACGCAGGGACGGGAGAATCGGCAAGGCTTGGCACTGTCCGGCGGCTCGGCCGTCTGGGGACGCAACCTGATGATCGAGAACCTCGAGAATCAGACGGTCGAGTTCTTCTTGCGTGGCACGGCCTCGGAGGAGGGCGCGTCCCTCGTGCGTCTGGCCGACGGTTCGGGTGAGACTGTGTGGGCCGTCGAGGCCACGGCGGACGGCACAGCGCGCGTGCGCGTCGGCGCGAGCGTCCACGATTTTGAGACGGCGCACCTGACGGATAACGCATGGCATCACTGGGCGGTCACGTTTGCCATCGGCGCGGACGAGGCGTCTACCGCCGTCACGCTGTGGCGGGACGGCGCGGCAGTCGGCTCGTTTACGGTCGGGACACTGACGCGCACGTTTGCGTCCTCGTCGCTTGTGGTCGGCGGCGGCGCGGCGTTCGCGGGTTTCATTGACGAGATCCGCATTTCGCCGCGCGTACTGGACGCGGACGAGATGCTGCGCCACTACCGCATGGGCATCGTCATTAGGGTACGCTGAGGATTGGTAAAACAGCGAAAGTACGATGCTGACACGAAAGGGATTCATCCGTCTTGGCGGTTCGTTCGCCCTTGCTGGGCGGGGATTGCCGACGCTTGCCGCTGGCCGTCTTCGGGTCGCCCGCCGCCGTTCATGTCCCCGTCAAGGGAAAGGTCGTTCGGGTGCTGGCCGCCGACCTGGCGGATGGGGTTGAGCGGGAAATCGCCGCACCCCAGACGGATGGGTTGATCCATCTGGACGAGAAAATCCTGCGCGAAGTGTGCGCGGCGCATCCGCAGGGGATTCTTGGCGTGGTGTTCCGCATTTGCGTCTAAAGTGAAAGGAAGGGTAAAGATGAGGTCGCTCATTCTCTTGTGGTTGGTTGCGGTGTGCAGTTGTTCGGCGTGGGCGTTCCGTCCGCCCGTGGATTCACGGGACGGCGTGACGCTTGCGTTTGAGGGTTTCGACGAGAAGACCGACACGCCCGCGCTGTGCGTGGCCGAACGCCGCGCGGCGAAACCGTTTGCGGTACGCGTGCGGGCGGCGAACAAAGGGGCGAAGCCCGTGGCGGGGGCTTTCCGTGTCTGGGTGAACGACGATTGGGAACTGGCGGGGCCGCCTCCGCCCGCCGAACTCGCGCTGGCGGCGAACGAAACGCGCGAGCTGTCGTTTGTCGTCCAGGCGAAGCCGGACCGAGCGCTGAACGCGCTCTATCCGATTCACGCCTCTTGGGCGTTGCCGGGCGGCGAGCCCCTGCACCCGATCGCCATCTTCCGTGCGAAGGACGCGCCGTCCCGCGCCTCGGCGGCAAGAGCGCCATGTGTCCCGAAGAAAGGGCGTGTGCGGCTGGACAAGTTTCCGGCGACCGTCTGGACGGAGGTCAACGGGCGTGTCGAACCGCTGGCGGGTGGCGCGTCGTTCGAGCCGGCGCAGGTCGCGGCCGAGGGTGGCGTCAGGCCCGGATTCACCTGTCATCCGCCGTGGCAGGGCGGTGCGGGCGCGGTCTGGCGCGACATTCCGCTGGCCTTGCCTGAGACGCGGCCGTGTGCGCTCCGCTTCGCGACGGCGTTGCTGGGGCAGAGTGGTGGCGGTGCCCCAAGCGACGGCACGGAACACAAGGTTTTTGTAATCGAGGGAGAAAAGGCGACGGAGGTCTTTTCGCGCTTCAGCGCCGCGCGGACATGGCAGGACGGGACGATTGATTTGGCGCCGTGGGCGGGGATGTCCGTCACGTTGCGCCTCTGGGTCGGGCCGGGACCGAAGATGGACACGACCTGCGACCGGTGCGGATGGGCCGATCCCGTGCTTGAGATCGGCGAGATGCCGTCCGCGCCCACGGAAGCCGACTGGGCGAAGTGTGAGGCGTCCGCCCGAAAGGCCGCACGCGCCGCGTGTGCGCACGGGACGGATCTCCCGAAACTCCGCTTTTCGCTGAAGGGACGCGAGGGCGTCTTCGGCGTGGCGTGGTCGCTTGGTTCGCAGGGGCTTTTCGACGGCGTGCTGGCGTTCACGGACGGACGGCGTGAGCTGACGTATCGTGGTTTCGCGTGCGAAGTGGATGGCGATGCCGTCGGCGGTGCGTTGGCCGGACGGACGTGTGCGCGTGTGGAGACGAAAGCGACGGACGCGGAGGCGATCGTGACGCATTGGCTGGCGCCGCGTGACGAAGACGGGGAGAGCGTTCCGCTCCGTGCGCGGATCTGGGCGGAGCGGGGTGCGCTGAAGATGGCTTGGGACATGCCCGGCGTGACGCGCAACGCGCAGGGCGAGCCACGCTACACGAGCCTGTCGCTTGGAACGGGGTCTCTGCCCGCCGAACGCGCTTACGCGGGCTTCGGGAACGTGATCGAGCAGCCGCGCGACTTCAGTCTCGGCGCGTCGGGGTTCGACCTCTCGACGCGCCATGTCGGCGCGGACTACGAGAACGGGCTTTCGCTCGTGCAGGCTACGGATGTTTTCCCCGACGCGCTTGTCTGCGGTCGTGCGCGGAAGCAGTACGCGCTCGTCACGCGCCACGACGCCACGTTCACGTTCGTGCCGTCTGCGAAGGGCGCGTTCGCCGCCGCGCGGCATTTTCGCGACATGAGCGGCTACAGGCCGGGATCGGGCGTTGAAACGCTGCTGGGGCGGATGTGCCTCGACCAGTGGTGGGGCATCGACTACGACCACGTGGCGGCGGATGTCGCCCGCGCGGCGAAATACGGCGTGCGGGACGCGGTCTTCGTCAAGCACGACTGGCAGCGGTGGGGGTATGACTACCGGTTGCCGGACATCTGTCCGCCGCGCGGCGACGCGGCGGCGTTTCGGCGGCTGGGCGAGGCGTGTGCGCGTGCGGGCTGGCTCTTCGTGCCGCACGACAACTACATCGACTACTACCCGGACGCGGACGGCTTCTCGTACGACAGGATCGTCTTCAATCCTGACGGCACGCCCTACGAGGCGTGGTACAACGACGGGGAGCGTGCGCAGAGCTATCGCACGCTGCCCCACGGCTTCCGTCCGTGGCTCGATCGCAACGCCGCGCTTCTGCGTCAGGCGGCCGCGCCGGACGGCGTCTTCATCGACGTTTTCGCGGCCATCGCACCATTCGACTATTACGACCGCACGGGCACGTTCTACCCCAAGACATGCACGTCGCGGGCGTGGGGTGCGGCATTTGACGCCTACCGCGCCGGACTGGGACGGCCGCAGGGCGTCACGATTTCGGAGGCAGGGACGGACGCGCTTGTGGGGCATCTCGACGCGGGGCAGAGCGACCACTTCCCTGCGCACCGCTGGATGCCGGAGACGGCGTTTGCGGATGCCGAGCGCGTGCCGTGGCACGACATGGCGACGCACGGGCGGTTTGTCCTCTTAGCGGGTGGTCTCGGCGACAAGCGCTATTCCGCGCCCGACTGGACACGCTGGGGCGACACGGCTCGGCACGGCTACGCCAGCGACGACTACCTCTGCACGACGGTGATCGGCGGACGCTCCCCCATGTGTGACGGACCCTTCAGCCGGCGGACGGTGATGACGTACTGGCTCCTGCACGACGTCTGCGCCGCGCTCGCGCGGTCAGAATTCGAGTCCCTGACGTTTGGCGGCAACATCCACCGCCAGCACGCGACGTTCGCGGGCGGCGGCGAGGTGTGGATCAACCGCGAGACGAACGCTGTCTGGAAGGTCGCGGGCGACGTCGCGCTGCCGATGTACGGTTTTCTGGCGAAGGCGGCGGGTGTGGAGGCGGGCGTCACGCTTCGGAACGGACGTCGGTGCGCATACGCGAAAGCCGACGGGCTGACGTTCGCCGACGCCCGGCCTGACGGGAAGTCTGCCGAACTGATCGATTTCGGCGGCATTTGGACGGATGGGGCCTTCCGGCTCGAGAGGCGGGACGCGGCGGCATGGATTCTCACCCCCCTGCCCGACTCGCGCCCGTTCCGTGCGCGGATCGACTTGGACGCATTCGGTGCGGGCGGTCGCCGTGTCGAGCGCGTGGAGGCGATTGAGCCGGAGAAGGGTACGAAACCCGTCGCTTGGCGGCAGGAGGGCGGACAGGTCGGCCTGTCGGCTGACGGGAAGGCATTCGCCTACCGAATCGCGTTTGCGTCCGAGGCGGACGGCTCTGCGGCGGTCGGTGTGCGTACGGCGGCGTTGGACGGGGATGCCTGGGCGGACAGCATCTGGCTTTCGGTGCAGGATGCCCCCGTCGAGGACGGCATCATCGGCGACGCGACACCCGCCGCGCCCGGAACGAGCTGGTTCGTCTGCTCGCACACGAACGCCGACCCTGTCGTTTCGGCCCGGTGGATGACGGCCGGCCTTGGCGTTTATGAACTGTATCTCAACGGTCGCCGCGTCGGGGCGGACTTCCTGAAGCCGGGCTTCACCGACTGGCGGAAGACGAAGTACGCCTTCACCTACGATGTCACGGACGCCTTCCGTTGTGCGAAGGGCGAGGCAAACGTCCTCGCGGCGGAGGTGTCCGCTGGGTGGTGGCGCGACAAGGTCGTCACGCCGACGGGACACAAGGGGTTTGTCGGTCGCAAGAGTGCCTTTCGCGGTGTCCTGGAGCTGCGGTTCGCGGACGGCTCGACGCGGCGGTTTGGCACGAACACGAACGATTGGCGCGCGGGCATCGCCGGGCCGGTCACGCAGGCCTCGATCTTCGACGGCGAACATTTCGACGCGCGGCGGCAGCCTGGTTTCGCCGTGTGGCGGGGCTTGGGTGTGCCGGAGGCGAACGACGAGTTCAGGGGCGAGATCCTGCCGACGGATGGCGCCGAAGTCGCCTTGCGGCGCGACCTGACGCTGAAGCCCGTGTGCGCCTACGTCTGGCGTGGCGTCGACGGCGTTTCGGCGGAGGCGTTCGGGAAGGTGAAGGTCGTGCGCGAGTTCCCCAACCGCGAGGGGCCTTTCGACATCCGTCCGGGCGAGACGCTGGTCATCGACTTCGGACAGAACGCGGCGTCGGTTCCGTCGTTTCGTTTTTCGGCGGCGGAAGGGACGGCGCTGACGGCGCGTCCGGCGGAGATGCTGAACGACGGCGGCGGCCTGAAGTCGCGCGGCAACGACGGCCCGGAGGGGAGCGTCTACCGTGCCAACCTGCGTGCGGGCTTCGAGACGGGGCGGCTGCTGACCTACACGTTTGCCGGCGAAGGCGTGGAGGCGTACTGTCCGCGCTTTACCTATTTCGGCTACCGCTACCTCTCCGTCACGGCGACAGAGCCGGTCAAGATTCAGCGCGTCGTCAGCGTGCCGGTGTCGTCCATCGCAAGGGACGGGGAACTCGGCTCGCTTGTGACGGGCGACAAGGACGTGAATCGCCTTATTTCCAACATCAGATGGGGGATGTTCTCGAATTACCTTTCCGTGCCGACGGACTGTCCGCAGCGCAACGAACGGCTGGGCTGGGCGGCGGACACGCAGATCTTCTGCGAGGCGGCGAGCTTCAACGCCGACGTGTACGGCTTCCTGCGCAAGTGGATGCGCGACTTGCGCGACGACCAGGACGCATGCGGCAGTTTCCCGGCGGTCGCGCCGCATGCGCAGTACGGGGAGAACCTGATGCGCATCGGATGGGCCGACGCGGGCGTGATCGTGCCGTACCAGATGTTCAGGCAGTTCGGCGACCGGCGCATCGTCGACGAGAACTGGGCGGCGATGGAGAAGTTTGTCGCGCACGTCAGCGAGACGCGGTATGCGTTCTGGAACGGCATCGTCAACGAATGCGGCTGGTACCAGTGGGGGGACTGGCTGTCACTGACGAAACTGGAGAGCTGTCCGTACAAGTCCGAGTATTCGGCGTTCGAGACGGATGCGAACGGTCGGCGGCAGATCAAGCCGGATGCCGTCCGTTACTGGAACTATTTGGGCGGATGCCATTGGCTTCAGGATGCGCGGATGATGGCCGAAATGGCCGAGGGAACGGGTCGCGAGGCGGCGGCCGCGAAATATCGGGCAATGGCGGCGACGGCGGAAGACTACCTGAAGCGGACGTTCTTCACGGCGGACGGCGGGACGATTCTTCCCGTCTTCCGGGACATGCAGACGCCGATGCTCTTCGCGCTGAAGCTCGGACTGGTCGAGGGGGATGCCAAGGCTCGGGCAATTGCCGATCTCAGGGCGAGTATCACCGCTTCGGGCGGTACGCTGCACACGGGATTCCTCGGCACGGCGATCGCGTTGGACACGCTGACCGCGAGCGGGCTTTCGAGCCTGGCCTACGACCTGTTGCTGAACCGCAAGTTCCCCGGCTGGCTCTATTCGGTCGATCAGGGCGCGACGACGGTCTGGGAGAGGTGGAACAGCTATACGAAGAAGGACGGCTTCGGGCCGGTCGGCATGAACAGTTTCAACCACTACGCCTACGGGTCCGTGCTCGCGTGGCTCTACAAGACGGCGGCGGGCATCGCGGCGGATGTTCGGTCACCCGGATTCAGGCACATTGTCATGGCCCCCGTGCCGGACCGTCGCCTCGGCTTCGTCAAGGCCGAATACAGGTCGTCCGCCGGTCTCGTCAAGAGCGCGTGGCGCTACAAGGGCGACGAGTGGATCTGGGAGTTCACGGTTCCCGCCGGCGCAACGGCGACGGTGACCGTTCCGGGCGAGAAGCCGCGTCTCTACGGGGCGGGTTCCTGGCGCATCGTGGGGCAGTGCCGCCTACGAACGGCCACAAGGCGGAATCTCGCGCTGACACGGATTACAAATGACTGATTTTTCGGCTCTTCCGTGGTTTGCGGAAAAACTTCCATTGGCAGCAGCTACCATTCTTTTAAGGATTTTCATGGGCTACATGTACCATACGTCCGTCGTTTTTTTCCATCGCTGATGGAAGAATGGCGTCGTATTTTACGGTGGCGATGGAAAATCGGCCTTTCCCGGTTCTCCCGCCAAAGTCTCTTGCGCGAATCGCTTCACGGCGGCGGAATTGTGGTAGAATACTGCCCACATGTCCACCAACCGCTATCTCCTGTGGCTCGACTGGCCGATTGGCGCGTTCCGCCTGAATGCGTCGGGGCTCGCCGTGTTCAAATCGCTTGTGGAGGGCGAGGTCAGGATGGTCCGCAGCGAACGCGCGTTTCTGCGGGAGCTTCCGACGGCGACGCACGCAATCGTATGGGCGTTCAGGAAGGAGTGGTTCGCACGCGCGAAAAGGCTGCGCGTCCTCGCGACGCCGGGCGCCGGGCGCGAGCTGCTGCCGACGGACGCCGAGCTGCCGCCGGGCGTCGTGCGCGTGAACGGCGCGTTCCACGGGGCGATCATGAGCGAGACCGTGCTGGCGTTCATCTTCGCGCACGCGCGCGGACTCTACGCCGCCGCCCGCTTCCAGCGCGCGGGCGACCTTTGGCCCCGCGCCGCGCTTTCGCCCTTCTGCACGCGCGTGGCGGGTACGAAGGCGGTGATCCTCGGCTACGGGAAGATCGGGCGCGCGATCGGCGACCGGCTCGCCGCCCTGGGCGTCGCCGTGACGGGCATCCGCCGCGCGAACATCGGCGACCTCAGGGCGGAGGCGAAGACGGCGGACTGGCTGATCGTCGCGCTGCCCGGCGACACGGGGACGGACAACCTCGTCGACGCGGCGGTCCTGGGGGCGATGAAGCGCACCGCCGTCCTGATCAACGTCGGGCGCGGCAACGCCGTCGACGAGGCGGCGCTTGCGCGCGCGCTCGCCACGCGCCGCCTCGCGGGTGCGTACCTCGACGTCTACCGGCGCGAACCGCTCACGGCGGCGTCGCCGCTCGCGGCGGACCTGCCGGGGCTCGTGCGTCTGCCGCACGCCTCGGCCTTCGCGCCCGACTATTTGCCGCTCTTTTTCAGGGAACTCGCCGCAGAAGGAGCGCTCGCATGAAGGATGTCTACCAGGTGAACGGTGTGGAGGAGACGTGGGCCGTGGCGCGTGTGTTCGCGGCGGAGCTGAGGCCGGGCGACGTCGTGTGCCTCGAAGGGGACCTCGGCGCGGGCAAGACGACGTTCACGCAGGGGCTTGCCGCGTCCCTCGGCGCGAAGCGCGCGGTGACGAGCCCCACGTTCTGCCTCGTCGTCGAGCATCCGACGGACCGCTTCCTGCTCGTCCACATGGATCTCTACCGCCTCCACGACGCGGACGACGTGCTGACGATCGGCTGGGAGGACTACCTCTCGCGCGGCGCGGTGCTGTTCGTGGAATGGCCCGACCGTGCCGGCGACCTCATCCCCGCGTCGGCCTGGCACGTGTCGCTTGCGCTTGGCGAGGACGAGGAGCGCCGCACGATCTCCTTCCGCCACGGCGCCTAGGCGGCGCGCGCGGGCGGCGTCAGGTGGCGAGCTGGGGGATGGGGAAGAGCCAGCCTGAAAGGAGCAGCCAGACGACCGCGAAGGTCAGGACGAGGTTGAAGAGCTGGCCGACGATGTAGAGCTGGAAGGGGCGGCCGCCCTGGACCTGTCCGCAGAGTTCCTTGAAGTTCGTCTCCAGCCCGATTGAGGTGAAGGCGAGCGCGAAGGCCCAGTTCTGGAACTCCTTGAGGTGCTTGATGATGCCGTTCGTGGCGTCCACGCCGCAGGTCGGCTGCAGCACGAAGGAGAAGACAAGCGAGGCGGTGAGGAAGCCGAGGATGAACTTCGGGAAACGCTGCCAGATCTCGCCGACGCCGACGGGGCGGCCGTCCGCGGCGCGGTCCACCTTCGTCGTGAAGAAGAGGGCGATGCCGAGGGCGATGAAGCCGATGAGGATGTTCTGGATCATCTTGACGAGGGCGGCGACCTGTCCGCCCAGGTCGCCGAGGGCCTGTCCCGCGAGGACGACCGCGCCGGTCGAGTCGACCGTGCCGCCGATCCACGCCCCGCCGATCATCGGGTCGATGTGGAGCGCCTTGATGAAGAGGGGCAGGCCGACCATCATGAGGACCGTGAAGACGAGCGACGTGCCGACGGCGAACGCGAGGTCCGTCTTCTTCGCCTTCGCGGCGGCGGCGGCGGCGATCGCGGCGGAGGTGCCGCAGACGGACGTCGCGGCGGCGATCGTGATGACGAGCGGGTTGTTCCGGATCTTGAGCACCTTCGTGCCATACCACCACATGAAGACGATGACGACCGGCGTGACGCCCCAGGCGATGCCGAGCCCGTAGAGTCCGAATTTCTGGATGTTCGAGAAGAGCACCTGCGCGCCGAGGAGCACGAGGCCCGCCTTGATGTAGAACTCGGTGCGGAGCGCGGGCCTGAGCCAGCCGGGCGTCTTCGCCGTGTTGCTGATTGCCAGCCCCAGCAGCAGGGCCCAGAATGCGTATTCGAGGTAGCGGTGGAACGTCGCCTCGGCGGAGAGGAGGCGCACGACGGAGACGAGCGCGAACATCCCGGCGAACGCGCGCAGGAACGCGAGCGGACGCTTCCCCTCCAGGCGCGTGCCGAGCGTGAAGAGCGCGGCGAAGGCGGCGAAGGTGACGCCGAGCCTGAGGCCGAGGGTCGGACTGAACACGCCGAGGAAGCCGCGTGCCTTCGCGGGGTCCGTGAACTCGGCGGCGGAAATCCCCCACGTCGGGAACTTCGCGCCGGAGAAGTCGTAGGCGCCCGTGAGGGAACCGACGGCGGCGACGGCGATGAGGATGAACGCGATCCAGATGGCCAGCCAGTCCTCCTTCCTCCAGAGGTCGCGGAAGGAGAAGCGTTCGGCGACGACGACGTCGTGTGCGTGGGAGTTGTTCATGAGATTGTTCCTTTGATGGAATGCAGGAATGGTGCCAACGGAACGCAGATGCTTCGCGTCCGCGTTCCTACCGGGCGAGGGTGGCGAGGATGCGCCGTTCGAGGAAGGCGGGGAGATCGCGGGCGGGGATGGGGGGGACGGTGGCGTCGGGCGCGCCGAGGCGGGCGGGGCTCTGGGAGCCGGGCGTGTAGGACGTCTCGGCGTCGGCGCCGTCCAGTTTGCGTCCCGCGAAGCCGAACGCCGCGAGCGGCTGGTTCGTGCAGGAATTCGGGCACCCGCTGATGCGCACGTCGTTGAGGAGCGCGCGCGCGACGGCGATTTTCCGGGGCGTGTCGAGGGGCTGGTACGTCGCGTCGAAGTAAGCGGCGACGGCGCGCCCGACGGCGGGAGCGTCGGTGACGCCGCTCTTGCAGACGGTGCAGCCGACGCAGGTGCGGATGTTGCCGACGAAGCTGCGGGCGAGGTAGTCGCGGTCGAGGTCCGCAAGGACGGCGTACACGCCCGCAAGCTGCTCTTCCGGGACGACGAGGCCGAGGTCGAGCGAGGTGAGGATTTCGAAGCAGGTCGCGCCGAAGGGCGCGAGCGCCGCCACGAAGGCGTCGAGTTCGTCCGCCGTGAAGTTACCGAAGGGGACGAAGAGGCGGATGGCGGAGCGGCCGTGGGCGAGGGGCGTCACGGCGAGCGCGCGCCAGGCGTCGAAGCCCGCGCGCGCGGCGGCGTGGACGGGAAAGGCCGTGGGGGGCGGCGGTTCGGTGGGAGGCAGGTCCACGCTCTCGGCCGGCATCCGGTCGAACGCGGCCTGGAGGAGGCGCGCGAATTCCGCGTCGCCGAGGTCTTCGCGCAGGAAGCGGATGCGCGCGTGCGCGCGGTTCGTGCGGCAGCCCCGTTCGTTGAAGAGGACGGTGAGGGCCTTCGCGAGGCGGATGCAGTCCGGGGCGGGCAGGGCGTCGAAGAGCCTGAAGCCGAGGCGCGGTTTGAAGCCGATGCCGCCGCCGAGGTAGGTCTCGAAGACGGGGTGGCCGTCGACGGTCTTCGCGAGGAAGCCGAGGTCGTTCGACTGGGCGAGAACGGCGTCGGCAGGGCGGTCCGCAAAGGCGATCTTGAGCTTGCGGGGGAGACCGTAGGCGGGGTCGAAGGCGGCGAAGGCGCGCGAGAGGGCCCGGGCGTAGGGGAGGACGTCGAAGACGGAATCCGCATGGAGGCCGGAGAAGGCGCTGACGCACGTGTTGCGGAAGGTGTCGCCGCCACCGCCCCGGAAGTGGAAGCCGACGGCCTCGCAGGCGGCGAGCGCGGCGGTGACGTGCGCGGCGGGGATGCCGTGGAGCTGGAGGTCCTGGCGCGTCGTCAGATGGACGTGGCTGCCGCCGTGGGCGCGCAGGAGGGCGGCGGCGTGGTGGAGGTCGTCCGCCGTCACGCGCCCGCCCACGCGCCGGACGCGCATCATCGTGCGGTCGTCGCGCTGCTGGTAGATGCCGAAGCCGGCGGAACGGCCCTTGAGCGCCTTGGCGTCGAGGCGACCGGCGACGTAGTCCGTCCACGCCTCGACGAGCGGTTTCTGGAAATCCTGCATGATCGGTCCTTCCTTCTTCGTATTGGAGAGAAATGCTGAAATTGTACCATTCCCGCCTCAGCGCGTCACGCGGTCGTCGACGAGGCGCAGGCGCCTCCAGCGGCCCCGGGCGAACCGCACGATGCAGGTCATGGCGCAGACGCCGCAGTAGAAGGGCATCGTGAGCCAGAGGAACGTGATCGAGGGGGCGAGCCACAGGATGAGGAAGACGACGGGCATCCAGAGGCCGAGGGAGATCGCGAGCAGGGCGAACATGACGAACTTCGTGTCGCCCGCGCCCTTGAGCGCGCCGCCCACGATGAGGTTCACGGCGTCGAAGAAGGCCCAGGAGAGCATGATCCACATGAGCGTGCGGCCGAGGGTGTGGAAGGAGGCGGACTCGAAGGCCGTGTCGGGCCCCCGGAAGGCGTCCATGAGGGTGTCGGAGAAGAGGAAGACGACGAGCGCGAAGAGGGCGACGTAGACGGCGCCGAGGAAGAGGGCGCTCTTCGTGGCGCGGATCGAGGCGACGGCGTCGTCCGCGCCCTGGTACTGCCCGACGAGCACGGTGGTGCCCTGCCCGAGCCCGAGCAGGGGGGCGAAGGAGACGTAGTTGACGGTGAAGACGATGTTGGAGACGGCGAGGGAGAGGGCGTCGAGGCGGCCGGTGGCCATGACGAAGACGGTGAAGGTGGCGACGTCGAGGAACTGGTGGAGGCCGGAGGGGAGGCCGTAGCGGACGATGCGCCGGAGCAGGTCGGGGCGCGGACGGAGCGCGACGAGGTAGCGGCGGCCGCGCAGGGCGGGTTCGGAGAAGGTGGCCGCGCCGAGGATGAGGCAGGGGACGGCGGCGGCGAGGGCGGTGGCCCAGCCCGCGCCGACGATGCCCCAGCGCCCGCAGCCGCCATGCCCGAAGATGAACATCCAGTCGAGGAGGACGTTCGAGAGGCTGCCGGCGCAGGTGGCGACGCCCACGAGGCGGGTCTTGCCCTGTCCGGCGAAGTAGCCGGCGAGGACGGCCTGGAAGACGCAGAAGACGCCGCCGAGCTGGAGGATGCCGTAGTAGGCCTTCTCGTCGGCGAGGATGGCGGGGGCGTGCCCGGCGAGGTTGAAGAGGGCGTACCCGAGGGGGATCGAGAGGAGGATGAGCGGAAGGGCGGCGAGCGCGAGCCAGAGGCCCTGCCCGTAGGCCGCGGCGGCGTCGCGCTTCGAGCCGGCGCCGTGGAACTGGGCGACGAAGGTGCCGGAGTAGCTGGCGGTCGCGACGAACAGGCAGATGAAGAGCCAGCTGAGGATGCCGCTGGGGAGGGAGGCCTGAATGGCGTCGTCCGAGTAGCGCGCGAGGAAGACGCGGTCCGTGAACTGGTTGACCGCATGCGCGCCCATCGCGAGCACGAGGGGCAGCGTGGTCGCGAGGACGTCCCGGACGTCGCCTTTTTCCCGTGAAGAGAACATGGCGGGCATTATACCAAATGGAGGAAGCGTCTGCCACCGCCCCGGAGCCCGGCGTCCGTTTCGTGGATTCATTCGTCTTGACTTCCTTTCGCGCGTCTTCTCGCGTCGTCGTTTTTGCCTCACGCAGAGGCGCGGAGAGGCGGAGAGCGCAGAGATTGATTGGGTTGATCGACGAGCCTCCTTTCCCTGCCGAAGTTGACAGGCAATCCAAGCAGGAGATTCATGGCGACAAGATACGTTTTGAGATGTCGTCGGCCATCTCGTTTCCCGTCATCGTCTCAACCTTCCTCTCTGCGTTCTCCGCCTCTCCGCGCCTCTGCGTGAGGTTCCGTTCCTGAGGTGCCCTCCTCGCCGCCGCCTTGCAGCGCCGCCCATTTGCCGTATTATGCCATACGGCATTTATGCTAAACTAACCGACCGCTGTTTCCCGGAAAGGTTGAAGAAGAACATGGACTGGACGGTGTGGATTCTCCTGAGCGCGGTCTTCCTCGCGTTCTACGACATTGCCAAGAAGGCGAGCGTGCGGAACAACGCGGTGCTGCCGACGCTGCTCATCTCGACGTGCTGCGGGGGGAGCGCGTTCGTCGCGGCGGCGCTCCTCTTCGGGGACGTCGGGACGCTGCTGCACCCGGAAGGGTGGGTGCTGGCCCTGGCCGCCAGCAAGTCCGTCATCGTCGCGACGTCGTGGATCCTCACCTTCTGCGCCCTGCGCACGCTTCCGATCACCATCGCGACGCCGATCCGCGCGAGCGCCCCGGCGCTCGTCTTCGTGGCGGCGTTCTTCTGCTACGGGGAGGTGCCGACCTGGATCCAGGGCATCGGGATGCTGTTCGTCTTCGGCGGCTACTGGGCGTTCTCCTGGGCGGGGCGCCACGAGGGCATCGACTTCCTGCGCAGCCGCGCCGTGTGGTGCGCCGTGGGCGGCATGTGCTGTTCGGCCTGTTCGAGCCTGTGGGACAAATACGTCTTCCAGGTCCGCGCGGCGCCGGTGGAGGTGGTGCAGTTCTGGTTCCAGATCGGCCTCGTCGCCGTCTACGGCCTGCTGCTCGCGGGGCGCACGCTCCTGCGCCTCCGCCACGACCCGTTCGAGTGGCGGTGGACGATCCCCTGCGTGGGGACCCTTCTCGCGTGCGCGGACTGGCTCTACTTCAAGGGGCTTTCCATTCCGGGCGTCCCCATCTCCGTCGGCTCGCTCCTGCGCCGCTTCTCGGTGGTGATCACCTTCGTGCTCGGCGCGGCGTTCTTCCACGAGACGAACCTGCGCCGCAAGGCGTTCGCGCTCGCCGCGATCCTCGTGGGCGTCGTCCTGCTCGCCCTCTGAGAGTGTGCTATACTATCCCGCATGGACGCACAGATTGCCATTCCGTATGCCGAGGGGCGGATCTTCCCGCATCTCGGGAAGTCGACCCAGTTCAAGATCTACAAGATCGAAAAAGACCGCGTGGCGTCCTCCGAAGTCGCCGACACCGAGGGGACCGGCCATGAAGACCTCGCCCTCTGGCTCGTGTGGCACGGGGTGAACGCCGTCATCTGCGGCAACGTCGGCCCCGGCATGCAGGGCGCGCTCGCGGGGGCGGGCATTTCGCTCTTCGCGGGCGTCGCGGGCGCGGCCGACGAGGCGGTCGAGAAGCTGCTCGCCGGCACGCTCGTCACCGCGCAGACCGCGACCTGCGGCGGCGGCCACGGCGGCTGCGGCGGCCACTGCGGCCACGGCTGCGGGGGCTGCTCCCACCACTGAGGCGCGGAAAGGCGGGGGCGCATGGCGTATCGGCAGTTGACGGCGCGCGAGATCGCGGCCCTAGAGGCGCACGGCTGCTCGGCCGAGGACTGGCGGGCGGTCACGGTCGCGCCGGGCTTCGACGCGGCGACGGTGCGCGACGCGGCCTTCTCGGGAACGTGCCGCCTCGGCGCGTTCCGCACGACGTACACGCTGCCGGGCGGCGTCCGCAAGCCGGCGGGCCTCTACCACGCGACGCTGCACAACGTGACGGTCGGCGACGACTGCCGCATCTCGAACGTCCGCAGCTACATCGCGAACTACGACATCGGCGCGTGTACGCACATCGGCAACGTCGACAAGATCTACGTCGAGGGCGAGTCGGGCTTCGGCAACGGCGTCGAGGTCTCGGTCCTCAACGAGACGGGCGGGCGCGAGGTGACGATCCACACGGCGCTCACGGCGCACGAGGCGTACCTGGAGGCGATGTACCGGCACCGGCCGCGCCTCGTCGCCGCGCTCAAGCGCTTCGCGCGGGAGAAGGCGGCGGCCGCGCGGTCGGCGCGCGGCACGATCGGCTGCGGCGTGACGGTCGTCGACACGGGGCTCGTGCGCAACGTCTTCATCGGCGACGGCGCGGTGGTGGACGGCGCGGCGCGCCTCTCGAACGGCTCGCTCGTCAGCCGCCGCGACTCGCCCGTCACGATCGGGCGCGGCGTCAGCGCGGACGACTTCATCGTGCAGGACGGTTCGCGCGTCGAGGACGGCACGCGCCTCACGCGCTGCTACGTCGGGCAGTCGTGCGCGCTCGGCCACGGCTACTCGGCGAGCGACTCGCTCTTCTTCTGCAACTGCCAGGAGGAGAACGGCGAGGCCTGCGCGGTCTTCGCGGGGCCGTTCACCGTCACGCACCACAAGTCGACGCTGCTCATCGCCGGCATGTTCAGCTTCATGAACGCGGGCTCTGGCTCGAACCAGTCCAACCACATGTACAAGCTCGGGCCCATCCACCAGGGCGCGCTGGAGCGCGGCTCGAAGACGGCGTCCGACTCGTACATCCTCTGGCCCGCGCGCATCGGCGCGTTCTCGCTCGTGATGGGGCGCCACACGACGAATCCCGACACGTCGAGCCTGCCGTTCTCCTACCTCATCGAGTCGCAGGGCGTCACGTACCTCGTGCCCGGCGTGAACCTCAAGAGCGTCGGCACGATCCGCGACGTGCAGAAGTGGCCGAAGCGCGACCGCCGCGCGCCGGAGGGCCGCCTCGACAAGGTGAACTTCAACCTCCTCTCGCCCTACACGATCGACAAGATGGTGCGCGGCATCGCGATCCTCGAAAGCCTGCGTGCGCTCTCGGGCGCGACGAGCGACACCTACGCCTACCAGAGCGCGCGCATCACGAACGCCGCGCTCGTGAAGGGCATCGGCTTCTACCGGATGGCGATCGACAAGTTCCTCGGCAACTCCCTCATCTCGCGGCTGGAGACGATCACGGACGGCGACTACCTCGGCGGGCTCAGGCCGACGGCGCGCGCGGGCCTGGGCGACTGGGTGGACCTCTCGGGCCTCCTCGCGCCCCACTCGCGCGTGCGCGCGATCCTCGACGACGTGGAGGCCGGTCGAATCGCCTCCTGCGCGGAACTGGACGCGCGGATGGCCGACCTGCAGGTGCGCTACTACGACGACGAGTGGACATGGGCCTACGACCTCATGCTCCGCCACTACGGCCTCGAAGAGGGCCGGATCGGCTACCGCGACCTCGTCTCGATCATCCGCCGCTGGCGCGCCTCCGTCCTGAAGCTCGACGACATGCTCTACGAGGACGCGCGCAAGGAGTTCTCGCTCTCGATGAAGACGGGCTTCGGCTTCGACGGGCTCGGCGCGACGACCGAGGCGGATTTCGCGGGCGTGCGCGGCACGTTCGAGACGAACCCGTTCGTCCTCGCGGTGACGGAACACCGGGCGCGCAAGGACGCGCTCGGCACGCTCTGGATCGACCGTCTCAACGCCCTCGCCGCAAAGGACCTGTAGAAGAAGTAGACACATGGGAAAGGACGGATGACATGAAGTTGGGGAACGGGATGCTGTGGGCCGCGTTTGCGGTCGTTGCCGGGGCGTGGGGCGCGCTGTGCGCGCCGGATTTCGAGCGGGCCTCGCCGGAGTCGCAGGGCGTCTCGTCTGCGGCGATCCAGCGGTGGATCGAGGCGTGCGAGAACGACGCGGCGACGAACCGCTTCGGCAACGGCTATGTGCATGGATTCGTCATCCTGCGCCACGGGCGCCTCATCGCCGAGGGGACCTGGGCGCCGCAGGACACGCTGAAGCGTCCGCACATGCTCTATTCGCATTCGAAGAGCTTCACGTCAACGGCCGTCGGCTTCCTCGTGGACGACGGCAGGCTCGACCTCGACCGCCGCGTCGTGTCCCTCTTCCCCGACGCGGCGCCGGCGGAGCCGTCCGAGAACCTGCGGCAGGTCCGGGTGCGCGACCTCCTCACGATGAACCTCGGCGCCGACCGCACGGACGCCGAGCGCGACGACATCGCGGGCGACTGGGTCAAGGCCCTTCTGAAGAACAAGATCGACCGCGAGCCGGGGACGGGCTTCAAGTACGATTCGGGCGCGACGCACCTGCTGGCGGCCATTGTCGAGAAGATCAGCGGAAAGCCGCTCATGGACTTCCTCAAGGAGCGGCTGTTCGATCCGCTCGGCATGACGAGCCCCTGGTCGACGGTCTCGCCCACGGGCGTCGCCTGCGGCGGCTGGGGCATGAACATGACGACGCGCGACCTTGCGCGGTTCGGGCAGTTCCTCCTGCAGGAAGGGCGTTGGGACGGGCGGCAGCTGCTCTCGCGCGAGTGGGTGCGCCTCGCGACGGCGCGCCAGACCTGGTCGGGCGGCATCGTCGTCCAGGCCCAGACGATTGGCTCGGGCAGCGACTGGGGCCAGGGCTACGGCTTCCAGTTCTGGCGCTGCCGCCACGGGGCGTACCGCGCGGACGGCGCGGCGGGCCAGCTGACCGTCGTCTTCCCCGAGCAGGACGCCGTCGTCTCGGTCCATGCGGGCCTCGGCGACATGCAGCGCGAGCTGGACCTGATCTGGACGCATCTGCTGCCGTCGTTCGGCCCGACGCCGCGCGCGGCGGACGCCGCCGCCGAGGCGCGGCTGCGCGCGAAGTGCGATTCCCTCGCGCTGCCGCTGGAGGGGAACGGGAACGCCGTCTTCGAGGGCTTCGACGCGGCATCCGTCGAGCCGGGTGCGACGGGCTGGACGCTGGTGCGGAAGGACGGCCGCCGCCTCGCCGTCGGACGGGGTGCATGGGCCGTGACGCGCTGGACGTTCAACGACTCGAACGTCGAGCCGCTTTTCGCGAACTGCGGCACGCACGAGATCGCCGCCAACGGACGGCTGCTGCCGGACGGGTCGCTGTCCGTGACCTGGCAGTTCCTCGGCGGCATCCGCCACGGGCGGTTTTCGGTGCGCGGTGGAGAGCCCCGGGCGTCGGGCGAGTAAGCCGGTCCGCGGGTCCCTTGGCACGCCTTGTCCCGCAGTCGGGCCAGTACCCGGATATGGTATAATCAGTGCGTATGAAGATTTCAGAAATTATCGCCGAAGGGCGGCCCAGCCTGTCCTTCGAGGTGTTCCCCCCGAAGCGGCGCGCGGCGTCCGGCGCGGCCGAGGAACGGGCGGCGATGGAGCGGACGAAGCGCGTCGTCCGCGAGATCGCCGCCGTGAACCCTGCGTTCGTCTCGGTCACCTACGGGGCCGCCGGCGGCACGACGGGCGCGAACACGTGCGAACTCGCGGCGTTCGTGCAGGATGCCTGCGACGTGCCGGCGCTTGCGCACATGACGTGCATCGCTGCCGACCGCGCGAAGGTGGAGGATGAGGTGCGGGGCTTCCGAGCCGCCGGCATCGAGAACATTCTCTGTCTGCGCGGGGACTCTCCGCCCGACACGGAATTCCCCGGCGACCCCGCTTTCCGCCATGCGGTTGACCTCGTGCGGGCGCTGAAGGGCGAGGGCTTCTGTCTGGGCGGCGCGTGCTACCCGGAGGGGCATCCCGAGTGCGCGCATCTGGTGGACGACCTCGCGCACGTGAAGGAGAAGGCCGAGGCGGGGCTGGACTTCCTCACGACGCAGATGTTCTTCGACAACAATGTGCTTTTCCACTATCTTGCGCGCCTCCGGACGTCGGGCGTGACGGTTCCGGTGATCGCGGGCGTGATGCCCGTCACGAACGGCAGGCAGATCCGGCGCATCTGCGCGTTGTCGGGGACGTATCTGCCCCCGCGCTTCCGGGCGATTGTCGACCGCTTCGGCGATGACCCGGTCGCGATGCTGGACGCGGGCGTGGCGTATGCGACCGAGCAGATCGTCGATCTCTTCGCGAACGACGTCAACAACGTCCACGTCTACACGATGAACAAGCCGGAAGTCGCCGTCCGGATCATGCGGAACCTCCATGGCGTCGTCGGTCCCCGTTGACCGGCGCGGCCTCGGATCATGGATTGGGCCTATCCAGCGGCATTGGTGACGGGCGCGGCGCTTTCGGTCTCGGGCGCGGCGCTTCAGAGTGTCCTGCGCAATCCGCTGGCGGAGCCCTATCTGCTGGGCACGGTTGGCGGCGCGGCGTTCTTTGCCGCGTTGGCGACCAACCTCGGCCTTGTCGCGCTCGGCGCCTGGGTGTTGCCGACGGCGAGTTTCCTCGGTTCGTGCGCGTCGCTTGCGCTCGTCTGCCTTGTTGCGGCGTTTGCGGCGAAGGCGCGCGAGGCGGATGGCGCAACGCCGCTTTTGCTTTCGACGGGGAACGCCGTCGTGTTGGCCGGGTTCGTCACGGGGGGCTTCTTCGGCTCGCTCGACATGCTGGTCCTCTCCTACGCGAAGCCGGATGACTTCGCGGCGGTGTCGAAATGGCTCTACGGGTCGCTCAAGTCGGTTACGGGTGCGACGCTTGCACTCGGCGGCGTCGCCTTCGCCTTCGCCTTCGCGGTCCTGTTTGCGCTCGCGCGTCGGCTGAACGTCATGGAACTCGGGCGCGCCGAGGCGGAGGCCCTGGGCGTCAACACGCGCATGACGACGCTCCTTGTCCTCGGTGCGGTGTCGCTTGTCACGGCCGTCTCGGTCGCGCTCGCGGGGGCGATCGGCTTCATCGGGCTCGTCGTGCCGCATTTCGTCCGCCGCAAGGCGGGGCCGCGCCTCCAGCGTGTGTTCGTGCTGTCCGCGTTTGCGGGCGGGATCTTTCTCGTGCTGGCGGAGGCCCTCGGGCGTTTCCTGCCGGGCGACGTGCCCGTCGGGGTCGTCTGCGCGATTCTCGGCGCACCGTTTTTCCTGTGGCTGCTCGTGTCCCGCCGCAACGGCGAGGGTTGGGATGTCTAGTGTATCTGCCGACAAGATGGAGAGTGCGAAGGGGCCGAGGTTCGGGTGAGCCGTTCCGCCGGTTGGGGTGCCCGCATGTTGGTTTTTGACTGGAAGAGACGGGCGTTGCTGTTCATGTTCGGCGTGGCCGTTGCCGGACTGGGCGTCGCGCTGTCCACGCAGGCGGGGCTGGGCGCGACGCCCATCTCCAGCGTGCCGTGGGTGTTGACGCGCGTGACGCCGCTTTCGTATGGCACGCTGACGCTTCTGATGAACCTTCTCTTCGTCTTCGGGCAGATTGTGGTCCTGCGGCGGCGATTCGCGCCGTTCCAGCTGCTGCAGGTTCCGGCGACGGTACTCTTCGGCGTGTGCATCGACGGGGGGATGGCGCTGACGCGGCCGTGGGTGACGGTGGTCTATCCCCTGCAGGTCCTGATGCTGGTCGGCGGGGCGTCTCTCCTGGCAGTCGGCATCGTCTGCCAGGTCCATTCGGATTTCCTGTGCGTGCCGGGCGATGCGTTGGTGAAGACGGTTGCGCAGACGTTCAGGCTTCGCCTGGCGCGGGTCAAGACGTGCTTCGACGCCACGCTCGTCCTGTCGGCCCTCGCGGTGTCGTACGCGCTGCTGCACCGCGTCGAGGGCGTCCGCGAAGGGACCGTCCTGGGCGTCTTCCTCGTCGGGTGGTTCGTCGGATTGGCCCTGCCGCGTCTGCGCGGCCTCCGCAAGAGCTGCTACCACTGGGTGGCGACATAGGTTCTTCAAGCTGCGAATGGACGCGACGGAGCGCGCCCCTCCCGCAGGGGCCAAGCCGATGGGGCCGTCCGGTCCCGGGCTAAAACCTAAAACCTAACACCTAATTTGTTGCGGCATCTATAAGCTCGGCCAATCAGTCCGGAATTTGATATAATCCACTACGTTGTTCGGCGGGAACGTCGGATTGACAGTTGATCTTTGATATCGGCGGCACGCGCCTTCAAGGAGTCTGCCGCCATCATCAAATGTGCGCAAGCGCATTTTTTGCTTCTCTGGAAACCGCTAACTTTCAGTTCACGAAGCGAGGAATGTGGCTGCGCAGGCCCGCATACAGGGGGCGTCTTGCGCCCTCTCTCAGTATGCCCGCTCTGCGTGCCCGTTCTTGGTATTTCGTGAACGGGCTCTTAGCGGTGCCCCCAGAGAGATATCTTGAACGAGGCACGCGCTATTTTTGCCGCCGCACGTCCTCGTCTGTCGAACAGGGCGGCGAGGAGCGGGCGGGCGATGGCACGGATTTTCGACAACACGGATGAGAAGTTTGAGGAAGGGCTGCACGCGATCCTGACGAATGCCGGGGTCGAGCGGGCTGACTTCTGCACGGGCTACTTCAATCTGCGCGGCTGGAAGAAGGTCGCGGCGGATGTGGAAGACCTCCCCGGCGGTGAGGTCTTCGAGATGGACGGGAAGGGCGGCGAATCGTCCGTTCGCCGCATCTGCCGGCTCCTTGTCGGCATGCATCGTCCGCCGACGGAGATCATCCGCGAGATGTACGGGCTTGACCGTTCGCCCGTCGATTCCGAACGTGTCCGAAAATGGCGGCGGCAGGTCGCGAACGACTTCCGCCGCCAGCTGACGCTTGGCGTTCCGACGGCGGCGGACGAGCAGACCTTGCGGACGCTCCGGCGGCAGTTGGGCGAGGGCAAGGTGTGCGTGAAGCTCCACCTGCGGCATCCGCTCCATGCGAAACTCTACCTGGCCTACCGTCCGACGGACACCTCGAACCCGGTCATGTCCATCATGGGGTCGAGCAATCTCACGCTCGGCGGCCTTTCCCGAAACGGCGAGCTGGATGCGGAGTTCGGGGACTACCATGACAATCAGCGTTATGCCGCGTGGTTCGATGAACGCTGGAATGACCGATTCTCAATTGAGATCACCACCGACCTCATGGCCGCTTTGGATGCGTGTTGGGCGTCCGAGAACGGGCCGTCTCCCTACGAGGTCTACCTGAAGATCATGTATCACCTCAGCCGCGAGGCGCGGCAGGGCGTCTCGGAATACCATCTGCCCGCGCCGTTCGACACGGAACTTTTCGATTTCCAGAAGACGGCGGTGAAATTGGCGGTTCGGCATCTCGAGAAGCGCGGCGGCGCGATGATCGGCGACGTTGTGGGCCTCGGCAAGACGATCACGGCCTGTGCTGTCGCGAAGTTCTATGAGGAGACGCTGGACGCTTCGACGCTCGTCATCTGTCCGCCGAACCTGACCGAAATGTGGAAAGAGTATGCGCGGCGGTACGATCTCAAGATGGGCGTAAAATCAATTGCCGAGAAGTTCGACCCGCACCGCGAACGCTACTACCGGCTTGTCATCGTCGATGAAAGCCACAACTTGCGGAACGGCACGGGACAGCGGTATGCCGCGATCAAGGATTTGCTGGACTATCAGGACAACAAGGTGCTCCTCCTCACGGCGACGCCCTACAACAAGGATTTCACGGATCTCGCCAATCAGCTGCGGCTCTTCGTCGATGCCGACGAGGATCTTGGCATCCGTCCCGAGCGGCAGATTGAGGCGGAGGGCGGCGAGCAGGCCTTCGCCGTCAAGCACAGCGAAACGCCGCTCTCCTCGATCGGGGCCTTCGAGGCGAGTGTCCAGACGGACGACTGGCGCGACCTGATGAAGCTCTACCTCGTGCGCCGGACGCGTACCTTCATCCGGCGCAACTATGCCGCGCGGGATGCGGAATCCGGGCGCGTCTACCTTGAAATGCACGACGGGACGCGCAACTACTTCCCGGACCGCGTTCCAAGGACGCTCGTCTTCAAGACCGCCCCCGGCGACATGTTCGAGCGTCTCTATGGCGACGAGGTGGTCGAGGCGATGGGCGACCTTGCCCTGCCGCGCTACGGCTTGCTGAAGTACATCGACGAATGCGCCTGTGCGGATGCCACGGGAGCGGAGAAGGACGTCCTGAAGAACCTTTCCCGTGCCGGACGGCGGATGATGGGCTTCTGCCGAAGCGGATTCTACAAGCGGATGGATTCGAGCGGACTTGCCTTCCTGATGACGCTCCACCGCCACGCCGTGCGCAACGCGGTCTACCTTTACGCGCTGAAGAACGGGCTCGATCTCCCGCTGGGCGCCGGAACGGAAATCGGCGACTGCTACGAGGAAGAGGAATCGTCGGAGCCTACGCCACTTGCGTTCTCCGTCGATCCGAAGGACTACGCAGAGTGGGGCAGGGCGACCTATGCAAAGATTGTCGAGGAGAACCCTCCGGGGCGCAAGGCGTCTGTGAAATGGATCTCGCCGCGCTTCTTCAGGCGGTCGCTTGCCGGGGCCCTCCAGAAGGACAACGGGATCATCCTCGGCATCTTGGCGAAGTGCCGCGTGTGGAATCCTGCCGAGGACGAGAAGCTGAATGCGCTGGTAGACCTCGTGACGCACCGGCACGGGAACGACAAGGTTCTCGTCTTTACGCAGTATTCCGATACGGCCCGCTACCTTGCGGCGCAACTTGCGAAACGCGGCGTCGCGCACGTGGATCTGGTGGACGGCGGCACGAACGACGTGGTGGAGCGCGTGAAACGCTTTTCGCCGGTCTCGAACCATGTGCCGCTTTCCATTCCGCCGGAGAGGCAGACGCGGGTGCTGGTCGCAACGGACGCGCTGTCAGAAGGCCAGAATCTGCAGGACGGGCACATTGTCGTCAACTACGACCTGCCATGGGCCATCATCCGCCTCATCCAGCGCGCGGGGCGTGTCGACCGCATCGGGCAGAGGGCCGAGAAGGTCTACTGCTATTCCTTCTTCCCGCAGGAGGGCATCGACAAGGCGATCAACCTCCGCAAGAAGCTCAACGACCGCATCAACGCGAATGCCGAGACGGTCGGTTCGGACGAGGTCTTCTTCGAGGGCAACATCCAGAACCTGAAGGACATCTTCAACGAGAAGGCGGGCATTCTCGACGAGGCGGACGACGGCGAGGTCGATCTCGCCTCGCAGGCCTATCAGGTGTGGGAGGCTGCGACGAAGGGCAGCCCGGCCCTCCGCGAACGTATACAGGGCCTTGCGGACGTCGTCTACGCGACGAAGCCGCGCGGGGATGAGCCGCAGGGCGTCATCACCTATGCCCGGACGCGGAACGACAGCGACGTGCTGACGTGGCTCGACGCGGCGGGGCGGGGCGTCTCGAAGTCCCCGACGCGCATCTTCAAGGCCCTTGCCTGTGAGGCGCAGACGCCGCGCCTCCCGCCGCTCCCGAACCACCACGAGCTGGTCGCGCAGGCGCTGCGCGATCTGCAGAACGCCCCGAACGCCGGCATGGGCGTATTGGGGACGCATGCCTCGACCAAGTACAGGGTCTTCGCGATCCTTTCCGCGCGTCTCAAGGAGAATCCGATGCCGCTTCTCGAACAGAACCTCAAGGCGGCCGTCGATCTCGTCTACGCCTATCCGATGAAGGAGGCGGCGAAGCACGAACTTGGGCGCATGCTCCAGAAGCGCGTGCCGGCGGAGGACATCATCCAGACCGTGCTGGAACTGCAGCGCAACGGCGACCTCTGCCTTGTGCCGGAGGATGACGGCGAATCGCCCGCCTCCGCCCGCATCATCTGTTCAATGGGGCTTTCCCGGGAGAAGTAGGACATGACACGAAACGAATTCCTTGGCTGTCTTCGGGCGGGCGACTTTACGCGCCTCTTCATCGAGTGCGGCTGGGACAATCCCACGACGCGCCACCCGGTTCCGCTTGAGGCGAACGGGCAACCCTACGTCCTTTCGGAAGTGGCGCAGAAGAGGGGCTTTCGCGTGTATGTCTGCGTAGGCGAGACGATTCCCGATTCGGCGGTTCGCCGTGCGCTTGACGCAAAGCTCGGAAAGTTGAGCCACGACAATTTCGTCATCTACTGGGCGACGGGAGCGGGAGAGGATTTCCACCACCTGTGGTCGATTCCCGTGCGGAGCGTCGACCGCCGCCACCTCGTCACGGTCGAATACCAGACGGAAGACCAGGCGGCCTTTCTCCTGGAGAAGGTCAACGACATCTCCTTCGGGTTCGATGCGGATGAGGGCGTGTCCATCGTGGACGTGGTGAATCGCGTGAACGCCGCGTTTCTGGTGAACGCCGACAAGGTGACGAAGGACTTCTATCGCGGTTTCCGTGTCCAGCACAAGGCGTTTGTGGCGGGCATCGAGAATCTGCCCGAAGAGGGCGACCGCGAATGGTATGCCTCGGTCATGCTGAACCGTCTCATGTTCTGCTACTTCATCCAGAAGAAGGGCTTCCTCGACAGCGACACGGACTATCTCGGCAAGAGGTTGGCGGACGTTCAGGCACAACGCGGCAAGACCTCGTTCTATGCGTCGTTCTACAAGGGCTTCCTGAAACAGCTCTTCGGAGAAGGGCTGAACGCGCCGGCGAACACGCGCTCCGCCGCGTTCAGGAAGAAGTACGGCATCATCCCCTACCTGAATGGCGGCATGTTCGCGAAGCACGAGATCGAGGAGAAGAACCCCGATCTCGACATCCCCGATGCCGTCTTCGAGAACCTTTTCAGGTTCTTCGACCAATGGCGGTGGCACCTCGACAGCCGTCTCACGGCGACGGGACGCGACATCAACCCCGACGTCCTCGGCTACATCTTCGAGCAGTACATCAACGACCGTGCGCAGATGGGGGCCTATTACACGAAGGAGGACATCACCGAGTACATCGGACGAAACTGCATCGTGCCGTATCTCTTCGAGGCGGTGAAGAAGGTGGACGCGAAGCCGTTCGCGGCGGACGGTCCTGTGTGGCGGATTCTGAAGGACAATCCCGACCGCTACATCTTCGCGGCCGTCCGCAAGGGCGCGGAACTGCCCCTGCCGCCCGAAATCGAGAAAGGCGTGGATACGGCGAAGCCCGATCTCCGCAAGCGACGGGAGGAGTGGAACCGTCCGACACCCGAAAAGTACGCGCTTCCGACGGAAATCTGGCGCGAGACGGTGGCGCGGCGGCAGCGGCATGCGGAAATCAGGGCGAAGATCGAGGAGGGAGAGATTGCCGACATCCACGACTTCATCACCTACAATCTCGACATCCGCCTGTTCGCCGAGGACGTCATCCGCAAAAGCGATGATTCACGCTTCATCCTCCATTTCTACAACGCCCTGCGCGAGGTGACGGTTCTCGACCCGACCTGCGGATCGGGGGCGTTCCTCTTCGCCGCGCTCAACATCCTTGAACCGCTCTACGAGGCGTGTCTCGACCGCATGGAGGAGATGAACGCGGCGAATCCGAATCTCTTCAAGGCGGAACTGGAGGAGATTGCGGGCAAGTTCCGCTCGAACCGCAAGTATTTCGTCTACAAGAACATCATCCTGCGCAACCTCTACGGCGTGGACATCATGCACGAGGCGACGGAGATCGCCCGCCTGCGGCTCTTCCTCAAGATGGTGGCCGTCGTGGACGTGGACCGCCACGACCCGAACCTCGGGCTCGACCCGCTCCCCGACATCGACTTCAACATCCGCTGCGGCAACACGCTCGTCGGCTATGCGACGGAGAAGGAGATACAGGACGGCCTCGTCAACGGCGACATGTTCGCCTACGTCGAACTCAAGAAGAGGATCGAGGACGAGATGACCAAGGCGTCCGCCGCGTTCGACTACTTCCGCCGCGAACAGCTCAACTTGCTCGGCTCGCACGCCGACCTCATCAAGGCCAAGAAAGAGATCAACCAACGCCTCGCGGCCATTCGCGTCCTCCTCGACCGGCAGCTCTACGCGACGAACGGCGGCGGCAAAACCTATGACCAATGGCACAAAGACACCCAGCCATTCCACTGGTACACCGAGTTCTACCCCGTCATGGCCCAGCGCGGCGGCTTCGACGTCATCATCGGCAACCCGCCGTATGTGAAACTTTCCAATGTAAAGGACTATCAAATAGAGTTTTATTCTAAGAAATGTGGTAATCTTTATGCGGTTGTTGTTGAAAGATGCCTGTCACTTGTTGACCGATATTCCATGTTCTCAATGATTGTTCCGATAAGTCTTACAGGGAATCGAAAGATGGGTTACCTGATAAAATGCTTAGATGGTAGAACATGGCATTCCTTTTATAGCGGCGATACTCATCCAGGAACATTATTCTCGGGCGTTCAGCAGAACTTGTGTATATTTATTAATGACAGGTCTTTAAATCGGATTGAGAGATATACGAGCGACTTTCTCAGATTCTCCGATAGTGGGTATGAACGAGATACATTATTTATGGCAAAAATCGCTTATGAAGTATCCGTTGACAATCATATTGTATTGAAAGTTGGTAGTAGGATTGGACGAAATGTCTTTATGAAGATGCTGGCGTTTCCTACTGGGATTAGGCAGATAAATGTTACACCGAACGTTCGAGAGGTGTTTTATCACGATGTTGTTCATTACTGGGTTAAGGCATTTTGTAATGCCCCGTATTTTAGACGGGAAGGTTATAAACCTGAGGTCTCTTCGCATTACAAAACAATTACATGCCCCTCGAATATTCAAGAAGTTCTTGTTGCGGTTATGTCTAGTACCATGTTCTATATGTGGTATCTTGCCAAGTCGAATGGACGTGATGTTGTACAGGATGATGTGATGAACTTTAGAATTAACTTAAGCTATTTGTTTTCAGAGGCAGAATTGAGTAGAAACTTTATGAATCTGGCAAAAAATTTGGTAGATGATGAAGAGCGAAACAAGGAACGTGTTGTCTACCAGAAGAAAAGTGGTAAAGTGGAGTATGATCAATACTGGGTGGCTGGGTCAAAGCCAATCATCGATAAGATAGACGAACTCCTTGCCAAGCACTACGGCTTTACCGAAGAAGAACTCGACTTCATCATCAACTACGACATCAAGTATCGCATGGGAGGTGAGTTGAATGGAAGTGGCGGAAAGGGATACCTTGATGAATAGCGCGATTTTTAAACTTCACATCTTGGCGTGTTGGGCATGGTTAAATTGATATGAGATTCCCTGTTGCGCAATGGCACAAAAGAATGATAAACTTCCAACTAATAAAAGGGAAGTAGTATATGTCTACTATGCCTGAAATTAATACTGCAAGTAAAAAAATGGTCTCATATGGCATTGCTATAGTGACAGCACAAGGCAAAATTATACCATTTAGGTTTGGAACTCCAATGGGGAGATTGTCGGTAGGTGATTTTAATTTCTTGCATGAATGTTATATGTGTTTTGCGAAGTCTTGTAAGAAAATTGATGGAGGGATGACTTATTTTTTTAAGCCAGTTTCTTTGTTCACAAATGAAATTCGGAATGATGTGTTGCTGTTTTTGGATAAATATGTCAATGTGCTTCCTGCCTTACATATGCTTAAGAGACAGGTGGGGCAATTGGCGTGTAATCAATACGTAACGGTTGTCTCTGTTTCTGATTTAGTTGATCAAGATCGAATGATGAATGTGGTTGATATGTTGCGAACAATTAGCGGATTGCCAGCCATTTCTGTCAAATACAAGGAATGGTGGCGAAAATATTCTGTTCAGTTTTTTGGCGAGCATAGAATCCATATTGGACATCATGAAAGAGAAGACCGAGTATGTCGATGGTGTGGTATGAGTATGCCAGTAGTAACATTCAAGAAAAAGGCTCATGCAATTAGCGAGTCCTTGGGGAACAAGAATGTTGTTTTGAATGATGAATGCGATGAGTGCAATAACAGGTTCGGGATGGGCATAGAGGCGAGCGTCTCAACATTTCTGGAATCTCAGAATGTAATTTTCGGAATCGCGGGGAAGAATGGAATTCCGAAAATGAAACATGGGGAACAAGTCCTTCTACATAATGATGGGAATCATCATTTGTTTTTGGAGGCGATGCCAGATTCTGTAGTTATGTCGGGAAATATCCCATCGAGAGTTGAGGTCAAAAGTCGCGTCAAAATAGCTTATCAAGACATCTTTCGTGGTTTATGTAAGTACGCGCTTTCGGTTGTTGATGATGAATGTTTTTCGAGATATCAATGGCTTGTGCCTTGGTTGAAGAATGAGGTTGTTTTCCCTAGAGTTCCAATTGTAATGGACTTTGATTCATCAATACTTCGGAAGCAGCCTCAGTTGGTTATTCATCGGAAATTAAGTGTCGAACATGATTTGCCGAATTTATACTGTGAACTTCATCATGCTACGAGTGTCTATGGATTCATCGTCCCTAAGGACGAAAAAGAACTTCAGATATTTTCTGACGAAAAGGCGACTGTTGATTTTTGGCGACTGACTCCGGGAAGGGCGAATTTAAGGTTCAAGTGGTGGGATATGTCAAGTGTTGTTCCAGAGTACGTCAAAAATTATATTAATCCTACATTTTGTAGTTGAAGCTCATCAAGATTATTATAACCACATACGAAACCACAGAGTTCCTGTCAGACACCCATTGGGTGAATGGATGCGTGTGCGCATACTGGAGGGTGTAGTTGCGTGAATCGGCTTGAAGACCGTTCATTCTTCCGTGTGAGACATTTTTACCGTGCCGATACTGAAAATTCTTTTGATAGGCGATTCTTGATTGAACTACGAAGAATAGTAAGGAAAGTTTCGTTCCTTGCTAATGCATCTTTCCATAGTGCGTCGTGGGAAAGCAATGTGACAGCAACAGGAACTTTTCCCCCGGGTAATTCATTGTTGTCGGAATCAACGCGCAATACAAGGAGTTCTTTATAGTATGCCTCTCCTTTTGAATACAACGATATCCATTCCTCTTCTTTAAGAGTGTTTCGCATCTCACGATCAAAATCAATGACTCCGAAGAACCACATCCGCTGTATTTTTGTGGGATACAATGAGACTAATCTGCGGGCACGTTGTCTAATTTGTTCGATTACGGCGTGTTTCCCAAGGTGATCTAAGCCCTTTCGTTTCAATTCAACAACGACAACATCGACTGGATGTGTGGTGGACTCTATGTCGTCGGAAAAGATAAAGGCTATGTCTGGCCGTAGATTCGCGTCCTTCGTTTCCTCTGTAGACTTGATCTTCTCTATCAATTCTTTAATCTGTTTGTCGCTTAAGATGGATCGATAGGTCATGTATTTGTCGTCAAGTAACCATGCATTATTGTTGTACAAGTCATGGCTAAATGAACAGGATTCAAAGGTACGTTGCATGGGTACAATGAGAGAGTGGATGTCAGACTCTCGACTCTTGTGCGTCAAAGTTCCCATTTTGTGGATGATTTTATTCCGGTAAAGGATGTATTGTGCCAACACGCGCGAAGCCTGTTCAAAAGACTTTTTGTATTGCTCGTCTGTGAGTTCTTGTGCGTCTAGTATTTCTTTTTCGTCGCGGCAAAATGCTAATTGAGCATCTGCAATGGCCCTGTTTCGATTAATAATTCCAATGGTGTTCTGGTCGAAATAGCCTGCTAAATGTGGGTAAGTGTCTACGAGAGAGGCTTTGATTTGTTCATTGCGAGTGTGTAATTCGGGGATTTCGTCATTCAAAATTTCAGCAAGGCGATCTATGAATATCTGACGCACCTTTTCCTGTTCGTCTTGTTTGAGAATCAATTCTTGGCGAGATTCGTTTGTCTTGGCATCAAAATATGAAGATTCAAGAAGGAACGTTGCGCTCGTGCCTGGTAGGAGTTGTTCTGATGTCGCAAGCTTGAATGGTATTGTGCGGCCGTCAACACACAAAGCAGTGACTAAGCGGTGGTCATCAGCAGAAACACCTTGCTCTATCCGATAGAGCATCTTGCATTGGCATTCGATCATGTCAAGTTCTTTGGCATTGAACTCTATAGACTTGAAATCTGCGATATCGGCGGCTGTCAATTTGACAGAGCCATTGACGAAGCCTTTCTCTGGATTTTCTTCTTTTGTTTTCAGCGAGATGGTTATGCAAAAATCTCGTTTTTTTGCTTTCAATGCATAGAGCTTGGGCATGAACAAATCGCGAAGTTGTCGTTTGATTGCCATAGGGACAACATAATCGTAACTTTTTATTGCTTTCCCCTTGAAAGAACTAAAACGTAATTCTGCATATGTGCTTGTGTTTGAAGATACAGTATCGTCTCCTGTCTCCTTAACGGCATCGTCAAACTTGAATCGACGACGATATCCTCCCGCATATACGCTTTCGATGTCTACAGATGTAAAATACTGTAAATAGACTAATCGTCCAAGACCTTTGTGTTGAGTATCTTTGGCCGTCATCAGATTCTGGAAACGGTAAAAATTATCGTCATTGAATCCAGAACCATTATCTCGAATGCTAAGTTTAAGTGTATTGGGCGAATTGTAGGCATCAAGGTCTATATCTATTGTAATTTGCGATGCGCCTGCGTCAAATGCATTTGCGACTGCTTCTGAATATATCAGTTCAAATGCTGGCGCAGGAAAGAAGTGTTTAATTGCATGATCGACTGGAATATTCATCGCTCTGTACCTCCAAAAGAGTTTCTCATATTATATCAAAACCCTTGAGATGTTGGTGCAGGCAAACGGAGGGAGGGACATTTATTGAACTGGGCGTAGGGCGCTTTTTAGATTGCATATTTGGCGACGCGGATGCGCGACGAAGGGGTGTGCGTGATGAGCGGGTTTCAGAGTCCG
>URIT01000021.1 GCA_900547945.1 uncultured bacterium
GACGACCCTAATCCTCAATTCGGCTGGTGGGCTGCGCAACCCACTAACCCATTACACTTCAACTTGCTCGGTGTGCGTGTTTTTTGGTAGACTGGAGGACAAAGGAGAAGGTCTAATGATGTTTGTGGATTTGAAGTGGGGTGGTTTGGCGGTTCTGGCACTGGCATGCACCCTCGCCCGTGCGGCGGACGACGCCGTGACCTACGAGGCGTTCGGCGCCGCAGGGGATGGGAAGACCGACGACCAAGCGGCCATCGTCCGGGCGCACGCCGAGGCGAACAGGCGCAACGTGCCAGTACGCGCCGGGGACGGGAAGGCCTACTACATCGGGCCCGGCACGGCGGTCGCCACCGTGAAGACGGACGTCGACTTCGGCACCGCGAAGTTCATCATCGACGACACGCACGTCCCCGTTGCGCAGCGCGGCAGCCCCATCTTCGACATCGCCCCCGGCGCAACGCCCGTCGCCGTCAAGGGCGTGACGAAGTTGGCCCGTGGACAGGCCAACCTCGGCGTCCCACTCGCCGCCCCCAGCCTCGTCTTCGTACGCAACCAGAACGTGCGGCAGTACATCCGTCTCGGCGCGAACCAGAACAACGGCTTTCCCCAGCAGGAGGTCGTCCTCGTGGCGGCGGACGGCACCCTCGACGCGCGTACCCCGCTCGTCTGGGATTTCGACGCGGTCACCGCGTTGACCGCCCTTCCCCTCGATGCCAAGCCCCTCGTCATCCGCGGGCGGCTTCTTCACGACGATCGCCAACCAGGCCGAGTCGAAGTACACCTACTACAAGCGCAACTTCGCCATCCGCCGCTCCAACGTGCGGATCGAGGGCCTGCGCCACGACATCCGGGGCGAAGGCGACCACGGCGCCCCCTACGACGGCTTCCTTTCCATCTCCCGCTGCGCGAACGTGACCGTGACGGGGTGCGTCTTCACCGCGCACAAGACCTACCGCACGATCGGCTCCGCCGGCGTCCCCGTCCAGATGGGTTCCTACGACCTCACCGTCAACTCGTCCGTCAACGTCTCCTTCCTCGACTGCCGCCAGACGACGGACATCCTCGACCGCCGCTACTGGGGCCTGCTCGGCTCGAACTACAGCAAGAACCTCCTCTACGACGGCTGCACCTTCTCGCGCTTCGACGCGCACATGGGCGTGGCGCACGCCACCATCCGGAACTCGAAGCTCGGCTACATGGGCATCAACGCCATCGGCTTCGGTACGTTCACCGTGGAGAACTCGACCGTCTACGGCTGGAATTTCTTCAACCTGCGCAGTGACTACGGCAGTACCTGGGAGGGCGATTTCATCGTGCGCAACTGCACGTTCGTGCCCCACGGCGGACGCGCGGCGACGGGCACCCTGGTCGGCGGATCCAACGACGGGCAGCACGACTTCGGCTACGTCTGCCACATGCCGCGCCGCATCGTCTTCGACGGGCTGCGCATCGATGACGCAAACCACCCCGCCGCCTACGACGGCCCCGCGATCTTCGGCAACTTCAGTCCGAAAAACACCTCGCCCGCCTACGTCGAGAAATTCCCCTACAAGATCACGGAAGAGGTCGTTCTCCGGAATGTGACGACCGCGAGCGGCAAGCCCGTCCGCCTCAGCTCCAACCCCTACATGTTCCGAAATGTGAAGGTTGTCCGCGACTGACCACCCCATTCCCCAATCCCAAATCCCATTCCACACCCCTCCATGACCCTCCCCTCCCAGCTCGTAGCGGCGTTTCCGAAACGCCCGATGGACCTCCACAAGTACTCGGCCGGCACGGTCACCATCGTCGGTGGTTCCTCCCACTTCATCCACGCGCCCGTCATCGCGGGCCTCGGCGCGCGCGCCGCCGGGGCGGGCCTCGTCCAGCTCGTCGTCCCCGACGCCTCGCGCCTCGCGACGGGCATGCTCCTCCCCGAGGCGACCTTCACCAAGCAGACCCCCGCCTGTGTTCCCCCGCGGGCGGACGTCACGGCGATCGGCATGGGCCTCGGCACCTCACAGAACTCCGAACTGCTCCTCTCCCGCCTCCTCTCCGGCAGCACGGGCCGCTTTGTCCTCGACGCGGACGCCCTTTCCCTCCTCGCGAACTGGTACGCGCGGAAGACAGGCGCGCTCCCCATCAGCGAGGGGCAGTCCCTCGTCCTCACCCCGCACGCCGGCGAGGCCGCGCGCCTCCTGGCCTGTACGCCGGACGACATCCAGCGCGACCGCCTCGGCGCCGTCCGCCGCATCGTCGCGCGCTACCGCTCCGTCGTCGTCCTCAAGGGCCCCCACACGCTCGTCGCCGCCCCGGGCCGTGACGACGTCTTCTCCTGTGAGGCCGGCAACCCCTTCATGGCGGTGGGCGGCATGGGCGACCTCCTCTCCGGCATCCTCGCCGCCCGCTGGGCCTACCTCGCGAAGAACGCCGACGGCGACCCCTTCACGGCGGCCGCCTCGGCCGTGTGGCTGCACGCCACGGCCTCGGACGCCCTCGTGAACGCCAATCCCCCCGGCGACCCCTCGATTGCCAACACCGCCCATGCCGTCGCCTCGCTGCGCGTCGCGCTTGAAAGGAGCTGACCCGATGATCGACTACGCCGCGCTCGTCCAGCACCTCGCCGCCACCGCCCCCGCCCCGTTTGGCCTCCTCTCGCAGCAGGCCACCCCCACGGCGGCCCGTCTGCGCCGCGCGTTCGGCAACCGCCTGAAATGCCTCTTCTCCCCGGAACACGGCTGGTTTGGCCTCGCCGCCGCCGGCGAGAAGACCGCCAGCGAGACGCATCCCCTCTGGCACATCCCCGTCCATTCGCTCTACGGCGCCGCGCGGCGTCCCAGCCCCGAGATGTTCGAGGGCCTCGCGCGCATCGTCGTCGACCTCCAGGACATCGGCGTGAGGTGCTACACCTACCTCGCGACGCTGAAGAACATGCTCGAAGCCGCCGCCGCCCATCTGCCCGTCACCGTCCTCGACCGCCCGATTCCGCTCGGCGGCGTCATCGACGGTCCCCGGCGCGAGGCGCGCTTCTCCTCCTTCGTCGCCCCGCTCGACATCCCCCTCTGCCACGGCATGACGCCCGGCGAATGCGCCACCTACATCGTGCGCGAGGGGAAACTGGCCGTCGACCTCACCGTCATCCGCATGCGGGACTGGTCGCACGCCCGGCGGGAGCCGTGGACGAACTTCACGCCGCCCTCCCCCGCGATCCGCAACTGGGACTGCGCGGCGCTCTACCCCGCCACCGTCTTCACCGAAGCCTACCCGGCCCTGGACTGCGACCGGGACGGCCCCTTCGCGTTCCGCGTCCTCGGCGCCCCCTGGCTTGACGCCGTGCGCCTCCTGGAGGACATCGGCAAGGTCCTCCCCGCCTGCGGCTTCGGCGTCCGCCCCCTCCGCTACCGCCCGTCCGGCGGCCCCTACGGAGGGCAGGTCCTCGACGGCCTCATCCTCTCCATCGAGAACCCCGGCGCCTTCTACCCCGTCACCGCGGGCGCGCTCATCCTCAACGCCCTCATGCGCCGCCACGGGCGCGACCTGCTCCAGGACGCGCGCGCAGCCTGGCTGGACAAACTCGCCGGCACGGACACGCTCCGCGCCGCCCTCGCTTCCAACCGGATGAGCGACCTCTTCCAGACCTGGCTCGACGCGCACGACGCCTACCGCGCCGCGCGCGTCGACCTCTACGCCTGACGCGGCGTCAGAGCGCGGCCTTGAGCGCCGCCACGCGGTCCGTCCTCTCCCACGGGAAGCCGTCGCGTCCGAAGTGCCCGAAGTTGGAGGTGTCGCGGTAGCACCAGCCCTTCGGCTTCGTGAGGCCGAGGTCGGCGATCAGCGCGTACGGACGGAAGTCGAACACCTTGCCCGAGAGGATCACCTTCTCCAGCTGCTCGTTCGTGACGCCGTGGTTCGTACCGAACGTCTTCACGCACACGGAGACGGGTCTGTCCACGCCGATCGCGTAGGCCACCTGGATCTGGCAGCGGTCCGCAAGGCCGGCCGCGACGATGTTCTTCGCCGCGTAGCGCGCGTAGTAGGCCGCGCTGCGGTCCACCTTCGACGGGTCCTTGCCGCTGAACGCGCCGCCGCCGTGGGCGGCCATGCCGCCGTAGGTGTCGACGATGATCTTGCGCCCCGTCAGGCCGCTGTCGCCCGTCGGCCCGCCCACCACGAACTTGCCCGTGGGGTTCACGTGGAACTTCGTGCGCGCCGTCAGGAGGCCCGTTCCGGCGAGGACGTCGCGCGCGATCTCCTCCAGCTCGGCGTAGCATTTCCGGCACGCGCCCGCCTCGGTCGTCTGGTGCGAGAGGACGACCGTCTCGATGGCGACCGGCCGGCCGTCCTCGTAGGCGACGGAAAGCTGGCTCTTCGCATCGGGGCGCAGGAACGGCACCGCGCCCGACTTGCGCAGCTGCGTGAAGTGGCGCAGCAGTGCGTGCGCGTAGACGAGCGGCGCCGGCATGAGGCACTTCGTCTCGTTCGTCGCGTAGCCGAACATCATGCCCTGGTCGCCTGCGCCCTGCTTCTCGGCCTTCGCGCGGTTGACGCCCTGCGCGATGTCGGGGCTCTGCCCGTGGAGGGCGCTCAGGTAGTTGAACGTGTCCCAGCTGAACCCCTCGCCGGGGCGGTCGTAGCCGATGTCCTTCACGACCGCGCGCGCGATCTCCTGGGGGTTCACCTTCTCGTAGCCGCGCGCCGTGATTTCGCCCATGTTGACGACGAGGTTCGGCCCCACCATCGTCTCGCACGCGACGTGGGCCTGCGCGTCGCCCTTGAGGTAGGCGTCGAGGATCGCGTCGGAAATCTGGTCCGCAACCTTGTCGGGATGACCTTCCGAAACCGATTCGGAAGTGAAAACGTGCCGTCCGGCATGTTTTGCCATGTTGTGCTCTCTTTCTTCGTACTTGCGAAGCGCATCCGGGGTGGATCCCCAGCCACCGTGGCGTTCCCGCTCGGTTGGCACGGACGCACGGGCGCCCGCTTCCTGATGCTTCGATGGGCGTATTATAGCAAACCGGCGGCGGCCTTGCCAACCGCCTCGCCCTGCGCGACGGAGCTGCCCGTCACGCGGTAGCTCGCGTGGGCGATGAAGTCGCCGGAGATGCAGCGCCCCGCCATGTAGAGGTTGTCGACGTCGCGCGCGCGGCAGGCGCGAAGCGGGATCTGGAACGGACGGAACTTCGCGCCGAAGTTCTGCCCCGCCGCCCGTTCGTCGTTCGCCTTCTTGTCGAGCCCGTGGATGTCGATGCCGAAGCGCGACTCCGTCACCGCGTCCTCGAAGCGCCGCCCCGCCGCCACGTCCGCGCGCGTGACGGTGTAGCGCCCGTGGATGCGCCGCGCGTCGCGGTGGCCGATCTGCTCGGCCGTGTACGCAACGCGGAAGCCGGTCCAGATGCCGCCAAGGCGCGCCAGGGCGTCCGCAAGGCGGAAGATCTCCTTGCGCGCGCGGATCGTCGCGTCGGAGATCGCCTGGGCGTCGTCGAGACGCAGCCGGTAGGCGTGCGTCGCCATGAAGCAGAAGAGGTTGTCGTGGCAGCGGAAGAGCGTGGGATCGCCGTAGCTCGGGTCGAGCCCCTGCGCGCGCAGCAGGTCGCGCAGACGGTGGGACGCCTCGATGTGGTGGCAGGTCGGCTTCCCCTTGGAGACGGCGCGCGTCCACATCGCGGGCTCGTTGGACACGTAGTCCCGGATGGCGTCGCCGTCCTTCACGACGACGAGGGCGTTCAGGGTCGCCGGCTGGCCGAAGCCGTCGGGCGTCCAGCCGAGGTCGAACCCGCAGCCCGCCTGGGCGGCGAGGTCGCCGTCGCCCGTGCAGTCGATGAACGTCTTCGCGCGCCAGGCCTGCCGCCCGCTCTTCGACTCCGTGACGATGGTCGCGATGTTCTTCCCCGCCGCGTCGCGCCAGGCCGCGACGACCGTCGTGTGGAGCGTCACGCGCACGCCGCTCTCCAGGCACATGTCCTCGCAGACGAGTTTCATGTACTCGGGCTCGTAGACCCAGTTCTTGTCGAGCCCGTCCGGATAGTACGCCAGGCCCGCCGCGTCGGGACGGTCAACCGTCCGCGCACCATAGGCGTCGAGCCGCTTCATGATCTCGCGGTCTGTCGCGCTCTTGTCGAAGTCGAAGATGTAGGTGAGAAGCCCCGCCGTCCACACGCCGCCCAGGCACCCCCGCAGCTCGAAGAGACGCACCTTCTTTCCCGCGCGCGCGGCGGCGACGGCGGCGGCGACGCCCGCCGGACCACCCCCGCACACGATCACGTCCGCCCAGTCGTCCACGGGAAGCTCCCGGCCCGGCTCGGCGAAGCGCGCCCCGCGCGTGGCCGTTCCACCGCCCGCCGCCGCGCACGTCCCCGCCGCGAACGAAGTACCAAAGAATGTTCTGCGCGTCATCTCCATGTCCTTCTCCTTGCCTTTCGCCGAAAACGCCGTCTCGTATACCATGAAATCCATGCGGTTCTTCATCCACGCGGCGCAAACTTGTCCACGAGGCCGAGGACGAAGATGACGACGACCAGCAGCGGCAGGACGTAGGCGCAGTAGACGCGCAGGGCGGACGGCACGCGCGGACCGCGTCCCGTGTTCGCCTCCGCGAGGAAGTTCCGCCACCCCCAACCGAAGTGGTGGCAGCAGTAGAGCGCGAAGGCGAGCCCGCCAAGCGGCAGAATCAGGTTCGAGACGAGGAAGTCCTCCAGGTCGAGGACGCATGAGCCCGCACCGAACGGCTGGAACGCCCCCCAGACGTTGAAGCCGAGGAGGCACGGCAGCGCGAGGAAGACGAGCGCGCCGCCCGTGACGAGCCCGGCCCTGCGACGGCTCCAGCCGAAAGCGTCCATCAGGCAGGCGAGGATGTTCTCGAAGACGGCGATGACCGTCGTCAGCGCCGCGCAGCTCATGAAGACGAAGAAGAGCGAACCCCAAAGCCGTCCGAGCGGCATGTCGTTGAAGACGTTCGGCAGCGTCGTGAAGATGAGCCCCGGCCCCTGTCCCGGATGCACCCCGTAGGCGAAGCAGGCGGGGATGATGATGACACCCGCCGAGACGGCGACAAGCGTGTCGAGCAGGCAGACGTGCAGCGTCTCGCCGAGAAGCGTGCGGTCGCGTCCGATGTAGCTGCCGAAGATCGACATCGAGCCGATGCCGAGCGAGAGCGTGAAGAACGCATGGTTCATCGCCTCGACGACCACCTTGACGACGCCGACGGACTTCATGCGCGCAAAGTCGGGGACGAGATAGAACGCGAGCCCGGCCGAGCCGCTGTTCTTCGCGTCCAGGCACACGCTGTTCACGGCGAGGACGACAATTAGCACAAGGAGGCAGAGCATGAGTCCCTTCGTCACGCGCTCGACGCCCTTCTGGAGACCGGCCACGCAGACGCACGTCGCGGCCGCCGTCACCGCAAGCATCGCCGCCGCCATGGTCAACGGATCGCCGAGCATGCCGCCGAACGCCGCGCCGACGGCGGCGGCGTCGAGGCCGACGAACGCGCCGGACGCCATGCGCGCGAAGTAGATGAGCATCCAGCCCGTGACCGTCGTGTAGAACATCATGAGGATGACGTTGCCGAGGAAACCCGCGACGCCGTGCAGCCGCCACACCTTGGACTTCTCCGGCGTCAGCGTCGCATGGAGGCGCACGATCGACCGTTGGGCGGCGCGTCCGGCGGCGAACTCCATGAGGAGAATCGGCAGGCCGATCAGCGCGAGCGCGACGAGGTAGAGTACGACGAACCAACCGCCGCCGTTCTGCCCGGCGATGTAGGGGAAGCGCCAGACGTTGCCGAGGCCAATCGCGCACCCGGCGGACAGGAAAATGAAGCCCAAGCGGCTCGCCAGTCTCTCTCGCATGATATGCTATCGAATGAAGTTGGTCGTTGTCCACGGCTCGCGTGCGGGGACATCCGTCTTGAGGCTCTTCGCCATCCACGCGAGGTTGCGTCCGAGAAGCCGCATCGTCTGCATGCCCTCCGCATCCTGCGCGACCTCGCCCGGTGCGGCGCCGTAGGCGATGTTCCAGTACTGCGAACCGGCGACGGGCATGCCGGCGATGCCGTAGAACAGGTTCAACGTCTGGAACGCCGTGCTCGCGCCGCCCCGGCGGCAGACCGCGACGGATGCGGCGGGCTTGCCGCGCAGATGTCCGCCCGCCGCGAAGAACACGCGCTGCATCACCGCGAGGAGCGCGCCGTTCGGCTGGGCGTAGTAGACGGGCGTGCCGAGGACGAGCGCGTCCGCCGCACAGGCCTTTTCGAGAATCGTATTTGCGATGTCGTCCGAAAAGACACAGTACCCGAGTTCCGCGCACTTCCGGCACGCGATGCATCCGCGCACGGGCTTTGCGCCGATCTGCACGATCTCCGTCTCCAGCCCGTCCGCCCGCAGCGCCGACGCGACCTCTTCCAACGCCCGCATGGTGTTTCCGTTCGCGCGGGGGCTGCCATTGACCAGCAATGCCTTCATGTCCTTCTCCTCCTTCATTCTTCCTAGAAGAGCGAAAAATGTTTTTGCTTGTATTATACCATATCAAATGACAGGAGACCTCTGCCACCGGCGGGACAAGGGGAGGCGACTGCTCGCCCAATGGATGAACATGACGCGCCCCAAGATACGATATTCAGGAGAAACTTAGGTTCACAGAAATGTCAGTAACTTGAAATAGAAAGACCTCACGCGGAGATACGGACAATTACACATTGCCCCCCTTGAGCCCCCTGGAGACCTGTGCTATACTGGACGAACTTAAAAAGAAAGGAATGAGCGCATGTCAAGATTCTCGAAACTGACCATAATCTGCACCGGTCTCCTGGTCGGTTGCCTGTCCGGCTGCCGCTCAAGCGACCATCCGGCACCTCAGGAGGTACGGGTTGGCACCTACAACATCCGCCTGGGAACGGGCGACAGGGGCACGCCCAACGCCTGGGAGGCGCGTAGGCAGGATCTTGTCGCGTTCATCCGAAAGCTCGACCTTGATGCGTTCGGGCTTCAGGAGGTACGCCCGGAACAGGCGGCCTACCTGCGCGAACAGTTGCCGGAATATGCTTTCGTGGGCGAACACCGCGGGGCCGACCGGAAGTCCGACGAAGCCTCGCCCGTCTTCTATCGGAAAGACCGCTTCGAGGCCCTGAAGAGCGGCACGTTCTGGCTGTCGGAGACGCCGGACGTTCCCGGACGCAAGGGCTGGGGTGCGGCGTGCCCGCGCGTCTGCTCCTGGATGTGGCTGAAGGACCGTAGGTCGGGGCGCACCTTCTGCTTCGCCAACACGCACACGGACCACGTCTCCGCCCTCGCCCGCAAGGAGGGCATGCTGCTCATCATCCAGCGGATGAAGGCGTTCGGCGGCGGCGCCCCCATCGTGTTCACGGGCGACCACAACTGCCGCGAGAACGAGGAACCCGCCCAGGCCGTGTCGAAAATCCTCTCCAACGCCCTCTTCGTGACCGAGACGCCTCCAATCGGACCGTGGCGCACCTTCACCGGCTGGAACTACCGCGCGAACGAAGTTTCGTCCGCAGAGGCACTGAAGCTTCCCGTCGCGATGCGGAACGCCCGCACGGGTTCGCCGGACTGCGGTCCCCGCATCGACTACATCTACGTCACTCCGGGCGTGCGGGTGAAGGACTACGCCACACATGCGGACACGCGCCCCGGTACGACGCTCTACCCCTCCGACCACTTCCCGGTCACGGCGACGATCGAACTCTGATTCTCACACGAAATCCCAGAAACGCAAAACCCACCGCATCACCAGCGGTGGGTTCTTTAATGGTGGGCTATAGTAGATTCGAACTACTGACCTCTTCCATGTCAAGGGATTGTCCGAACCGTATGAAATAAGGCTGCGGCCTGCTTTTCGACCTTGTTGTCCGTACTTTTGTTCTTTTTGACCATTGACTTTGTGGCACTTCGTGAACCGAACGGTCACAAACTCACACGAAGGACACGAAGTCATGGGAATAAGAATAATCCCGTACCGCGACGGCTACCGGCCCTACTGGTATGCCGACTACAAGGAGAACGGAAAAGTGCGGCGAATCCGCCTAACGGAGAGGATCATGGGGGTGCCACCCCCTAGTCTCTCCATAAAGGATGAAGGGAGCACCTTATACGAAAAAAGCAAGGCTCGCGCCCAAGCCGAGTTCGAGGCATTCGCGAATGAGCGGAAGCGGAAAGGAACTTCCGAACGGCTTATGGAAGAATTGATTGCCTCCAAGACCGGCATGAAAGTAAGCTATCCCAAGCTAAAGGACCTAGGGAAGCTCTGGAATGGGCTGCCGAGGGATAAACCCTTGAGCGAAGGCCGTATCGCCAACAATCTTCATGTGGCGGCCGAGTTCGCCGGCTACTGCAAATGCGAATACATCTACGAGGTGACGGAAAAGGATGTAAAGGGATTCCTTGACTGGCTGAAGTCTCAAGGTCTGGCTTGGACGACCATCAAGAGCAAGATGTCCTTCCTGTCCGGTGCCTTCGGCAAGTTTTACCGAGGAGAGGTGAATCCGTTTACCCTGGTCATCAAGAGAAATACAGACGCTAGCGCTAAGACCATTCACCGATGCCCGCTCACAAACGAGCAGATAGAGGCTCTTCGGGATGCCGCTCGGAGCGACGACCTGCTCTACCCGCTCGTCGAGTGCGGTCTGGCCACAGGGGCGCGGCTCGTGGACATCGTACACATGCGGAAGGAGAACATCGACTTCAAAGAGGGGTTTGTGAGCTATGTAGCGCAAAAGACCGGAACCATGTGCGACATCCCGCTCTTTGACGAGTTCCGAAATGTATGTGAATGCATCGTCACCGCCTCCGATCCGTCCGAGCCATATCTTTTCCCCGAAGCGGCACATTTATACGACACAAACCGGACGGGCCTTTGCAACCGGGGCAAAAGGCTATTCGCCAAGGCGCTTTTCAAGGACATCGGCGCATCCTCAAAGGAAACCGCCATCGTAGATGGCAAACCACAAGAGCCGCTATCCGCCGTGGAGGTCTATGCCCTCATCGACAAACAAGGCTACAAGCCGCCGAAGGGAGATAGGATGAAGTCGGTGTATGACATGTACATTGTCCAAGGGAAGTCCTACCGGCAAATCGAAAAGGAACTTGGTATCCCCCGTTCCTCCATTACCGACTACCTGAAAGCGATGGAGAAGCTAACCGGGGACACCCTCATTCGTTTCGATGCCAAGCACGGACACATAATAGACAAAATAGAAATGACGAAAAAGCACCGCGATGGAGTCAAGCGGGCTGTCTCCATATACGGCTGGTCTAGCCTCCGCTCTACATTCTGCCGCCTCGCCATCGAACGGGGGGTTGACGAGAAGATGATAATGCGGGCCGCCGGGCATAGCAACTTCAAGACCACAATGACCTACTACGACAACCCGACCCGTGCCCACCAACGAGAGGCAATGAAAGCAAAAATGGCGGCAACGGCAATCGGGCATTCCGCCACCTCTCTTGCGACCACCATCATGGACATGGTAAGTAGGATGTCAAGAGACCAACAAGCGCTATTGGCCGGGAAACTTAATTCCTTTCTTGAGAACGGCACCGACAACTTGAAGCAACTTACCGTTTCCGCATAATAAGAAACGGCTTGCTACCGCTATGCCGCCCCCGTGGACAAGGCCTTGTGACGGCGATATTCTTCACGGCGGGCGGCATTCCTTTCTGCACGACGGGCGAGAACTTCCGCCGACGGCTCGCGGCGCCCGCTCGCCAACTCGTAGAGAGATTCCTCTCTTACCAATCGCCGTCCTGTCGCCGTAACGACATCGAGAAGCCCGTCGGCTATGGCCCGTCTCACCTTTGGATAGCTCCATCCAAGGAATCCGCGCGCCTCGGCGATGCTCACCAACCTCGTATGTCCCGCTTTCGCTTGCGGGAGGTCTTTTCCCTCAAGGATTTCATCAATTCTCGCTAATGTTTCGGGAGTTGCTTTTAGCAACATTTCCATTCGTGTCTGAAGTTCCATAGATGTTCCTTGTACGTTTGTGACAAGTAATGCCCCAAGGTTAAATCAAGTGATACGGCGCAAATGTACACGACCTGTCAACGCTCGTTCCCCTCCGAGCAATCCATGTTTAAGATGAGTGCTAGATACACTTTCATTTAATTACCCCAATGCGAGGCGGACGGAAATTGGATTTCCCCATAAAATAAGGGTTTTCTTTTTACACCCCATTGAAAGCCTCCTTGGAGGTATGAGATAATAATCAACGTTCTCGCAATGAACAGGAACAACTCACAAATGGAGATAGGAATGAAAACATACCTACAAGGACAGGGTGGGGACGCCCGTCAGATCAATTATCGAACGCACACCAACATAGAGTTGGAAATTGGCGATTTGCCGAGCCATCCAACCCCGGATGTTCAAAGTTTCCTAAGACGACAGTGGGCTTGCAATCTTTCTCGAATCAGCGAGGAGGCGTGGCTGCCTTCGCAACACTTCTTTGCCGCCGCCATGGCGAAACATCATGTGCCGGAGGCCGAACAAAACCTGCTCCGCTCCGTCATGATCTATACTAAGCATTCCGATTACCTGCCTGTTGGGGCACCGGAAATCACCGCCAGAACCGTTGCAAAAATCGGTGAAGAAATTCAGGCCCCCCCTTGGTGCGAAAAGAGCGGGGACGCCTATCGGCGTCTTTGGCTAGCAACATTGCTCATGGGGGCAAACGGACATCCGTTTGCCTTCGCAACCGCACGGATGGCCGCTGCGTTCGATCTCGCAAGCAAAAACACCGTCACACGGTTTCTCAATGTTGCGAAAAGGCAAGGACATATCAAAGTTTTACGCGAGGGTATCGCACGGCCAATTGGCGGTAAGGCGGCGTTGTACAAACTCTCCAACGAGGATGATTACAATAAATGGCAACTCATACCCAATGTAGAGGCTGTACCATGGCTTTCTGCTAGATCGTGACCAAATCCAGGCATGCCGTGACCAAATCAGGTTGCATCGTGACCAAATCAAAGCCTCATCGTGACCAAGATTACTGATATTACAGTAGAATATTATTAAGACTCTTCTCTTAAGGGGGGTCTGGGGAAGATTCTCTTAATTGGGTGCCGTCGGCAAACAGCGCGTTGCTTGCTGCCGGCCTAAAGGCCTTTCACCGACGACACCCTCTTTTTGCACCGAGCCCATTCCAAAAGCATTAGAAATCACTAGCATCAATTCTTGACTGGTCAAATACTAGGGCAGGCCGTCTTGCAATCTTTCGGACGGTAAATCTGCCGACCTTTTCGCGGAGGGCGTGTAGCCTTGTTTTTGAGCGGATATTGAAGAGGTAGGGATTGGGAAGGTTTCATAGCGGGCAAGTACACGTGCCCGTAGCGTTTCGACAGAATCAAGCCTATCTGCCGCAATGTCCGCAATGCCACGAACTGCTTTGGAAATCAATTCCTCGTCTTGTCCATTTAGATGCCCTTCTGAGCATCATTCGTAATGTCCAGCACAGAAGAAGATGATAAGTTCTTCGTTCTCGATCTTGAAAACGAGGCGGTTGGCTTTGTCGATATGCACACTCCACCAACCCGTAAGATCGCCTTTGAACGGTTCCGGTTGGCCAATGCAACTATAGCCGTTTCGGTCAATGCTCTGAAGAAGGGCGTTGATGCGTTTTGCCATTCTGGCGTTAATCGGAATGATTTCGCTGAACTGTTCCCAAGCCCTGTCGTACCAGACTTTCTTCATGCAGACAACCTTCGCCGAACAGGTCTTCTTTGGGCGGAGTGTTTTTTCTGCCGCTTATTCGTCTTCCCCGCTTGGGCGATAAGTCTCTCCACCTCTTCGTCGGTATGCTCATGAAAGTTCTTTCTTCCATTTTCCCAATCGCGCTTGGCCTGAAGAAGTTTTCGTGACAGGCGGCGTTCTTGGCGCTTACCTTGAACGGGATGCACTGCTCGTTGATGGACTGCTTGATGAACACCATGATCGCGGAGGTCATGGTGAGGCCCATCTGGCCGAAGAGTTCTTTAGCCTGCCGCTTGGTTTCGTCGTCGATTCTGAAGTTTACTTGAGCCATGATGCAGTTTCTCCTTCGCGGCGGGATTTGTATCAAACATCTGATAGCACTGTCAATGAAATGCTATACAGTTCCAGATGACAAGGTGCGGCTTTCTGGCTCATGGCGATGTGCCGCAAAGAAATGTTCGAACAGGGGAAATCGGCGACTTCCCCTCACGGCGGGCGGGTTTATGCTATAATGGAGTCGTTGGCTGCGACCGCAAGGCCGCAACGACCAAACTTCGGGAAGGAGGCGGGGGAGAAATCCCGCTTAGAAACCGGGGTGGGTAGCCGTCTATACGAAATACTGGTCATATTTCAAAAAAACACAAACGGCACATGGGTAGTAATGTCCCCACATGGGGTGTGCTATGCCCTGTGCATTTGTGTTGGCCAGACCAGGGCTTCGTATAGGTGCATGGGAAACAGGTACACCCCGCCATTTCTGTGCATGGAATCCCCCTGCGGCTGTCAAGTGGGACAGACTTTGATAGCACAATGGCGAAGAGCGAGACAGCGGCGAATGTGCAGGCGGAGAAGCCGGCACTTCGCAACGAGCGGGCGGAAGTCCACAAGGCTATCTGGAAGATTGCCGACGACCTGCGTGGCAAGGTGACGGGCTGGAACTTCATGATCTATGTCCTCGGCACCATCTTCTACCGATTCATATCCGAGAAGATCGAGAACCACATGAACGGCTACCAGCGGAAGGCGGGGCGGACTGATTTCGTCTATGGCGACCTTCCCGATGAAAAGGCCGACCGTGCGAGGAAGACAATCACGGATATGCTCGGCTACTACATCCCGCCCTCGCGACTCTTCCGCAATGTCCGCGAGAAGGAGCGGGACAATCCCGACCTCAACATCTTTCTTGGCGATGCCCTCGCCGCGATCGAGGAGTCCGCGAAGGGAACGGAGACTGAGCGGGACTTCAAGGGGCTGTTCGCTGGCTTGGACTTTAACAATTCGCAAATCCTCGGCGACACGGTTCCGGAGCGGAACAAGTACATCGTCAAGATTCTCGACGGCATTGCGAGCATGGATTTGGGAGGATTCAGCGAACATTCGATAGATGTGTTTGGCGACGCATACGAATTCCTCATGACGATGTATGCCTCCAATGCGGGGAAGTCTGGCGGCGAGTTCTTCACCCCGCAGCAGGTCTCCAAGTTGCTTGCCCTTATCGCGACGAGGGGGAAGAAGAAGATTGCCAATGTCTATGACCCCGCTTGCGGTTCGGGCTCACTCCTCATGCAAGTCGCAAAGGTAATCGGCAAGGACAATGTGACGGACGGCTTCTATGGACAGGAGACGGAGCCGACCACACACCGCCTCTGCCGCATGAACCTCTTTCTCCACGGCATATCCCCGCATAAGTTCGACATTCATAAGGGCGATACACTTCTTGCACCAAGCGAGTTCCAAAAAAGCCGCAAGCCGTTCGAGGTTGCCGTTTCGAATCCTCCGTACGGAACCAAATGAGACGGAGATTCTAATCCGCTCCTCGTGAGCGATGAGCGGTTTGCGCCTGCTGGGGCACTTGCACCAAAGAAGGCTGCTGATTATGCTTTTATCATGCATGTCCTGTCTTGGCTCGCTCCCAACGGCACGGCGGCGATAGTGTGTTTCCCCGGCATCTTCTATCGCGGCGGAGCAGAGCAGCGGATTAGGAAGTATCTCGTTGATAATAATTATGTTGATGCCGTAATAGACCTTGCTTCCAACCTCTTCTTTGGAAATTCAATAGCCGTCACGATATTTGTTCTTCGTAAAAACAAGACGAATGACAACACTGTCCTTTTTGTAAACGGAAAAGATCAGTGCATAAAGACTGGCAAGAATAAGAACTTGTTGACAGAAGAAAATATAGGTAATTTGTTTAGGTTGTATTGTGACCGAAAAGATGTGCCGTATCGGGCGAAGGTCGTACCGTGTGATACAATCGCGGCAAATGAATACAACCTTTCCGTGCCTACCTATGTCGAGGCCGAGCCGCCGCCACCTCCGAAACCGATAGAAGAATTAAATGCGGAAATTGATGGCATGGTTGAACGACAGAATGCAGCTCGTGCGAAAATCAAAGAATTAATTATGGAGATTTCGTCATGAGCCGTCTTTCGGAGTTGATGGCGGAATTTTGTCCAAATGGTGTGGAATACAAGTCGCTGGGGGAACTTGGTGAGTTCTACGGCGGACTAACCGGGAAATGTAAAAATGACTTTGCAGATGGCAATACCAAGTTCATATCATACATGAATGTGTATTCCAATAGTGCGACAAAGTTGGATGTTGATGATACGGTCAAGATGGAAATGTGCGAGCGGCAAAATGCAATCCAATACGGCGATGTGCTTTTTACCGGCTCGTCAGAAACACAAGATGAGTGTGCAATATCTTCTGTAGTCACTAAGGAGCCTGCCGAGAAAATCTACCTGAATAGTTTTTGTTTTGGATTTAGGATTGCGAACAGAGCGCTATTTGTACCAGATTTTCTTAAGTATTGGTTAAGGAGTGCCGCGGCAAGGCAACAATTAATTAAAACGGCAAGCGGTGTCACACGATTCAATGTTTCAAAGAAGAAAATGGGTAGTGTGCAAATTCCTATTCCGCCGCTCGCTGTGCAAGAGGAGATTGTACGGCTTCTTGATGCCTATACAAACGAAGTCGAAACATTGACCGCAGAACTTGAGGCGGAACTTGCGGCACGGCGAAAGCAATACGAGCAGTATAGGGACAAGTTGCTTACCTTTGGTGATGATGTGCAACGGAAAGTGCTATCAGATGTTTGTGTAATAAAACATGGTAGCGATTACAAGAATTTTGGCCCAGGCCAATACCCGGTGTATGGATCTGGCGGTATAATGACATACGTGGATAGATACGCCTATGATGCAAGCAAGACACCATCCGTGCTATTGCCCCGGAAAGGGTCTCTTGATAAGATACATTATGTCGAAGAGCCATTCTGGAATGTTGATACGGTATTCTATACGGAGATAGATGCAAGTCAAACGATTCCGAAGTTCATGTATCACTATCTGCTTACAGTTGATTTGAGGAAATATAGTAATGTAGGCGGAGTGCCGGGACTTACACAAAGCCGCCTTAATAAGATTGCTGTGCCCCATCCGCCACTATCCGAGCAGAAGCGGATCGTTGAAATCCTCGACAAGTTTGATGCCTTGTGCAATGATGAGACGGCGGGGTTGGCGGCGGAGATCGCCGCCCGCAAGAAGCAGTACGAATACTACCGCGACAAACTGCTGACCTTTAAGAGAAAAGCGAGTTGAAAAGGTGGTGGGCAACGAAATGAGCGATTTCGATCAAAAGTGCGTTTATCTTGAGTTACGGCATGGCAAGGCCGTGAAGATGGAGTGCCTCCGTCCATGGTCCAAGCCTGAATACAAGGATGCCGTGACGCCGTTTAGTCTCTCGGCGACATACAAGATAACCTACGAAGATGGGGCGGAGGTGGTGATAGGCGGGCTGCCAGCCTATGCCTTGGCACAAGGGAGCTTCTGGTATTTCTCGGACAGCAAGAAAGAAACGGAAAGTGTATTTGCTCGAGACGACAGAGTTCTTGCCTATCTTGCACAGTCCGGGCAGATTCTGAGAAGAGAGCGGCGGGGCGAGTGTATTCTCCCCTCGCAGGACGAGGCGGATTGCATCCTCAATGGATTGGATGTCCCGTTTGAGGCGATTGAGTATGGCTGCGAATGGGCTTGCAAAAACATGGATCGGTGGGTGAACGAATGGAAGCAAAGAGGTCTCATCAAGTGGGATGATGACAACCATATATGGCGCATCGTCCGAAAGTCGATTAAAGAAAAGTGGAAATGCTGGGCCGTCAAAAGGACGTTAAAGGCGGGCCAGGAATCGCTTCCCCTAGACGGAAAGGATTTCGTCATAGCGGATGCAAACCTTGGGAGAGTGAAACGGATTACCGTAGAGTCGGGTGTGGAGATCCTGCTGCTCCCACGAAACCCCATGACCATGGAAGCAGCATTGATCGTTGAGTATGAAAATGGAATAGCGCATCCCGATTTCTTTCCATGGGAGACTTTGGCCTTGGGTTGGGTACGGTGTTATACGAACGGTGGCAATGTGGCCGGTTTCTTGTGCAACAAGCAGGTGGTGGCGGCTGTCGGGAGAGCGATTGCCAATCTCGAGCCGTTCCTCGAGGGCGATATAGCAATACCGGGTGCAAAGGAAGCCGACGAAATCATCAAGAGACTTGACATCCCATATCCACCTATTTCGTATCGTGAGGCGGGTATGATTCGACCTTGCATCAAGTTGGAGCTGATGAAGAAGTGGAAGAAGAGCGGCAAGCTCTGCCAAATGAAGGATGGGAGCTACGAGATAGAGAAATTGCCACGTTCAAAGAACGTCGAGGAAGTGCGAATGGCGTTGGAGAAAAGGAAGGAGGATTGCGGAAGAGAGGAGCGAATCGCCAAGAGAGGGGCAGCGGTCGCCCAGGAGGCAATGGACGAGGAAAAGCGTGAAAGCAAACATGCCAAACATGCTCCTAAAAGTGCCGGTCTTTCCAAGAAGAAAGGGAAGAGGTCAAAGGGTAAGCCGAAAATGGTCAAATGGCCGAAGAACAAAGCCGAGCATCGCGAGAACCAGATGAGGCTGTGGGGCGGGGAAGAGGGGCTGAAAGGATTCGAGACGAGGGAACTGAAGACGTCGAGCGGCAAGAAATGCACGTACCGCGTCAGGGTTGACCCAAGCGGCCGGATGTGGATAGCGGATACAGGGGAAGATGCTCCTGCAGGATACTATTCGCAAAGTTCCAAGTATTATGTGCTGACGAGGAATGCACGGCCCTCGAAGCGGAGATCCACGATGATGCAACGAGGGATGTGGTATGCGTGTCAAGCACGATTCAAGTCACCTGGTGGGTTTCTGGTCAGTCTTGGGAATAGAGGGCTTATCCGTAAGATTGACGGGAAGAATGCGGAGATGAATCTCGGGAAATCCACAAGTGGGCGAAAACTGATTGATTCATGTGAGGCGTATTACCCAGGTGCTGTCAAAGAAAAGAAATCACGGTACATTCTCGTGATTGAACAGGCCAAGATAAAGCCAGGCACATGGGCAGCTTGCGACTGCTGGTTTGGGGAGTGATGTCTTTCGACGCGATTCAACCTGAAAGGAAACGGAATGGAAACGAAATCATACGACAGAGTCGCCGAGATGCCGTCTTACACGGTAGTGAACTCATACGAACGGCTTCCCGACGAGACGGGCGGAGCCTACGAGAGCGAGGCGACGATGGAGGCGGGCTTCATCCGAACCCTCGCGCAACAGGGCTATGAGTACCTTCCAGGCGTGAAGAGCGAAGAGTCGTTCAAGGCGAACCTTCGGCGGCAGATAGAGTCGCTGAACCGAGGTGCGTTGGACGGCGGGCGGTTTACCGATGATGAATGGCGGCGATTCTACGGCGACGTTCTGGCGAAGAAGAACGACGGCATCGAGGAGAAGACGGCTAAGTTCCAGGAGGAACGTCGGTTCAAGTTCGATTTCGACGACGGTCATACGGATAACTTGATGATATTCGATGACCGTAACATCAACAACAACTCGCTGCAGGTCATCAACCAGTATCGGGAGGACAATGCGGCGAACGGCAAGAAGGTTCGCTACGACGTGACGGTGCTTGTGAACGGCCTGCCGCTCGTGCATATTGAGCTTAAGCGGCGGGGAGTGGCGATAAAGGAGGCCTTCAACCAGATCGCGCGGTATGCGCGGGACGGCTTCTGGGGCGGCGATGCCCTCTTCGAGTGGGTGCAGATATTCGTCATCTCCAACGGCACACACACGAAATACTATGCGAACACGACGAGGTGGGGTAAGGTAAGGGAGGCGGAGAATGCCGCCGCGTCGCCCGGCAGTCAGTCGCACACATCGGAGACGTTCGAGTTCACGAGCTATTGGTCCGATGCGAAGAACAACCTCATCGAGGACATCCGTGACTTCGCGAGGACTTTCTTCGCGCAGCAGACGTTGAGGAACGTACTCGCCAAGTATTGCGTCTTCACGGTGGACAGATGCCTCATGGTGATGCGTCCGTACCAGATAGCCGCGACGGAGCGGATCATCGAGAAGATCCGTTATGCGTCTGGGAAGCGGGACACCCTCGGCACGAGGGATGCGGGCGGGTATATCTGGCACTCCACCGGAAGTGGCAAGACCCTCACCTCGTTCAAGACGGCGCAGATCGCCTCTCAGCTTGATTACGTGGACAAGGTGCTGTTCGTAGTGGACAGGCAAGACCTCGACAACCAGACACAACTGGAGTACGACAAGTTCCAGAAGGGATGCGTGGCGGGAACGGCAAGCACCAAGGCGCTGACGGCGCAGTTGAGCGATGCCGTCAATAGCGAGAAGTCCAAGATTGTCATCACGACGATACAGAAGCTCTCCATCTTCGTGAAGGAGAACAAGCCCGGAAGCGTCCATGCGAGCATCTACGACAAGCACGTGGTCATCATCTTCGACGAGTGCCACCGTACACAGTTCGGCAGGATGCACCGAGATATCGCGAAGCGGTTCCGCCGCTATCAGATATTCGGCTTTACGGGGACGCCGATATTTGAAGGCCACGAAGCGCAGGCCATGGTGCCAGACGGCCCTCGGACGACACCGCAGGTGTTCGGCGAGCGGCTTCACAGCTACACGATGGCGACGGCGATACGGGACAGGAACGTGCTTCCGTTCCACATCGAGACAATAGGCTGGGCCAAGCCTGCGGAGGGAGAATTGGCGGGGACGAGCGCGGACGAGCGACAGCCAATGACACCCGAAGAGATGGCATTGATGCCGAGGCGGCCGGAGCAGATAGAGAAGATCGTCGCATACGTCCTTGGACACTATGCAGCCAAGACCTTGCAGGCGAAAAAGTACATGCACAAGTTGGAGCAAAAGAAAGGCGCGCGGGAAGGCAAGGGCGAGAAGCGGCTCGTGAGCGGCTTCAACTCCATCTTCGCCGTGAACTTCATCGACGACGCCAAGGCATACTACACGGAGTTCAAGAGACAGATAGCGGCATTGCCGGAGGAACATCCCGCTAAGGGACTCAAGATCGCGACCATCTTCACCGCCACACCCAACGAGGCGGAAAAGGAGGGCGTGACCGTGGACGACAACGGATGGCTCATTGACGACGAGGGCGATCCATCCGCGCTCGATACCACGTCGAAGGAATTCCTCGAATCGGCGATGGCGGACTACAACCGCCTTTTCCCCGCGCAGGGTGCGACTGGTTTCTCGGCGAAGGACGGCGATGCCTTCCATAACTACTACATCGATGTCTCTACGAAGATGAAGAACCGCGAGCTGGACATACTGATCGTGGTGAACATGTTCCTGACGGGATTCGATGCAAAGACCTTGAATACATTGTGGCTCGACAAGAACCTCAAGCTCCACACTCTCGTACAGGCCTATTCGCGGACGAATCGTATCCTCAATTCCATCAAGCAATGTGGCAACATCATCTGCTTCCGCGACCTCGAAGATGCGACCAATGAGGCAATCGCGCTGTTCAGCGACAGCGAGAACGGCGAGGAGGCGTCCGAGATCGTCAAGATCAAGACGTTCGACGAATACTATTCCACGGGCTTCGACAACCGCAAGGGCGAACACGTCAGGAGCTACACGGAACTCGTGGCGGAGCTGCAGGAGAAGTTCCCGCCGGATAGGGAGATAGAAGGCAACGAGGCGAAGGAGGAGTACGTGCAGCTCCTCGGGGAGGTGCTGAAGCGGCAGAACATCCTGCGGATATTCGACGAGTACGAGGACGAGCAGGAGGAGAAGCAGATAATCCCGCCCCTCGCCATGCAGGACTACATCAGCAAGTACCTCGACATCCGCGACGAGATGGCCGCCCAGGTGTCGCCGCCGCCGCCGCCACCACCGCCGCCGCCACCACCGCCAGGCTACAAGACCGGGGATGGCGAGAACACCACGCAAGAGGTGGCCGACGGGAATCCGGGACAAGGGCAAGAGACCGGCGACGGCATCACGTTCGAGCTGGAGCTGATTCGACAGTTTGACGTGGACTTCGACTATATCCTCATGCTCATAGACGACTACTACGAGGCCGACGAGGCGGAGAGGAAGCCGATCCTGGAGAAGATCGTGCGGGCCATCAGGTCGAGCGAAACACTCCGCCCGAAAAAGGACCTCATCATGGATTTCATTGAGCGGTACGACGATTCCCGCAAATGGCAGGCGTTCGTGCGGTGGCGGCTTGAAGAGGACATACGGGGGCTTTCGGAGCGGCTTGGGCTTGATACGGCGGCGGTGAAGGAGTTCATCGGCAATGCCATCGGTACGAGGCGGCTCATGATGGTCGGTCCGAACTTCGACAACATGATTCCGCCGATGGACTTGTTTGGCGACAAGGAAGCGGCTGAGAAGGTGGAGATGAAGCGACGGGAGGTCGCCGCAGAGATGACAGCGCTCTACAACCGCTACAAGGATGACTATTCGGAGGCAGAGGACGTGTAAGGAGGTCCGCCACGTTTTTTGATTTGGGCCTGTCAGAAATCGAGAGATCTTGGCACGATCTCAGCAAAACATCATTGGAGAAAAAACGATGAAGAAACTAACCCCTAAGGCATACGAGTACATTGACCAGGTTATCGGCGAGGTTGTCGGCGGCAGTGGCGTCAAAGGCTTCAGCCTCTTCGAGGACGGCGACAACCCGTTTTCCTTCTTGCTTGAGATACCGCCCGAGAACGGAGAAGAGCTGGCCGTGCGAACGTGCAACGAGTTGTTCCATGCCCTTGGGTTGTTGCCGGAAGGCAAGAACCTCGCCTTGGGGGAACTCGGCGACTATTGCAACATAGTACCTCCGCAAAGCAACGGCCTTTATCTCGCGATCTTCAACCATCCTGCCGTGTTTGAATTGAAGGCAACAGATCCGGAGTACCGGTTCGTCCTGAAAAACTGGCGGGATTGGGACGATGATGCCGAAGCGGCAGAAGAGTTTAGGGCCATGATTGACGACATCAAGGCGGGGCGTCTGAAATCGAAAAGCCCCGACGGATATCTGGTGCTGAAGGCCAACTTCTACGACGCCATCGAGGCGGGCACGAAGAAGATCGAGTACCGTGACTTCACGGAGTACAACCTCAAGCGCACGATCGGGATCAAGACCATCCGCTTCAATCGCGGCTACATGAAAGGCGCGAAGCAGATGCGGTGGGAAGTGGAGAAGATCGCGCTTCTCGACGGCGAGGACAACGAATGCGATCCGTTCAGCGTGCCCGACGACTTCTGTCCCGTGACAATTGCGATACACCTTGGGAAAAGGGTTGGGTAAGACAAAGAACAATGGCCATGCAAGAAAAATGACAAGCAACAAAAATATTCAGATGTTCCATTGAGAGATACGGTTAGGACATGAAGGAAACAAACTCCCCTCAAAAGGACGTAATGCGATAACGAAGGAAGGTAAACAACAATGGTAAACGTTGTAATCATAGAGGAAGAGGATTGGGTTGATCAGTATTGGGGTGACATCATCTCATGCAAGGCACCTGTTTTTAAAGACGAGTGGCCATGGAACAAGGGATCATGCGTGCCAACGCCTAATCCGTGGGTGGCGCCAGAATGTACCTTCAACGTGGAATACGAGAATGGAGAGAGAGCTTGGCTTGTTGCACGAGGATGGGAGATACTGTGCGGAGAGGGGTTCCGGGGAGTAGTCAGGAAAGACGGAGAGTGGCAGAAACCGACATGGCAAACCCCGACGGGGGAGCCTTATTCGGGGTTGGACTTCAGATTTTACAACAAGCGTCTTATGGCAGCGACCGTAAAGGCGTTGTCAGAAGGAGTAGCGATCCCGCCAGGAAATGCGGTCTTGCCAGACGAGGAAGAGTCCAAGAAGATTCTCGACGAAGCAGATGTCCCGCTATACCCTGTCGTGACATACCCTGACCCCATAATGCTCCACGAAGAGAGGCAAGCCGAGGTGTTCGCACGATGGAGGGAAAAATGGCTTGCGACTGGTGTGTGCACATATCTTGACGGGGGTAGCCTCGTTACAAAATCGTTGCATGAGGAATCTCTAAAAAGACACATCGAGGATCAAGATTGAATTGCTAGACTTGACTTAAAAGGAACACAAATGAGGCCGATGGTTTTTATTTCAGTTCTTGCCTCCGTTATCACCGCAAAGGCGGACGCTAGGTTCATTTTAGGGATACTAAAATCTTCCGATGCTTCGCTCCGTTAAACATGACTAGGCAAGGAATCCATTTTGACAAGAGAGGTTATGCAATGAAAGATTCTATGATAGAACGAGAAGGGAAACTCATAATTGAGTTCAATGGACGGCAGTATCAAATGATGCATGACGAAGAATCAGGAACAAATAGTTTCATAGGAGGGGTTGAAGACGATTTGGAGAAGTTAAGGTTAGCATATGCGAAAGAGGTTAGCGAAGAATGGATTGAAGCGGACAACAGGGGGGACTATTGGTATGAGCGCCCCTATTGCATTGGGAAGAAAACAGCGGAGGCATTGGGAGCGAAGATAATAGAATATGAAGATGAAAAATATAGGACATTTTATGACGATGGCACTCCAATTCTTTATTAGAAGATGAAAATGAAAACAATCTTTTCCTTTGTTGTAGTTTTCATATCGGTCATGGCAAAGGCCGACTATTGGATGACATTCTGCAAGACGCCGGGCGGCAAGCAGTATTCGCAGGTCGAGTACGTGAGGCCCGATGTGGACGGATTCGTGACGATCAAGGCAGGGCCGGTTACGGTCGTCGTGTACAAGACGCAGGTGTGGTATCAGAAGATGCCCGGCGAAGCGCCGAGGATGCCGTAAAGGGAGGCACAATGTCCGAAAGACACCTATACGGAAGCGATGGCCAACACGTTGGCAGCATTGACGATGACAACCGCATCTACGACGACCGCCATTCGTTCATGGGGAGAATCGAGAACGGGACCATCTACGACAACTGCAACATACCGCAGGGGCGTATAACAGATGGCGGGATGGTGCTGGACAATCATCGGCAGGAGGTAGGACAGGAGTACGGGACCGGCTTTTGTTCTCCAGGCCCACGACAGGAGATGGGGCTTGTGCGGGCCGACATCTTAAGCGAAGGACACGGCAGCGACTACGGGGCCTTCCATCTGCTCGACCGCAACCAGCGACACAGGTACGATCCATACCCGTATGACGACGATGACGGGACTAACGAAGATGACGACTGTTCCGATGGCGACGATTATGACAACGACACATACGTTCCGCCGTCTCGGCCCAAGCGCCGTGCCGGGCGGGGCAAGAAGGACGAATCAATGTCGTTTGAAGACAATCCGGAGGCGAGTTGCCTCGGATGCGGGTGTCTAGTGCTTTTCGTCATAGGCATCTTCATTGCGCTTCGGATGTGTTCCTGAGTCCCGTTTCCGCAATGGCGATTGCGGCCATCGTGAAAAATTCAGAAATCGCGCGCACCCCGTTGACAGCCGCCGCCGACATGTGATAACATGCGTGTCGACGAAGCATCAAGAGGTTCTTGCGAGAGCAAGACGCCAACCGAGCAGGGGAGAAATCCTGCCACGGTGGACTCTGCGGGGCGGCGCGAGCCGCCAGCAGGATGTGCCCTTCGGGTGAAGGGAAAACATCTTAGAGAAGAGCCATCCGGTTGATGCAGATCGGGTGGCTTCGTTGTTTGCGGGGAATAGTCCCACCTCCGGCGTGCTTCATCAAGGAAGACACGATGAATAGTTGGAACACACGAAACCGCCAAGAGCCGATCCGGATCCTCGGACACTCCATTGTCATACTCCACAAAGTCCTCAAAGAGGAGGACAAGTTTCGGGCAATGCACAAGCAGGAGAAGTACGGCGAAGTCGCGAACACAGAGCCGGCCATGGCGATAGACCTCACGACCGTGACATGCATACAGGAGGACTACAAGTACGGCGGAACCGTCATCATCGACAAGAAGACGGCCGTGATCGTCAAGGAGACATTCGCCGACGTGCTTGACGTCTGGGTCGAGGTCCAGAACCGAATGGAACACATGCAATCAATCTAAAGGAAGGAAAACGATGAAAGGAAATGAAACGATGAAACACGAAGGAAAATTCGATGCTCTCTATGCGGCATTGGTAAAAGGGCAGCGACAGGAAGCGGGGGCAAACCTCCGTGACAGGGCCAAGGGTTCCTATGGGGATTGATCGTGGGCGATTGCCTCGGCTCGCCCATACAGTTCAGCGGGAAGGATTCGCACCCGTGGATAGCGGACATGGTAGCGTGTCCCGTGTTCGGGCTTCCGCCCGGCTACTGGACGGACGACGGGTCGATGGCGATGTGCATCATGGACTCATACGTCCGCAAGGGCGGCTACAACCTGAAAGACATTTCCGAGACGTTCGTGAAATGGCTCAAGGATGGCTATCTCTCCTCGATAGAGGGCCGTTCTTTCGACGTGGGCGGCGCTACATACGGTTCGGTGATGGCCTTTGCCCGCACGGGTTCGCTCGTCAACGGGTGCGAGAGCGCACAAGGGAACGGTTCTATCATGCGATTTGCGCCCTCGTACCTTATCGCGCGGAATGAGGGCACCCCAACGAAGGTCATGCACGAGATAAGCGACCTCACCCATTGCTCAAAGCGTGTGCGCGAGGTGGTCGATAGGTTCGCGGGGATTCTGGACGAACACCTCACGGGCAAGCGCACGGAGGAAGTCTCCGTCTATAAGACCCGCGAAGAAGCGGACAACTCCGGTTGGGCCTTGTCCACCCTCGAATCGGCCCTATGGGCCTTCAACCTCACAAGTAACTTTCGTGATGCCCTCGTCGCCGCTGTCAATCTGGGCGGGGATTCGGACACCATCGGCGCCGTATGCGGCCAACTCGCTGGCGCATACTACGGTTACTCGGCCATCCCGAAGGAATGGCTCGCCGCCATCAAGGATTGGACGTTGGTCGATGTCCTCATCGACCGCTTCCTCGATGCGGTTCTCTAAACGAAAGGGAGGAACGAGCGATGAAAGACATTCAGGATATCAAGGGCGTCGAAGCACTTGAAGAGTGCATTAAGATGTGGCGGCTCAATCGGACTCCCCCCCCCCCCCCAACGGCGGAAGCGGGGAAGGATCCAAGAGCCGCCCGGCGGTTTCTGCTCAATGGACGACGAGACATGGGATCATGTCATTTCCACCCGAAGTGCCCCGAAGGGCGCAAAGCTCTTCTATCAACGAGGACTCAATGGAATAGAGTATGGCGAGAAGCCCGTCTATGACCACTATCGCATGATGGACGATGTTTCATGGGACTATATCATAGCCCATGCCGAAACCACCCCTCTTAAGGCCGACCTCGCCGACATTCGGGAACACATGCAAGGCCAACCCGAAGGCACGAACATGTTTTGGTGGCGGGGGCGGCATCGCCCGATGCATGCGGATTCCTTCGATGAGGCGAAGATGCGGGAAATCGCCGCCGAACTCGCACTAGCCAAGATGGGCTACGACGACGGGCGGATGTGGTATACGGACGAATGCCGAGACATGACGTTGGAAGCTATGAGGTTAAGCGGACTCAAGGCCCTCTACATCGATTTGCCGAAAGAGGGCCATGGAAGTGCCAACTTCTTCTTTCGCGGCCCGTTCTGGGATTTGCACTATTGGGATGAATCATCCCGAGGGAGATTTGTCGATGTCGTCCACAAGATGTGGGCGAAGAGGTGAAAGGAGAAAGAACATGGGAAACAAAGTTGCTGCTCGTAATCCAAAATACCAGGCGGGGGTAGACTTCTACCAGAAACGGCCCTGGCGTCAGCTTTACCTTGGAGCACCCGAAGGGGCCAGAAGGTATTACGAAATCACCTTCTATAGAGGTGTCGTTTTCTATGGAGGTGTGCCTGCTAACCATGATACAGAAGAAGAAAAGCGAGACCTCATTAACGTCTATCGAACTCTCACCAACGAGGATTGGGACTATATCATCGAGCACACTCATTGGGGTATGGCGAAGTGGGGATTAAATCAAGCCCGTGAGAAGTACGGCAGAAAGTAGAGGTGGTCCATGGTAGGTAAAAAGTATTTCTATGAAAACATGCAAGTAATGGCCAAAGCCCTTGACAACGATCCAGAGACGAAAGACCGCTATGAGAAGGCGCGGAGAGGTGGCAAGGAATGGCTTTGCTTCTCACGATGGATAGCGGAAGATCGGACACGATGGAACGATCCGGAAGCGGTGGAATACCGCGATTCGCTCACCTCGTGGTTAGGCTCTATCGACCTCGTGTATGTCCTCCAGTTCGAGACGGATGCGAATGTCGTTGAATACCTCAAGAAGCAACTCATCGTGGCGATTGAGCGAGAAACGACGCCAAGTCGACTAGGAATCAAAGCACGTATTCTTGGTGACGGTCTAAACAAAAGGCCAGTCTACGATAAGGATACGACAGATCAACTAGCCGCACAGTATGGAACTGGTGTCGGTACGATATGCCGGATATACAGCGCCATGAAAGGCTATGCGGATTACCTCCGGGGAAATGCACCGGTCCAAGTTTCTGGACACATCCAGACGTCAAGCTCTATCTCCAGTGGTACAACCGGTACGATGCTCCGACGAGCGGGCTTTATCGTGTACAATGATGCCGCCTCGTGTAGGATTGCAAAGAAGCGACAAAGCAACAAAGTCTCATCGCCCGCGCGTATGTGCACGCGCGGGTGTTTTTTGCCATTGGCCCGTGCCGATGATCGCGCTAGACTATTCGCCACTTGGAACATGAGGTGCCGAAAGGTTCTTCGGTCTAGGAGAGCAGAAGATTGTTCGTACTTTTGTCCGTACCGCCGCCAAGGGACACCACCTTGCACGAACGGACACGAAGAACGGGCAAGGGCTTCGGGCTTGAGGCGAGAAGATGCGGAATATTCGCAGAAAAGCGAAAAGTCCGCCAAACCTGCGGACTTCGGACATGCGTTGAATGGTGGGCTATAGTAGATTCGAACTACTGACCTCTTCCATGTCAAGGAAGCGCTCTAACCAACTGAGCTAATAGCCCTTTGAAACGGAACGGGTGAAAGTATACCAAACGCCGAGGAGACGGTCAATGGGGAATCCAAGGAAATTTCGTCGACCGACGGAGGGCTCCTCATGCGCGCACGGCGGGCTGCAGGTAGAGCGGCAGCGGTTCGGGCTTCGGAAGGGAAGGATCCGCAAGCGCGACTTCGACAAGCCGCTGCGCGAGCGGCACGAGCGAGCCCTTGTAGTGGTGGCCGAACACGCCCTGGAGCAGCTGTTCGATGCGCGCGCCGTCCGGCGTGACGACCGCATAATGCTCAGGCACCGCGTTCGCGAGTTCGTCCTTCGAAACGAGCGCGAAGTCCTTCACGCACGCAACGCCCTCGTAGAGGACGACCCAGAAACGGTCGCGGCGGGCGTCGCCGACGACGGCCGTGCGCGCGCCCACGCGCGTCAGCGCGTAGGTCGAGGGGAGACCGACGACCTCCGTCGTTTTCGCCGAATTCCCAAGGGCCAGGCCCTGGGCGAAGGCAAGGGCGGCGCGGATACCGGCGAACGAACCGGGGCCCTGCCCGACGAGGATCCGGTCGAGATCGTTCACGGCGAGGCCGTTGTCCGCCAGGAACGCACGGATCTTCAGCGGCCATTCGGCGCTGCGGGCGTCCAGGCCCGCGAACACGCGGCCGACGACCTTGCCGTCCTTCGCCACGGCGACGCTCTGCGTGTCCGTCGAACGGTCAATGGCAAGCATGTTCATGGTGCGCCCTACCTGCCCTTCGTCGCCTGCTGCTGGAGCCAAGCCTCGATGAACGGCTGGATGTGGCCGTCCATGACGGCGTTGACGTCGGAGGTCTCGACCTCGGTACGGAGGTCCTTGACCATCGTGTAGGGGCAGAAGACGTAGGAGCGGATCTGCGAGCCCCAGCCGTTGGCGGACTTCGCACCGTAGAAGCGGTCCATCTCAGCGCGCTTCTGGTCCTCGTAGTATTCGTAGAGCTGGGCGCGCAGCATATTCAGGGCCTTTTCCTTGTTCATGTGCTGCGAGCGTTCCTTCTGGCAGGCCACGACGATGCCGGTGGGCAGGTGGGTGAGGCGCACGGCGGAGTCCGTCTTGTTGACGTGCTGGCCGCCCGCGCCGCCGGAACGGTAGGTGTCGATGCGCAGATCCTCGTCCTTGATCTCCACGTCGATGTCGTCGGCGATTTCGGCGACCGTCTCGACGGAGGCGAAGGAGGTCTGGCGGCGCTTGTTCGCGTCGAACGGCGAAATGCGCACGAGACGGTGGATGCCGCGCTCGGCCTTCATCGTGCCGTAGGCGTAGGGGCCCTCGATGCGGAAGTAGACATCCTTGAGACCGGCCTCTTCGCCGGGCTGCTGGTCGTATTCCTCGACCTTCCAGCCCTGCTCCTCCGCGTAGCGCTGGTACATGCGGTAGAGCATGGAAACCCAGTCGCACGCCTCGGTGCCGCCCTGTCCGGCATGGAGCTTCACGAAGACGTTACAGGCGTCGAACTTGCCGCCGAGCAGGGACTGCATGCGGAGCTTGCCGAAGAACTCGTCGGCCCGGTCGCACTCCGCCATCGTGTCCTTCAGCGCGGTCTGCTGCGCAGGCCCCTCCTCCATCTCGGCGAGTTCGAGCATCACGGCGGCGTCCTCGACGGTCTTCGTGAGCGCATCGAACGGCCCCACGTACGCGCGTTCGGCGTTCGTCGCGGCGATGACCTCCTTGGCCTTCGCCTGGTTGTTCCAGAACGCGGGCTCGGCCTGCTTCGCCTCCAGGGAGGCCAGCTTCGCGCGGCGGTCGGCGATCTTCACGTAGTCGGCCATTTCGGCGACACGCTGCTTCAGCGCCGCAATCCGCTGGCTGACCTCTTCGACTTCCAGCAACTTCTCTTTGACTTCTTCTGCCATAATTCCTCGTGTCCTGGATGCTTAATTATCTAACCACTTACCCGACTTAACAACTACCTAACCACTTAACTACCTAACCACTTAACTACTTCTGTACGTGGGGGCAGTTGGGGCAGGTGCCCGCCAGCGACGGATCGCGTCCGTCGAAGCAGTAGGTGCAGATCCTGTCCTTCGGCAGACCGATGGCCGCCACGAGGTCGTCGAGGCGCTGGTAGGCGAGGGAGGAGAGGCCGAGGTTCTTGCGGATGTACTCGACCATGCCCTTGTACTCGGGCGAATCCGGATCCTGGTACTTCGCGATGTTCGCCTCTTCGTTCGCCCCCTCCTGTTCGCGGATGTAACGGCGCGTGATGAGGTCGTAGACGCTCTTCGAGCGCGAGAAGTTGAGGAAGCGGCACCCGTAGAGGAGGGGCGGGCAGGCGATGCGCATGTGCGCCTCCTTCGCGCCGTAGTGGTAGAGGCGCTTCGCCTGGTTGCCGAGCTGCGTGCCGCGCACGATGGAGTCGTCGCAGAAGACGAGGCGCTTGTCGCGGATGAGGCCTGGAATGGGGATGAGCTTCATCGAGGCCACGCGGTCGCGCTGGCGCTGGTCGCCCGGCATGAAGGAACGCGCCCAGGTGGGCGTGTACTTCACGAACGGGCGCGCGTACTTGAGACCGGCCTCGTGGGCGTAGCCGAGCGCGTGGGACGTGCCGCTGTCGGGCACGCCGCCCACGTTGTCCGCCTCCACGGGGTTCCGGCGCGCGAGGAAGCCGCCGCAGCGGTAACGCGCCATCTCCACGTTGCGCCCTTCGTAGGAGGAGGCCGGATAGCCGTAGTAGACCCAGAGGAAGGAACAGATGGCCATCGTGTCGCCGGGCTCGACAACGGTGCGGGCGCCGTCCGGCGTCATCACGACGACCTCGCCGGGGCCGAGGTCGCGCAGATGCTCGTAACCGAGGTTCGCGAGCGCACAGGATTCCTGCACCGCGATCATCGCGCCGTCACGCCGCCCGAGGACGACCGGCGTGCGGCCGTAGCGGTCGCGCATCGCGTAGAACGTGCCGTCCGCCGTCACAAGCAGCAGCGAAAGGCTACCCTCGACCGCCGCCTGGACGCGCCGGAGGCCGTCGACAATCGTGTCCTGCGAGGCGATGATCGCCGAAACGAGCTCCGTCTGCCCCAGCGCGCCGGACGTCGTCGAATACTGCAGCTGCGCGTGGCGGTTCTCGAAAAGCTCGTTCTTCAGCGCCTCCATGTTCGCGACGAGCCCCACCGTCACGAGCGCGAAGACGCCGAGGTGAGACTCCATCACAAGCGGCTGCGGATCGGTGTCGGAAATGACGCCAAGGCCCGCATGCCCACGGAAATGAGCGAAATCCTGCTCGAACTTCGTGCGGAACGGCGCGTTTTGGATGTTGTGAATCGCCCGCAGAAACTTCCCTCCGGGCTCCAGCACCGCCATGCCGCCACGGTGCGTCCCCAGGTGGGAATGGTAGTCGATGCCGAAGAACAGGTCCGTAACGCAGTCTTCACGTGAAATCACGCCGCAAAATCCGCCCATGATGCCTCCAAAATTAACGTGGGAGGTAGTATACCAAAACCACACCGCGCCCGCAATCGGAATGGATTGTGCTATACTAGCGTCCATGAAGATTCTGCAGATTCTGCCGTCCCTTCAGATGGGGGGCGTCGAACGGGGTACGATTGAGATCGCGCGGGCCCTCCGGGACGCGGGAATCGCAAATGCGGTCGCCTCGCAGGGCGGCCCCATGGTCAAGATGCTCGACGACCTGGAAATCCCCCATTTCACCCTGCCGCTCATGAGCAAGAACCCCTTCACGATCCGCCGGAACGCGGTCCTTCTGGCCGGCCTCGCGAAGCGGGAGGGTTTCACCCTGCTGCACGTCCGGTCGCGCGCGCCGGCCTGGTCCACCCACTGGGCGTCGAAGAGGTGCGGTATCCCCTGGATCGCGACCTTCCACGGCGTCTACGGAACGCGCCCGCACCTCCTCAAGATCCCCTATAACCGCATCATGCTGAAGGGATTGCGCACGATCTGCGTCTCGGACTACGTTCGGCGGCACATCCTGGAGACCTACCACCCCGACCCCGCGCGGCTCGTCTGCATTCCCCGAGGAGCGGACACCGATTTCTTCCGTCCCGACGCCGTCACGCCCGAACAGGCCGAGCAGAAGAAGTGCGCCTACTACCATTTCAAGAAGGACCTGCCGATCATCACCCTTCCCGGCCGCCTCACCTTCTGGAAGGGCCAGACCGTCTTCCTCGAAGCCCTCGCCCGCATGCGCCACAAGCGCCTCGGCGTCCTCTTCATCGGCTCCGACCAGGGGCGTACCGACTATTCGGACCACCTCCGCGAACTCGCCTCCCGCCTCCCCGACGAGACGCAGGTCGTCTTCCGCGACCATACCCGCGAAATGCAGAAGGTCTACGCCCTCAGCGACATCGTCGTGAACGCCTCCTCCGCCCAGCCCGAGGCGTTCGGGCGCACGATCCCCGAAGCCCAGGCGATGGGACGGCTCGTCGTCGCCACCGCCCACGGCGGCGCGTGCGAGACGATCGAGGATGGCAGGACCGGCTGGCTCGTCCCCCCCGGCGACGCCCCCGCGCTCGCCGCGAAGCTGGACGACATCCTCGACCTCTCCGCCGAACGCAGGGCGCAGGTTCAGGCCGCCGCCCTCGCCTCCGTGCGCGCGAACTTCTCCGTCGCGAAGATGTGCGCCGCGACGCTCGCCCTCTACCGCACGCTGGCACCGTGACGCCGCGTCAGGCTTCCTCACAGAGCGCTACGTCGTCGCCCTCGGCGCGGGACGTCCAAACGGACCCGGCACGTGGCGTCCGAGCGGGCCTGTTCGTCCGTCCCGCGCCGGGGCGCGCCTAAGGGAGGGACGCGCGCCCGCGCGCCCGCGCTTCACATGTCCCGCCCCCGCCATCGGATGCCGTCCCCCCGCCTTCATCCCCTACGCGCACGTTCTCCAACCTGCGCGACTTCCCTTTCGCGCACGTTCTCCCCAACGCGCGCGGCTTCCCCAACGCACGCGCCCTCCCCAACGCCGCAAGCGTCCTCCCCTTCAAGCGCGGCGTCGACGGCCCGGAAGAGCGCCGCGCACGTGTTCCCGCACCC
>URIT01000022.1 GCA_900547945.1 uncultured bacterium
GGGCGGGCGCACCCTCAATTCGACTGGTGGGCTGCGCAACCCACTAACCCATTACGTCGCGCAGGAGCGCGACCCTCCCGTTCAGCGCGTGCGCCGGGCGAGGCGCGCGGCGAGGTGCGAAAGGAAAGCCGTGTCGCCCGGGAGGCCCTCCAGGGCGGCGACCGCCTGCGCGGTGAGGTCGCGCACGCGGCGCTCCGTCTCCGCGCGCGCCAACGGCGAATCGCCGTCGAGCAGGTCGTCCTCGTACTGGAACGCAAGTCCCAGGTCGCGCGCGAAACCGCGCAGACGCGCCACCTGCTCCGGCGTGGCGCCGCCCGCGAGCGCGCCCATCGCCGCCGCCGCCATGAAGAGGTCGGCCGTCTTGTGTTCGTAGATGAAGGAGAGGGAGTGGGGATTGGGAGTTGGGGATTGGGCAATGTCCTCCACCTGCCCGGCGACGACGCCGACGCCGCGCAGGCCGAGCTCGGCGACGAGTGCGGGGACATTACGCGGCGCGCGGGCCGCCGTCTGGAAGGCGAGCGCCTGCAGCGCGTCGCCCGCGAGGATGGCGTTCGCCTCGCCGAACTTCGCCCACACGCTCGCCCGGCCCCGGCGCGTCGCGTCGTTGTCCATCGCCGGCAGGTCGTCGTGGATGAGCGTGTAGGAGTGGAGCAGTTCGATCGCGCAGGCCGGGAAGAGGGCATCTTCAAGACGCCCGCCCACCGCCTCGGCGGCGGCGAGGCAGACGAGCGGACGGATCCGCTTGCCGCCGCCCTCCACGGCCCAGCGCATCGCCTCGCCCAGCACCGCCGGGCGTTCCGACGCCTTCGGCAGCACGGCGTCCAGCGCGTCCTCGATCAGCGTCCGCCGCCGCGCCGTCTCATTCTCTTCCATCACGACACCTTTCCAATCAATTTTTCCAATCACTCGCCTATGGAACGCAGATGCTTCGCATACGCGGAATCCGGCACGAACCGATGTGGCTACGACGGCCCCTGCGGGGCCTACGCCACAATCGGTTCGTGCCTGACTTGCATGGATCGCCGCACGGGAAGCAGACCTTTGCGAAAAGGCATTGTGGCGTAGGCCCCGCAGGGGCCGTCGTAGCCACATGCCTTTTCGCAAAATCCTGCGTATGCGGAGCATCTGCGTTCTTCGAGATTTACGAACCTTAAAACAGTTCGGCCGCCCTCCTTGCGGACGACGGCCGAAGCGGGACGGCCCGGGCCGTCCGGACGTCTACTTGAGGAGCGCCGCGACCGCCGCGCCGACCATCGGCGCGTGGTCCGGGCACACGGTGAGCGCGTAGGAGATGTTGCGCTTCGCGAGCATCTCGTCGAGTTCCTTCTTCACGATGTCGGGGAAGGAGACGACGCGCGTCTTGTAGTAGGTGGAGCCGTCGATGCACACGCACACGGGCGCATTCGGGTCCGTGCCGCCGCCGGTCTTCACGATGAAGGCGGCGAGGTGGACGGCGGTGAGGATCGCCGCGCGCTCGAAGACGGGCGTCGCGAGGCGGCGCGCCATCGCGCGGTCGGCCTCGTCCGTGAACACCTTGTCGAGCGGGTTCGGCTTGCCGTTGTCGTACTTCGCGCAGAAGTTGTCGAGGTCGTAGCTCTCCAGCGCGCCGAGGCCGAGGACGGCGGCCTTCGCGTGGTCGCTGAAGAAGCCCGCGCGCGCGGCGGCCTTGAACACCTCCAGGCCGATGCGGCCGAGGTAGGCGCCGGCGATCATCTTCTCGAAGCGCTGGCTGCCGCAGTCGGACGTCTTGCGGTCCATCGCCTCGTCGAACGCGCTCTGCGCGATCTTGTTGAAGCCGCCGGACTCGGTGTTGACCGCCATCGCGCCCGGGGGCGGGTTCGTGAGCTTCTTGATCGCGTCGTTGCGCTCGATGTAGGCGACGTTCGTGCCCGTGCCGAGGATGAAGCCGATGTAGGCGCTGAACTTCTGCCCCGGCTTCTCGGCGGCCTTGCCCGCGAGGAGCGTCGCGACCGTGTCGTTCACGACCTGCACCTTGGAGGGCTTCGGGTCGAGGCGCTTGACGAGCTCGGCGCCGACCCACTGGCCGACGATCTCGGGCGCCTGGATCTGCTTCGTCCACATGAGGAGCTTCGCGTCGCCGTCGGCCGAGGCCTCGGCCGGGTAGGAGAAGCAGAAGCCGATGGCGGAATCCTTCACGTAGGGGCGGCAACGGTTCACGTGGCTCGCAAGCACCGCATAGAAGTCATAGGCCGAGACGTAGCTCTTCGCGCCCGGCATCTCGCCCTTCTCGACGTGTTCGATCCGGATCTCACCCGCAGACGGAATCGTCACCGTCGCGCCCCGGAAGTTCGTGCCGCCGGCGTCGAGCACCGTCACGGGCACGTCCTTCGTGATCTCGCCGTAGGGGGACGTGTAGGTGGGGATCATCTTCAGCGAGGACGGTTCGCCCGCGAGGCCCGCCTCCATCTCCTTCTGGAAGGCGGCGATCAGCGCCGCGCGGTCGAGCGTGGCGGTCGCGAGGCCGTTCGATTCAAGAAACTCTTCAGGTGTCTGCATGACTTGATCCTTTCTGATGATGTGTTAAGAATAGCACAGGAAGCCCGCCGGGAACAAGCGGAAACCTCACGGGCGGGGTTTGTTCTCCGCGCCGAGGAAGACGACGCGGGGCTGGTGCAGGGCGGCCTCCTCGGGCGTGAACTGTCCGAAGGCCATCACGATGAGGCGGTCGCCGACCTTGCCCATGTGGGCGGCCGCGCCGTTGAGGCAGCAGACGCCGGAGCCGCGCGGGCCGGGGATCACGTAGGTCTCGAAGCGGTTACCGTTCTCCACGTCCGCGCAGAGGATCTTCTCGTTGGCGAAGAGGCCGGCGGCCTCCATCAGGTCCACGTCGACGGTCAGGGAGCCGACATAGTCGCGGCACGCCTCCGTGACGCGGATGCGGTGGAGCTTGGCGCGCAGGAGGGTGACGGTCATTTGAGGTGGTCCTCCACCATCCGGGCCGTCACGACGACCTTCTTCGCCGTCTTGTCGTCCGGCGCCGCGTACATGACGTCCGTCATGATCCGCTCCATCGCCGCGCGCAGGCCGCGCGCGCCCGTCTTGCGGGCGAGGGCGTTGCGGGCGAGGGCGCGCAGGGCCTCCGGTTCGAAGGAGAGGTCCACGTTGTCCATCGCGAGGAGCTTGCGGTACTGCTTGACGAGGCAGTTCTTCGGTTCGGTGAGGACGCGCACGAGGTCGTCCTCCGTGAGTTCGCCCATCGAGGTGATGACCGGGAGGCGCCCCGTGAACTCGGGGATGAGGCCGAACTTGACGAGGTCCTCCGGCTGCACGTCGAGCGGACGGGCCGCGCCCTTCGCCTCCGCCGCCGGGGCGCCCTTCGGCGCGTCCTGGCGGAAGCCGACGACGGACTTCCCCTGGCGCTCGGCGATGATGCGGTCGAGGCCCACGAACGCGCCGCCCACGATGAAGAGGATGTTCGAGGTGTCGATCTCGATGTACTCCTGGTCGGGGTGCTTGCGCCCGCCCTTGGGCGGGAAGCGGCAGGTCGTCCCCTCGAGGATCTTGAGAAGCGCCTGCTGCACGCCCTCGCCGGAGACGTCGCGCGTGATGGAGACGTTGTCCGTCTTCGAGGCGATCTTGTCGATCTCGTCGATGTAGATGATGCCGCGCTTCGCGAGCTCCACGTCGCCGTCCGCGTTCTGCCAGAGGTAGCGCACGACGTTCTCCACGTCCTCGCCCACGTAGCCGGCCTCGGTGAGGGTGGTCGCGTCGCCGATGGCGAACGGCACCTTCAGGAGCTTCGCGAGCGTGCGGGCGAAGAGCGTCTTGCCGCAGCCCGTGGGGCCGATGAGGAGGATGTTGGACTTCTCGATCTCGACGTCCGCGAACTCCGCGCCCGCCTTCGACGAGGCGGATTCGAGGCGGCGGTAGTGGTTGTGGACGGCGACGGAGAGGATCTTCTTCGTCTCCTCGTGCCCGATCACGTACTTGTCGAGGAACGCCTTGATCTCGCGCGGCGCGGGCACGGGCCCCAGCGGCGCGGGCTTCTTCGCGCCCTTCGCCTTCGCGGGCTGCGGCATCATGCCGGCCTCCTTGTGGAGCTCGGCGATGAACTCGTTCACCGACGCGGCGCAGTCCTCGCAGATGCAGGCGTGTTCGGAGGGGACGACGAGCACGCCGTCGGCCGCGCTGCGCCCGCAGAAGGAGCAGACCGGCCCGACGGGCGGATGGGGTGTCTTCTTGGTTGCCATGGACTCAGGCCTTCTTCGGAACAAGCACCTGGTCGATCAGCCCCCACGCGCGCGCCTCCTCGGCGCCCATGAAGTGGTCGCGGTCCGTGTCGCGCACGACCTGCTCCATCGGCTGGCCGGAGTGGGCGGCGAGGATTTCATTGAGCTTCTGCTTGAGACGCAGGATCTCCTGGCAGGTGATCTCGATGTCGCTCGCCTTGCCCTCGGCGCCGCCCCACGGCTGGTGGATCATGATGCGGGCGTTCGGCAGCGCGAAGCGGTGGCCCTTCTCGCCCGCCGTGAGCAGCACGGCGCCCATCGACGCCGCCTGGCCGATGCAGTAGGTGTGGACGGGGCAGGAGATGAACTGCATCGTGTCGTAGATCGCGAGGCCCGCCGTGACGCTGCCGCCCGGCGAGTTGATGTACATGCTCACCGGCTTCTTCGCGTCCTGCGCCTGCAGGAAGAGGAGCTGGGCGACGATCAGGTTCGCCGAGTCGTCGTTCACCTCGCCGCCCAGCAGGACGATGCGGTCCTGCATCAGGCGGCTGTAGATGTCGTACGACCGTTCGCCGCGGCTCGTCTGCTCGACGACCATCGGCACCAGGTAGGAATTGCGTGCGGACATCTTGTTACTTCGCCTCGGACAGGATCAGGTCGATCGCCTTCTCGGCGCGCAGCTGTTCCTTGTAGAGATCGACCTGGTCGTGCTCCTGCAGCTGCTTGAGGAGGTCGGCGGCGGTGGTCTTGCCGTTCGAGCCGGCGGCCATCTTCTCCAGGCCCGCGTTCACGTCGGCGTCGGTCGCCTCGATGTTCTCCGCCTTGGCGATGCCGAGGAGGATGTAGGAGAGGCGCACCTGGCGGACCGCGTTGGCCTCGGCGTCCGCGAGGATCTTGTCGCGGTTCTGCTCGATGTAGTCGGCGGACATGCCGGAGTACTGGGCGCGCTGCGCGAGGTCCTGCAGGTAGCTCTGGATCTGGCGCTGCACGAGCGACGGCGGCACGGCGAAGTCGGCCTTCTTGAGCAGCAGCTCGATCACCTGGCCCTTGCGGTTCTCAAGCTCGGCGGCCGCGGCGTCCTTCTCCATCTGTTCGCGGATCTGCGCGCGCAGGGCGTCGAGGGACTCGGCCTTGGCGTCGGCGGCGAACGTGGCGTCGTCCGGGAGCGTGCGGCGGCGGAAGCCCTTCACGGTGACGGTGTAGACGCACTTCTTCCCCTTCAGGGCCTCCGGCGCGTTGTCCTTCGGGAACTTCACCTTCACGTCGTCCTTCGTCTCGCCCGCCTTCATGCCCTTGAGCGCGTCGAGGATCTCGGGCAGGAAACGGCCCTCCTCCAGCTGCGTCCAGAAGCCCGTCGCGCCGCAGACCGCCTTCTGATCCGGCGCGACCTCCGCGAGCGGCGTCTTCGCCTTGTCGTCGAGCGCGCCGGCGTAGTCGAACTGCACGAAGTCGCCCTCGGCGATCGCGTCGCCCTCCTTGGCGTCCTCGAACTTCGCGAACGCCTTGCGGAAGCTCTCCACGCGCTCCGTCACCTGCTCATCCGTCACCGTCGCGTCGCCCGCCTTGATGGCGAGCTTCTTGTACTTCGGCAGGTCGAAGGTCGGCTTGACCTCCACGAGCGCCGTGCAGGAGAACCCGGTCTCCGGCGTGAAGAGCACGTCCGTCACGTTCTGGAGATTCACGGCGTCGAGGCCGGACTCCTTGAGCGCCTTCGGGTAGAACTCGCTGAAGCAGGCCTGCTGGCATTCATGGGCGATTTCCTGCTGGAACTTCTGCTTGATGATGTTCAGCGGGACCTTCCCCTTGCGGAAACCGGGAATCGACGCCTCGCGCATGAACACGTTCAGCACCTTCTGGTACGGCGCCTTGGTCTCATCGGCCTCGGCCTTCACCGAGAGGGCCATCACGCAGGGGCTGGACTCTTTCGTCTCGAACTTCATTGCTAACTCTTGCCTTTCTTTGGAAAATGGATGGGCTATAATAACAAAAACGCGGGGATATTGCTAGGTGGAAATGGCCGAATCACACCCGTGCGGATGGACGTGGGATGTGCTATAATCCCGCCCAAAGGTCAAACCATGGCGACAACGGAAGAAAAACGGACGGAACGGGCGCCGCGCCTCACGGCGCTCTGCTACCTTGAGAAGGACGGACGCTACCTCGTCCTCCACCGCACGAAGAAGGAACACGACGAGAACGGCGGCAAGTGGATCGGCGTGGGCGGCAAGTTCGAGTACGGCGAGAGCCCGGAGGAGTGCGCGCGGCGCGAGGTGAAGGAGGAGACGGGCCTGACGATGCTGGCCCCGCGCTTCCGGGGGCTTGTCACGTTCGTCTCGGACGAATGGGGCGTCGAGTACATGCACCTCTTCACCTGCACGGCGTTCTCGGGCGATCTGACCGAATGCGACGAGGGCGACCTCGTGTGGCTCCCCAAGGCCGAACTCCTCGGCAAGAAGATGTGGGCGGGCGACCGGCTCTTCCTCCGGGCCCTCGACGAGCGGACGGACTTCTTCACGCTCAAGCTCCGCTACGAGGGCGAACGGCTGGTCGAGGCGAAATTCGGCGCGTGACCGCAGCGGGTTTTGCGCGGGAGGACGGGATATGGTAGAATGCATCTGTCCTTAATCAAGGGAGGCGTGACATGACGAAGATCGCAGTATTTGACGCAAAGCCCTACGACCGCGCGTCGTTCGACGCGGCGAATGCGGGGCGCTATGCGTTCCGCTATTTCGAGACGCGGCTGACGGCGGCGTCCGTGCCGCTCGCGGAGGGGTGCGCGGGCGTCTGCGCGTTCGTGAACGACGCGGTGGACGCGGCGACCGTCGAAGGGCTCGTCGCGCGCGGCGTGAAGGTGCTCGCCCTGCGGTGCGCGGGCTACAACAACGTCGACTTCAAGGCGGCGTTCGAGAAGGGCCTCACGGTCGTGCGCGTGCCGGCCTACTCGCCCTACGCCGTCGCGGAGCACGCGATGGCGCTTCTGATGACGCTCAACCGCCACCTGCACAAGGCGGCGGCGCGCACGCGCGACTTCAACTTCTCGCTCGTGGGCCTGACGGGCATGGACCTGCACGGGAAGACGGCGGGCGTCGTCGGGACGGGCAAGATCGGGCGCATCTTCTGCGACATCTGCAAGGGGCTTGGCATGCGCGTCCTCGCCTACGACGCCTTCCCGAACCCGGCGAGCGGCCTCGATTACGTGACGCTCGACCGGTTGCTGGCGGAGTCGGACGTCGTGTCGCTCCATTGTCCCCTTACGCCGGAGACGCACCACCTCTTCAACGCCGAGACGATCGGGATGATGAAGCCCGGCGCGTTCCTCGTCAACACGTCGCGCGGTGGCCTCGTCGAGAGCGGCGCGCTCCTGGACGCCCTCCGCAGCGGCCGCCTCGGCGGTGCGGGGCTCGACGTGTACGAGGAGGAGAGCGACTGGTTCTACGAAGACCGCTCGCAGCGCGTGAACCAGGACAAGGTCCTCGCCCTGCTTGTCTCGATGCCGAACGTCCTCGTCACCTCCCACCAGGCGTTCCTGACGCACGAAGCGCTCGCGAACATCGCCGCGACGACCTGCGCGAACCTCGACGCCTACTTCTCGGGCGCGCCGCTGGAGAACGAGATCTGCTACCGCTGCCTCGGCCAGCCCGCCGCAGCCAAGGCGTCCTGCCCGCGCCGCCGCGACGGACGCTGCCACTGACCCCGCCCGGCGGCGCAGGGCCTAGGAGAGCGCCAGGATCCGCTTCGCCGCCGCGAGGGCGCGCGCGCGGTGGGAGATCGCGTTCTTCGCGGCCTCGCCGAGGTCCGCGAAGGACACCGCGTGTCCGTCGGGGATGAAGAGCGGGTCGTAACCGAAGCCGCCCGCGCCGGAGGGCGCCGCCGCGATCCGGCCGGGACACGCCCCGCGCACGACGTGTTCCCGTCCGGCGGGGTCCACGAGCGCGACCGCGCAGACGAAGCGCGCGGCGCGGTTCCGGACGCCTTCGAGGTTCTTCAGGAGGAGCGCGTTGTTGGCGGGCGTGCTGCTCGGCTCGCCCGCGTAGCGCGCGGAGCGGACGCCCGGCGCGCCGCCGAGGGCGTCCACCTCAAGTCCCGAATCGTCCGCAAGGCACCAGGCACCCGCGTGGCGCGCGGCGATGGCGCGCACCTTGATGAGGGCGTTGCCCTCGAACGTCGCGGCGGTCTCCTCCGCCGCCGGGTCGTCCGGGACGAGTCCAACGCCCGGCAGGATCTCCCCGATTTCGCGCAGCTTGTGCGCGTTATGCGTAGCGACATAGATCTTCATACGTCTTCACCTTCAGGATGGACAGGATGTGGCAGAAGAGGACGGCGCCCGCGCAGGCGTCGTAGAGGGCGTCGTGCCAGGTGCGCCCGGCGCAGAGCGCGTCGACCCGCGCCTGGAGGCCGAACGTGCGGATGAGGTCGCCGAGCGCGAACGACTGCATGAGCGGCCAGAACCGCCGCACGAGCCGGAGCGTGTCGATCCAGGGGCCGAACGGCGTGAGCGGCGCGCGCTTCACGAGGATCGTCCGTTCGGTCGCCGCGTTGTGCGCGACGAGCGGCACGCCCACGAGGCGGCCGGCGAGCGCGGGCCAGAGGTCCATGAACGACGGGGCCGCCGCGAGGTCGCCCCGGATCTCCGCCCAGCGGCCCGGCGCGCGCGGCGAAAAGGGACGGTCCGCCGCCACCCGGAACCAAGTCTCCCACTTCGAGGACGCGACGGGCGCACCGTCCGCAATCGCGACGAGGCCCAGCTGCCAGGGCTCGTTGGGGAAACCCTTCACCGTGCCCGTGGTCTCGAAGTCGAGCGAGACGAACGTCACCCTTCGTAGTCCTTCTTCAGGAAGCACGTGCGCGCGACGAGGATGACGAGCGCGCCGACGAGGTAGAAGAGCGCGAGCGACTGGAAGCCCGCCTGGAGACCGAAGTGGCCCTTCATCCAGCCGAGGACGGCGGAGGAGGACGAGCCGAAGACGAATCCGCAGCAGAGCATCACGCCCGCCGCCGTCGCGTGGAAGCGCGGCTTGATGACGTCGAAGAGCGAGGCGAGCAGGTTCGAGTCGTACACGCCCCGGAAGACGCCGAAGAGGCACATGCCGACGCAGCACGCGGCGAGGGACTGCGCGCGCGCCATCAAGAGGATGAACGGGATGCCGAGGACGAGGCCCGCGATGTTCACCTCCATGCGGATGCCGGGGCGCACCTTCGCGAAGCGGTCGGAGATGCGGCTGCCCACCATCACGCCGACAATGGCGCCGAGGTAGTGCCAGAGGACGGCGAAAAGGGCGGGCGCGCCGCGCAGCCACGGCACGTGCGCGTCGAGCCAGCGGAAGTCGGCCGCGAAGGCCTCCGAGCGCAAATAGTCCGGCATCCACGTCTTGAAGCCGCCGTCCACGTAGATGAACATCCCAAGGCCGATTGCGAGCAGGATCGCCGACGGCTTCTTCACGATGGCGCCCACCGTCTCGCCGATGCCGGGTTTGCCCGTCGCGCCGGGCGCCGCGACGGGCTTCGTGTCCTTCAGGAGGAAGACGAGCGCAAGCGCCCAGACGATGCCGATGCCGCCGAAGAGCTTGAACGGCGTGCGCCAGCCGTCCGCGCCGAGTTCCCCCATCCAGCCGCTCGCCCACGTGCAGCCGATGATGCCGAGGTAGAGGCCGAGCTGGAGGAGGGAGAGCGCCGTCGCGCGCGACTCCTTGTGGAGCTGGCCGATGAGCGAGGTGGCGGACGGGTAGTAGAATGTCTGCCCGAGGCCGTTCAGGATGCTGTAGAAGACGAGCAGCGAGAGGAACGAGGCCGCGAAGCCCGAGCAGAAGATGCCGCCGCAGAAGACGAGGACGCCGATTGCGACCATCCACTTGCGGCGGAAGAGGTCCGCCGCAAGCCCCGCGAACGGCACGCAGATGCCGTAGACGAACATGAAGACGGTGCCGATGAGGCCGATCTGCTCGTTGCTGAGCCCCAGTCCGTCCCGGATGAAGCTGTTCGTGCCGCTGTAGATCTGCCGTGTGCCCTGCTGGAGGAAGAACGCCACCCAGAGGAGGGCGAGGGCCACCCACTTGTAATTCTTGCCGTTCGTTTCGTCTGCCGTCCGTTCCATGCCGCCGCTCCTTCCTCAGTTCTTCGCCTGTCCGTTGTCCGCCGCCGCCTTCGCGGGCAGGATCTTCGCGACGAGCTCCTTCACGCCCGCATGGTGCCAGGCGTCCAGCTTGATGCGCCGCCCATCCTTCACGAGGAAGACGATGATGCCCTTCCGCGCCCACTGCGCGTCCTCGACGCCGACGATCTCAGAGAAGGGCGTCTCGACGTCCCCCGCGCCGGGGCCCCACAGCTTCTCGTCGTCCCATTCGACGACGCGCTTCCGGTTGGCCCACACGCGGAAGGCGATGCAGAACGCCGCGGTGGCGAGCAGCGCCGCGAAGCTGTACTGGAACTCGACGGTCGTATGGTGCGCACCGTCCGCCGGGAGGTACGGATAGACGAAGACGGCGTCGTAGAGGAACCAGCCGGCGAGGCCCGCGAAGAGCGCGGACACGCCAAGGTGGCGGACGGCGTACTCGCGGTTGAGCGTCAGTTTCATATTTCGTTCTCCTTCTGGACAATACCCATGATGCCTACCCATTGAACGCAAATGCTCCGCATACGCGGAATTGTGCGAAAAAGCATGTGGCTACGACGGCCCCTGCGGGGCCTACGCCACAATGCCTTTTCGCACAGGTCTCCAAACTGCGCAGGGTACGCCATAACCTGGGCAACAACCGATTGTGGCGTAGGCCCCGCAGGGGCCGTCGTAGCCACATCGGTTGTTGCCCGATTCTGCGTATCGTAAGACGATCTGCGTTCCAACAAGGACATGGGGGGCGTTGACTGTTGATTAGAGTTCGGAGATCGGCGTCTTGCGGTCCGCGTCGGGGAGGTCCGCGACGAAGCGCGGGAGGCCCAGACCGCCGATGCGCGCAGCGCACGCGCGTTCGATCTGCCGCGCCCGTTCGAGCGGCACGCGGAAGTGCGCGATGCCCGCGACGGGGTCGCACTGGAAGACGTAGTACGGGCGCACGCGCGCGCGCTGGAGCGCGCGGAAGAGGGCGAGCATCGCCTCCGCCGAGTCGTTCACCCCGGCGAGCAGCACGGTCTGGCACGAGACGGGGATGCCCGCGCGCACGAGGTTGCCGCACGCCTCCGCCGCCTCCGGCGTCACTTCGCCCGCGCAATTGAACTGCGTGTTCACCCACACCTTGCCGCTGCGCCCGAGCATCGCGGCGAGTTCGCGCGTGACGCGCGCGGGATTCACGCACGGCGCGCGCGTGCAGAGGCGCACGACGTCGATCTGCGCGAGACCCGCGAACGCGCGCACGAAGCGCATGACCTCGTCGTCGGGGAGGACAAGCGGGTCGCCGCCCGAGATGAGCACGTCGCGCACGAGCGGATGGTCCTGCACGTAGGCGAGGCAGGTCTGCAGCTCCTCGTCCGTGCGCACGATCTCGGCGCGGTGGAGGAGGCCCTTGCGCGTGCAGTGGCGGCAGTTCATGAAGCAGCTGTCGCTCGCCATCACGAGCACGCGGTCGGGGAAGCGCTGCTTCAGTCCGTAGCAGCCCGCCGCGCGGTCCTCCTCGCCGAAGGGGTCCGCATCGTAGCCGTCGTCTTCGAGCTCGCGCGGATCGGGATTCACCTGCTTCGCGAACTCCGGGCAGCGCGCGGCAAGCGCGCGCGAATAGTCGCACGCGAAGGGCGGATATCGTTCGGTCACGTTCACAGGCCGTTCTGCTGGGCGACGAGGGAGGCCGCGCCGTACATCCGGCGCAGCTTCGGCTTCTCGATCTTGCCGGTGGGGTTGCGCGGAACGGGCGCGAAGATGATCCTGCGCGGGCGCTTGTAGCGCGGCAGGTCGAGGCAGAAGCGGTTCACCTCGTCCTCCGTGAGCGACATGCCCGCCTTGACCTCGATGATCGCCGCCGCGATCTCGCCGAGACGCGCGTCCGCGAGGCCGATGACGGCGACGTCCTTGATCGCCGGATGCGCCCGCAGGAAGTCCTCGATCTGGACGGGGTAGAGGTTCTCGCCGCCCGTGATGATCACGTCCTTCGCGCGGTCCACGAGGTAGATGAAGCCGTCGCGCACCTCGGCCATGTCGCCCGTCCGGAGCCAGCCGTCGTCCGAGAGGATCTCCGCCGTCGCCGCCGGGTTCTTGTAGTAGCACTTCATCACGCCGGGGCCCTTGAGCGCGAGCTCGCCGACCTCGCCGGGCGCAACCTCGCTGCCGCCCGGGCGGATGATCTTCGTCTGCCAGCCGTAGCCCGCGACGCCGATGGCGCCCACGTGGTCGATGTTCTCGACGCCGAGGTGGACGGCGCCCGGCCCCGTCGATTCGGAGAGGCCGTAGTTCGTGTCGTAGGCGTGGTGCGGGAAGACCTTCCTCCAGCGCCGGATGAGCGCGGGCGGCACCGGCTGCGCGCCGATGTGCATGAGCCGCCACTGGTCGAGGCGGTAGTCCTCCAGCTTCACCTCGCCGCGCTCGATCGCATCGAGGATGTCCTGCGCCCACGGGACGAGCAGCCACACGATCGTACACTTCTCCTCGCTCACGCAGCGGATGATCCATTCGGGCTTCACGCCCTTGAGGAGAACGGCGCGCCCGCCAACGAGGAAGCTGCCGAACCAGTGCATCTTCGCGCCCGTGTGGTAGAGGGGCGGGATGCAGAGGAAGCAGTCGTCCTTCGTCTGGCCGTGGTGGTTCTGCTCCACGCGGCAGGCGTGCATGAGGCAGTGGTGCTGCAGCACGATGGCCTTGGGGAAGCCCGTCGTGCCGGAGCTGAAGTAGATGGCCGCGTCGTCGTCGTCCGCGAGGGGGATGGCGGGCGTGCGGGACGAGCAGTAGCACGCGAGGCCGCGATACGGCTCCGCGAAGGAGGGGCAGTCGTCGCCCACGTAGAAGCGCGTGCGCACGCGCGGCACGCGGTCGACGATCTGCTCGACGCGGCCCGTGAACTCCGGACCGAACACAAGCACGTCCGCATCCGCGAGTTCGAGGCAGTACTTGATCTCGTCCGCCGTGTAGCGGAAGTTGAGCGGCACGGCCAGGCAGCCCGCCCGCAGCGCGCCGAAGTAGATCGGCAGCCACTCCAGGCAGTTCATCAGCAGGATGGCGACCTTGTCGCCCTTCTTGTAGCCGCGGCTCAGGAGGAGGTTCGCGAAGCGGTTCGCCTTCTCCTCGAACTCGGCCCAGGTGATCTCGCTGCGGAACGCTTCGATCGGACTCGATTCGATCAGCGAGTATTCCCGCCACGTCGTGTGGCGGTTCTCCAGTTCCTGCGGATTGATCTCCACCAACGCGACGTCGTTCGGCCATTCCCGTGCATTGCGCGCCAAGACTTCTGTGATTTGCATGTCTTGTATTCTACCACTTATTTTCGAATGCGTCACGCACGGCGCGGAGACACCGCCGCAGTCTATTCGAACTGTCTTTTGCGGAACTGAATGCAAGAACGGCCTGCGTTTACTCCTTTAGTATAGGGGCATAGTCGAGAAGTGACGGGAAATCCGTCCTTCCCTCCCCGGGGAGGGACTTGCGTTTAGTTCCGCGAAGGTGCATCATCCCCGTCGTCGGGCCGACGGGACAGGGGCGGGGAGCCAACGTCACGGAGGCGGAGCTGCCCGGGTTCGACAAGCTGCTCCACCGCCTGACGAAGAACGGGCAGACCGTCCACGCGGCGGTGGTCAACAACCCGGGCCTGTTCACGGTCAGCGAGAAGACGCTCTACCGCTACACCGACGGCGGACTCCTCTCGACGAGGAACGGGGACCTTCCGCGCAAGTGCAGGCTCAAACCCCGCAGGGGCAAGGTCGAGGAACACACGGTGGACAGGAAGTGCCGCATCGGGCGCACGTGGGAGGACTGCCGGAGGTTCGTCGCCGAGCACCCCGGGCTTCCGCTCACGAAAATGGACACCGTGGAAGGCACGAAGGGAGGCAAGGCGCTGCCGGCGTTCATGTTCATGCCGTACTGCTTCATGCTCGCGTTCCTCATGGACGAGAAGACTGCGGCCAACGTCTCGGCGGCGTTCGCAACGATCCGGGGCAGGCCCGTCGGGAAGTTCGGCAGGGACGCGGGGCCGGCGATGATGACCGGGCGGTTCCTCGTCCTCGTCACGGACAACGGCACCGAGTTCACGCTGCCGGACGGGATCGAGAGGGACTGCGATGGCAACAAGGTCGCCAACCTGTTCTACGTGGCCCCCGGCGCGTCGTACCAGAAGCGGCACGTCGGGCACAACCACGAGTTCATCCGGCTCGTGCCGCCGAAGGGCTCGCACTACTTCCTGCCGACGTCGTTCGACGCGCTGACGCAGGAGGACGTCGACCTCATGATGTCGCACATCAACAGTTATGTCCGCGAGGCGTCCGGCGACAAGACCCCCTACGACCTGATGACGGGGAAGTTCGGCGTCGAGTTCGCGGATCTCTTCAACATCAGGCGCATCCCGGCGAACGACGTCGTCCTCAAGCCGTCGCTCCTCGGCAGCGAGCGGAAGGTGGGACCGGAGATACTCAAGGCCACGGACCCGAAGGACAACACGAAGTAGCCGCGACGACACAGCCCGCCCGAGGGCGGGACTTGGCACCGACTGGTAGGCGTCATGAGGACGGGTGCGACGCCGAAAGCGGGTCCCGGCGGGAGCGCCAGGGGATATGGGCATTGACTCGTTCCGAAAACCGGCGAACGCCCATGTCGCCCCCCGCCCGCACCCAGACACCGCCAGAACCCGCAGAAAGACAATCACTTTGACAAATTCGGAACGACCAAATGCCAAATCGGCAAAGGCAAATGCCCACCCCAGGGTAAATGCCTACAAACTATGGGCATTTACCTTGGCGGTTCACCTCTCCTCGACTCATCGGTCAGAAAAGCGCTCTTTCTATTCGCTCGTGAAATTCTCGACCATCTTGCGGACGAGATTGTGGATCGTGCGAAAGCGCGGACTCAAGAACCTTAAATATGTCAGACGGACCTTTCCAATCATTTGCCCTAACTATGCCAGTCGGATGGCGTCTTGTAGCGGCAAACCAAAACACGGCAGCAAGTTGGAAGACATCAGAGGCTTTTGAGATTTCATCACCGCAGCCGAGAACTCGGTTCATCGATTCTGGCGACATCCAGAATTTTGGACCGACTATTTCGCCATCTAATGTAACGTCTGCTCCATTCTCCATCGGATCGAGAATTTTGCAAAGGCCGAAATCCGACAAAATCCACGTCTCACCCCGGACGAGGATGTTTTCGGGTTTAATGTCCCTGTGGATGGCATGTTCATGCAATACGGCAAGAGCTTCCGATAGCCCACGAAATTGCCCCGCAATCTTGTCAAATGATAGAGTATTCGCTTCTCGTTTAACAAGATCCACTAGATTCGCGTCAGCCTGCGGCATAATAACAAAAGGGTGATTCTCAATCCCGTAACGTTTTCTGGCCAACTTGACTTCTCCGCATCCTAGGCACCTCATGAGTTGGTCGTGATGGAGGGAGAGCAACAATCGTTTTTCCCGAATGAATCTGTTAAGTCGGTTCTGACGTGTATCGACCTGGATCTTGATCGCGAAAGCTTCGCCTGTCTCAATGCTTCTACATCCGTAAACAATCCCATTACCACCACTGCCAAGGGACTCTTCCGGAACGATTTCGTAGCCGACTTCGACATCATCTGACGCAGTACAATAGACATGGTCGTCGGTTGTAAACGTTTCCGCCACCGAACCATTGAACTTCATCTGTGCCAAGGTGATCTGACTCATGTTTCCGTCCTGAATTCGGAATCATCAAGATCGCCAGTCTGGTATGTGGTAGGCAGTCTATACTCTTTCCCAGAGACAGCGGACAAACATTTTTTGTGCAAGAGGACTGCATTCGAGAGTTGGAATACCGTCGCGTCGCAATTCCAAGCGATCACCACATTGGAAGAACTAACCGTTTCAGTTGAATGAGCTTCGTTGCAAATGGGACAGTTCGAACTCTGCAACGGCAATCCTGCTTCAATCAGGATATTATGGAAAACGCGTGCTACCTCATCGGTCGGGAAGGCCGCAACGTAGGTTCCGGCAAGAAATGCTTTGAGAATATTTCTCCGCCATTTTCGACTACCAATGGTGTTTGATTGCGAAACACACTGAATGGCATATTTCCGAAACAACTGAATTTCGGATTCTGGTTCAATTTTTTCGTCAAGAAATGCAAGATCGCTTCGCATAGGCCCGAGGTCTTTTCCGGAGAGGGTCCCACCTTCTCGGAGTAAGTCGTCTAATGCATTAAAGAGCGCATAAAAGTCGGCTTTCTGGCGGTATCGTGTTTTCGAGAATGGGTTCACTGATTTCAACAAATTCTCATTCGGCCAGATAGTTTCTATCTCTTTTAAAACAGCTTTAAATCTGTTTTGTATCTGGCCCAAATCTTTCTTTGACCATTCTGCATAGTCAGCGTAAAACGAGTCAAGTTTTTCCTTCTTTTCCTGAGGACCGTCAAGAAGCAAAGCCAGAAGTTCTGACACAAATTCCACATCGCCCATGCGCTTAGAGCTAGCAATCGTAAAAACACGATTTTCTTCGAAGAATGGTTCGTGGGCCAAACATTCGGAGATTCTAAGAAAGTCCCCAGGATAATCTGCCCGTCGAAGCTCCTGCTTATTCAATTGAACAGTATATTTGTTCACCCGTGAGTAGATGTCCCGAATTGTCGCTTTTGTAGCGTTTCGAATTTCGTTGGTGTCAACATTGTAGTTCAAGATTTCTTCTTGAACAGTCTGAGGTAATTCCGAGAATTTCTTTGCCTGATACGGCCCTTCATATGGCGAATCCAAGGCAAAGCCATCATTCAGAAACTCCAGAATCGTAGTGAGTCGTTGCTGTCCATCAATGACGATTCGATAGGTGTCTTGTTGCCTGAGTATTCCCTGAAGAAATATCTTCGGCATTGGAATATTACGGAGAATCGTGTCAATCAGCATAATCTTTGCAGCCTTACTCCAAACTTGATTACGCTGAAATTCAGGCTGCATTTCTAATCGATGTGCACGACTCCAGTCTCGAATGTCCGAGATTGGATGAGGCGTTGATTTCCATTCAATTTTTGTTGAGATAGCCATCACAACACCTTTCTTAAACGATTCACATTAAAGATTTGATTTTTGCCAAGAACTGTTTCTTTGCTGCCAGAGAAAGCGCGTTAAACTGGGCGACAAGAGAATCGACTCCGAGAGTATCATTACGTCTGGCAAGAGCCTTCTCGATTGGTGCGAGCTTGACGGCGTCTCTTGGATTAAAACATGGAATTCGACGGGCAATCTCGTTCTGCGCCGCAATCGTCTCCTGAGGCGAGAGGTCAGATGTGTCCGCGTACTTTTCAAGCATACGCGCAACCCAGACCTTGGATGCTTGCATCCGCTGCTTCTCACAGGCGGCAACAAGTTCGTCAAATACCTCTTGGGGTTCCCAGGGCGGCTCCAGCTCCGTGTATTTTTCGACAAAATCAACTTTCGCCTGCTCAATCCGCTCACGAAACATCTCTTCAGTCGTTTCCGTACCAGATAGGACTCCTACAAGTGTGAGGTATGCATCAACTTCGTTTCTGGCATCGCGAAAATCTTCCTGGTTTTTTCCAGTTCCCTCATAAAGGCGAAGAACCATCTCGATCTCGTCAAGAATCTCGCGTGCCGTTTCGGGCGTCAGTTCCTTGGAGAGAACAGCCCCCGCACGTTTATCAAGAGCTTTACGTGCCTTATCAAGCGACTCCTTTATCTCGGTCAACTGCTTATACACAGCGCCAATCTCCTCGGCAATTCCGGGATTGACCGTCCGCATAGATGCAGAACTGCTCTGAAGTACTTTCCGGTGCTGCTCGCATTCGGTCTTCCACACCTCAAGTTGCGCGCACGGCGTGTTGTCCGGGACAACAGCATGCGTTTCGCCCCAAACCTCGGCCTCGCGCTTGCGCGCCCGTGCGTCAGAAATGGCGTTAAGGTGCTTAAGAACTCGCTCGACACGTTTCTTGAGCTGTTCCTCCTCGCTAGAGAGACCTAAGTTGCGAAGATTGCGCCCCATCCGTTCGCTTGCCGTTCTTCTATACTCCGCAATCGCGTCTGGACCATCGCCCCTGGGGTTGAATGACTGAAGCCACACTGGGAAGAACTGTGCAACCCGTTGGCGGCCATCCCGGATTTCAGTCTCAAGCGGATCTATATCCTGTGCCTTGTCCCATAGATGCGACTGGCTCATCTTCTGTTTCAGGTCATCAGCCAGTAAAGAGAGGCCAAATGCCAACTGGTAAGCGTCGCCGCGTTTCGTCGCCGACATGACACGCTCAAGATGTTCACATTCCTTTTCATCCACGGCTCTAATCTGTTGCACTGCGGCCGCAATGTCGCGTTCAATGCCCTGGACCTTTACCCGCAAAGGCGGAGGGATCGTCGGATGCGTAGTTCGCATCTTGTCGATACGGTCTTGAAATGCCGACTTTTCACGGAAGGAAATGCAATCGCCCCATTCCTCAACGAGGCCTGTCCATGGCGAATCATCACCGGAAACAGCCCTGACGAAGCGAACGCCGCGAAAATCCGCCGGATCAAGCGCCACACGATCAGGGAACAGCGTAGCAAGAGCATCAATTTCGACGGCTTCGCCGTCATTCATTGGCTGAATGTCTTTCACGTTGGCATGGGCGCGGAAAAACACCGATAGAAGCAACCCTGCCGAGGCGATGTTTGCGCCGTATGGAGCATCACAGGCTCGTTCAAGAGCTGCTGCCGCAGACAAACCATCATCGGACAACAAGGCCCGATTCCATTCCTCCATCAGCGACTTCACGGACGTGGTCGCGCGACGAAACGACACGGATCCATCTGGAGAAAAAACAGCCCATGCATCGCGAAGGACCGTCTGGGCGCGATTTCGCTTCTGGACTCCCATTGCCTGTGTCGTGTCGAAACTGAAATCGGAGAGGAATAGAGAACGCGTGAAATCGGCGCAGTCCCGCATTGCTTGAGAGGCACCGCCCTTCGTCGTAAATCCATCGAACGGGAAAGGCACAACCTTTGAATAGTGCTTTTCAAAAATAGCATCGCCTAACGCACGCAACCGTCGCGGCGCAGATTCAAGCGAAACACCTGCCAATACACGCCGCTCCATCAATGCCTCTCGAAGAGCCTGATCAAGAAGTTCCGTCTGCCCACGCTGCTGCGTAGGAACAAGCCGGTCAAACTGCTCCTTCTCGCGAGTCCCCAGCGTTTCAAGAAGATCAAGCTGTACAAGCGGATTGGAAATGCGATGGTCTTTGTCAAAAAGCAGAACCAGCAAGAACGGCAACTTTGAACATTGCGCGCGAAGCATCCTCTGCGCCTCGTCAAGGACGCTGCTCTCTACTTCGTTTTCGGGAACGAAGCAATACACGACAAATCCGCGTTTTTCTGAAATCGACTGAAATCTGCAGCGTTCACGCAGTTCGGCAGCAAGGTTTGAGACTGAAAGTCGAAACAAGGCCCAAGTCGTGAATCGGGGCTCGAAATCCCATTCCCGAGTATTTATCTTCCGATCTTCTGCAAACACGCACCCAAGAGAATCATTAATCAACGCCATGTTCGGGGCGCGCCCAACGAAAAGCTTGCACCTTCGGTCCTCGCCGTAGTCCTCCGTCTTCTTCCTCAGGAAAAGCCGGAACTGTGCCTTTGATGCGGTATCGGTCAAGATCTCGAACCGACGGAACGATTCATCCCAAGCCACGACATTCTTGTCATTCTCCAGGTCGGCAAGACAATCGGAGACTTCATATTGATCCAACCCCGCAAATGTGGCGACGGCAAAAGCCATGTCATCGCGGCTTGTCGCCCGAAGCTTGGTTTGTTCAATCAGGACAATCGCACGTAGAATTGCCTTCTGCACATCGGAAAGGTGCTGCCCGTTCCGCTCCAACACGGCATCGTACGACTGAACGACCGTTGAAGATGCCCCGACTTCGTTCTCCATTTCAAGAAACTCGCTGTGGAGTTCCTCAGTCCAGAGAGCAACCGGTGGCAGCGAAGGACAATCTCCGGCGAGCATGTCCTCCGCGTGAGCCTCAAGTGCTGCTTTCAGCAAGGACAAGGCCGACCGTTGCTGCAGGAACCTTCCGCTTGACGAAAGGTAGTAGAGTACCCACATGGCTTCCGGGGACAGAGGCCAGCATCCAGCGGCAATCTTGGAAAAGGATCCGGGATCCGCCCATGAAGATGCATTCCTCGCCGATTCATACCAGCCAAGAATACGCCTCTGGGAAGCCGCCGTCTCATCAACATCCAGACATGGCGTCTGCACCTTGACCAGAAGACTCGCGACAAGCGTCTCAAGGTTGCTGGACAAGTAATATTTCTCTGCCGCGTCATAGCGCGTCACATAGCGGTTCGCCTCGTTGCGCATCATGCTGCCAAGGCGTTGCAGATAGGCTTTCAGCTCAAACTGAATGAACCCAACGAACACCATGCTTTCCGAATGGGCCTGTACTCCCTCGAAAAGATGCTGCAACGCTCCGTCGCCTGCCACCTGCGGTTTGTTCGCGGCGAATTCCAAATAGTGCCCGAACTCGTCGAATAGAATCAGCAGCCGGGCATACGGCTTCCCCTGCCCGATGTACGCCTCAGCGACCTTTCCGAGCACATCCTTGACCGTCTCGTCGCCAATCGTCTTGATCGGCATCCCGATCGTCCGGAAAAACATCTGTGCCCGGTCATAGAGCGTTTCGTCAAAGGCGAGAAGACGTTCCCGGCATTCCTCGACCGACGAAACACCCGCGTCCTTCACGAATGCAGCTGACAGCTCCGGCGAGATGTTGCCAAGCATGTTTGCCGCGATATTGAATCTCTGGCGAAGCGATTCCAACGGCTCAACGGAATGTCCGTCAGCCGCGATGCGTTCCTTGAGTTGCGAAAGGAGAACCGACGCCAGATCGGCGTTGTTCATGCCATTGACGGTAAGGACGAGAACAGGTCCCCCGATTTCCCGCAATGCCGCTTCGACCTGACCTGAGATTGCGGCATCAGCCTTCGCGATGTTATGGAGGACGCTCTTCGCAGTTGTGCCAGTCGGCTCAGAAAACAGCTCAGCAAGAGTAACCGCAAGATGCGACTTGCCGCTTCCATAACTCGCTATGGCGAGGGTAAATGGCCGAGAACCTGGATTGGCCAGATCGGCGGCCACACCCGCAGCAAACGTGGCGGTGTCGATCAGACGATGGCCGGTTCCCTCCGCCACCGAACTCGCCACGCCATGTGTCCCCGGACCGTGAAACACGAAAGCCGACGCCGCCCGCGAAGCCTTCGCCTCGTCGCTCTGCAGCCAGTCCACATCGACCGCGCCATTGAACAAACGGTCGATTTCAAAACGAACGAGATCGCAGAGTTTGCCGTTCATCAGAGAAACTCCTCGTAAAGACGGGTCCAAAGAGTAGCGGATGGATAAAGGAAGCGGACGAGCCAGGGGTGCATGTGACGATCAACCTCAACGAGACGCTTGCGTTCAAGCAGTTCGAGGACTTGTTGCACATCCGATGGGGACCAGCCCGAAATGCGCGCAAAACCCGCCTGCGTCTCCAGCTCGTCACTTGAAACCTGACCTTCGCCGCGTCCAACCAACTCCATGCACTCCGCCAACCACGCGGCATAGCCAACTGCGAACTCTGGCCGTATTGGCGCGACGGCCCGAATGAGATTCTCCTTTTCGCGGACGATGGCCCCGCAATCCGCAAAAGACGCTTCGTCAGCATACATGCGGATTGTCGGCGAAACTGCCGTTTCAGGATCCTTGCCACCAATTAGCGGAGAAAGCCATTTCAACACGTCTTCGGCACCAGCCCGATTTCCAAATACCGGCGTACTTTCACAGAAAAGGTAGAACCACGTATCTGCTCCTCGCCACTCGTTGCAGAGACGAAAATGCGCGAGCCACTGCGTGAACGGCTCCTTGAAGAACTTGTCCTCCAGAAACACGGTGCGGCCAAACGGCGTAAGGGCTAGGGTAGGATCGGCGTCCTTGGAAGCCGCCTTCACGAGCGACACGAGCCCCATCCCCCGACAATAATCCGCCGTCGGTATCGACTTGCCACTTGAAGCGCCTGTCGGGATTCCGGTCGCGTCGGCTATTTTCTGGATTTCGTATGCGCCGCCATCCGCCGCGTACTTGAGCAGCGCACCCAAATACCGCCGTTCGGGGATAAATGTCCTGTGAAAATTCTTGGCAAGCCGTTCTGCCTTTTGCGTCTTCTTTGCCATTGATTAGACCCCCCGGTCTTCAAGAGACGTGACATCAATCGTAAACACCCGCACTTTGAAAGAGTCACCTTCAGCAGCCGGGCCAATGGAGATGCATTGGCCCTTGGAGAGCGCAGAAAGTCGAGACTTCCATTCTTCGGCCGTTCCAGATTGTGCAGCAGATTTGACAAGTTCGCTGTATCTTTTCAGCTCGGAATCCGCAGGCTTGAAAAAAAGTTTATGCGCAGACTGGAAGAGACGCGCCTTCTCGTCATCCTTCAAGTTGCTCAACGTCTGGGTAGCCGCAATAAGGCAGAGACCAAACTTGCGTCCCTCGGTAAGAAACTTCCCAAGGGGAGAATCAAGCCCCTGGTCAAGATTCTGGACTTCGTCCAGGACAATGACATGAGGCGTCTTCTCACCCCAAGCTGTCCGAGCCGTAGAATACAAATCCCAGAGAACAAACTCTGTGAGCAGCAGATAGGTCGTTCTGTCGAGCATTGTCATCTGGAACACCTGACACAAGCGTTCCTTGTCAGCGAATATTTCATCCCAACCTATTGTCGAACCGTCCTTGAAAAGCTTGGCTGCCACAAAAGGCTTGAGCTTGCTGATCACTGACTTGAGAGAAGCCTGTTGATGGATGCCATCGTCTATGAACGCTTCCAATGCAGGAATGAGATCTACCATGCCGAAATCTGGCTTGGCCGTCATGCCTGTCTGGATGGCGTCAATAAGGACGCTCTGTTGCTGGTCTCCCAGATTATACACAGAATTGAAAATAGACGTGACACGAGTGGCGACATCCCACTCTGATTCCTCCAACGTTCCTCCGCACCCATCGTCGTCTGTCCCTTTGCGGAATGGGTTGATGGGAAGTCCCGTTTTCTTGACGATATACTGAAGCGGATTTACGGCGTTGAGGAAGTTTTCCTGAAGCTGCTTGTTGAGAAAACCATTTGTGTAATCCGCGATTAAACTGTTCTGGCCCTTGCGGGCAAGTTCCGCCAGAATTGCCTGGATCGCATAGGTCTTTCCCATCCCTGAATTACCGAAGATAAGGAAATGCCGGTTGTTGAGTTTTGGGTGTCCGAACTCCCAAAACACCTCCTTGCCTGCCTTGGTCTTTCCGAGAAGTATCCGGTCGGGAATAGTATGAGGTACTGTGGCAAGAACCGGAGACGAATCGCTCGGCGAAACAGACTGAACTTCTACCGCCGGCTGGGTTTGCTCTTGTTCCGCCGCCTGAACCGAGGGCGACTGTTCAGCCTTCTGCAGTTCTGTTACAACAGACGGCACGGCAACAACAGATTCCTCCTCTGTCGGTTTCGTTGTCGGGACCTCCTCATCATCATCGTTGACATCGAAGTCCTGTCGTTCAGCGTCGTCCTCGTCGTCTGCCTCGTCATCTTCATCAATGAGGATATCTTCACGGATGCCATACTCCGTCGCGGCGACCCCATCGGACAAGTTGACGGCACCCTTCCAGGCGAGTTTCGCCTTCGCGCCTGGCTGGCAAACAGCATCGATGAAAGCATACCCCGACTGGAACACCGGAACCTCCATGGTTTCGCCATCCTTGTCAGGAGCGACCGTCAGAATCTCAATCTGTTCAAGCGCGGGGCCACGCGTCTCGTCCGTCACAAATGTATAGACGCCGGCGTCCCATTCGATCTCGAACTTCCCGTCGGCGAGATTCTCCATCGCCGACAGGAAAGAAGATTTGTCCTCGGATGAAGGAGCTGCGCTGGCAATCATGCGATGAAGTTGCAGGTGCCAATAACGTTGGTCTGGGCGCGGAGTAGCGACGCTGCCTCCCGAAGGCGCAAAAAGCGGCCGCAACACACGAAGACCGTTCTCGATCTGCGTCTTGGCCTTTTCAAGATGCCCGACCATGTTCTGGGACTTACCCATTTTGCACTCGATCAGGCTGGCTCGCAAATGCAATTTGTTCTCGACAATGTCGGCGCGAAGCCACAAAAGATCGGGATGGCGATTGTCATCTGCCGCTAAGTCGAACCAATGTCGATAGGCATCTATGGAGAACAGTCTGTCACACAGATGCGCCGTCGGGTCGAGCGGAATTATCCGATGCAGAATGCCGTATGCAAGGAAGTCTCGCACGTATTCCCCTGGTCCAATGGCACGAACGAGCGAGAGCCCGGAGAGTTCCTTCGCCTCGTCGAGCAGCGTCTGCGCAATTCGCGCGTCGCGGTCGGGCGATCCATACGGGAACACGCCGCGCATGGCAGAGCGTAGTCGGTCCTTCAGTTCGCCAAGCCGATACTGCTGTGTGGAAATGGTGTAGTTGCTCTCGCCATGTTGCCCAACGCCAGAGCCAAATCCGATGAGTTCGCGCTTGAGCACACTGTTCCGCTCGTCGGATTGGGCGACTAGCGCCCGGTCGACAAGCGGATCGACCGCCACGACCCATTCGGCAGTCTCATGCGCAGCATCCACGACATCACGCCACGGCGTATAGTCGCCGGTCGCCAGGATGATGTGCCGATCACCGGCGTGTACGCCGGGGTCTTTCACGCGGGCAGAGAGGTTCGCGTGCGCGTCTGCAACCTTGAACTGACGATTGCTGACGATCTGCGAACGCCGGAAACGCTCGTTCGGCTTTGTGCTGGCGCACTGAGATTGTTCAAGAATCGGAAACTTGATGGAGTTGTTCGTCGTCACATAGGGATCCGCCTTCTCGAACACGCAGCCCTGGTTGTCGGGACGGATGAAATCGTAAAGGACAAACACGTCCGCGTCCACGTCGGATCGGATCGTCTTCGCGAGCTGCAGGACTCCTTCGGTGCCCTGCCCGACGAGCCGATGCGACACCGAGAAGTCGCAGTCCGCGTATGACCCCGACACATCATCCTTCGATTCAATGTAGTCCTGCCATGCGGAGAGCCATTGCGCCACAACGCTCGTGTCGGACGACTCCGAGAACACTGTCAGCCGGATCGAGTAGCGCTCCACTCGGCTTTCGGGCGGAATCTCGCGTTCGAGGAACCGGACATAGGCGTCGATTCCGGCCAGAACGGGTTGGATGTCTTCGTTACGATAGACAACCAGGGTCAATCCGTCTTTCGCTCCAGCGTGAAGTCGGAAGAAATCGCAGAGTGTCCGACAAAGGAGACGAGACTCGCTCGTTTCGCGCACCAAATCTTCATCCGCAATCTCGTCGTCCTCGACCTGATTGTAGCGAGTCAGGAATCTTGTCGCCGCCAGTTCAACTCCAGGCGGCAACGAACCGATCCGGAACACAAGCGCCGTGCCCGGATCGGTCACGACGAACTTGCCAGACCCCGTAACCGGGAGACCGACGAGCGGCGCTTTGACCGCCGCCAGATCCGCAAAGGCCGTCCAAACGCGATCCTTGAATGTTCTTGCGCCGTTCTCTTGCGTGAATTCAGTCTCAACGGACTTTGCAAACGCGTCAAGAAGAAAGACCCACTGCGCCTGCAGCATCTCGACGAGGGCCGGATGCAGAATTGTCACGAGGGCGGATCCCTCGTATTTCTCAACGCCCCACGTGTCTATGTCCGCACCGTCCCTCTCGCCATCGACAAACAGAAACGCGCGCATGAGCATGGCCCCCACCTCACGCGCATCGGTTGCCCCGGCAGGCGTTCCCTCTCCCCCGTATGCGAACGCCTCGACCGCATCTTGGTAGGCCTTTACGAATGGGACCGTAGCCTCTTGCCCGACAACTGCATGGAGGCCCTTCTCACGGCAGTCATGAAGGAACTCACGGAATTTGCGGGAAAGGTCATCGAGCAGCCCGCGCATCGGCTTTGCCGCCGCATCCGCGCGCCAGGCGTGCGTGAAGACGTTTGAGAGGAATTTGTCAGCCTCCTGCGCACGAAGAGCTGCATCAAGTACACGGCTCGTCTCCTCCCCTTCACGGGAAAGGAGCAATTCCCGATAATAAGGCAGATGGAAAACCGGAATGAGACCGGCCTCGATCGATCTGGCCTCCATCGAATTCATGGCCAGTCCAAGAAGGTCATCGGCCAATCGATACGGATGGATGTCCGGCAAGCGGAGTGCGAAACGCCTGCGAATCTTGGGCATCCCTCCAGGGCCGGACACCTCGACATGAAATTCAAAATATGGCTCCGACGCCTTTGCGGGCTTAACTGACAACCCTTCAGTTGGAATGAGGTTAGACACGACCGCGACTTCCGCCTCTGGATTCTCCGCGTCAAGATGAAGCCGTATGCGCCCCAGCATCTCGTCGAGACCACCAAGGAGACGGCGAAGACGTTCGCGGCAAAGCTCCTCGATTTCATCAGACGGTGCCTGTTCCGTCACATCATGCCGGAAATGCACGCCCATGAACTCGATTCGCGCTGGTATCGCGCCTGCATTATCGCCATCCTTCGTCTGAACGGCGAATTCGCCGAACGCCCGCCACGCGCCCAGCAACAGGACTTCAAGCGGAGAGCCGGACAATTTCTGCAACGTGTCCTTCGGTACCTTCTTAGACTTGTCCTTGGGAGGTTTCGCCTTAAGGATCAGATCGTTTATCGCAATGAAATCGGCGCGACGCAATTCATCCACCCGTTCAGTGTTGTGATTCTCAATATAACCACGCAGTGCCGCAAGCAACTCCTCCCGCGAGGCAAAAGGCGTTTCGTCCAACGCTGGCGGCGGATCTTTTTTCTCGAAATCGTCAATGGCCTTCAACGCCTTCGTCCTGGCGGATTCGTCCAGAAACGTTCCGTAGTTGAAGAATGTGGTCGCCGCGTTCACGTAATAGCGAAACATCTGTCGCCCCGGCTTCCTGGCCTTTTTTGCGAAAGCAGACAAATTCGGCTCGATTCGCCGCAGCAGCGCCGCCATCGCCTCTTGTTCGGACCCGATTCCTTCTTCCACCGTAACTGCCCCAAGCAGGCGCGAGACGTATGACAAGCTCGCATCGTCGGCAAGAACGCCGAGTACCGAATCCCACGCCTTTCCCCACTCCTTCGACGCCTCAATTCCGAACGTCCCGAGCCATTCAGACACCCACAACCGGAATGTCCCGCCCATTGTCTCCGCAAAGAGCGCGTCGGCACCACGGCGGTAGAAATCAGCGAGGCTCCCACGATCTGCAGCGAGATCGACGCCGACCAACACGACGAGTCGTCCGTCCGTCTCGTCGTTACGGTATTGAGTAAGGTTGCCACCGGCGAAACAGCCATCGAGCGCCGAAACGTCGCCAGGCGTCCAGCCAGGTGCCGTCCGGCATTCGTCCGCAATGCGGAATACGAGTTGACGCGAGTATTCGGTCGCAATGTCCCTACAGTCCGCCAGAAGAAGAGTCGTATCGGCACCAGTAAGGCCAGGGACCATGAACAGGAGCCGGCTATTGTCCACCGCCGACTTGCATTGACTCCGAATGCAACCAGAGAGCGTGCTAACGTAGAAATTTTTCATCGTACGATCCTTTCTTCGGGCGCAAATGGATTGCGGACAAGCGAGCATGCGTCAGAGAGGTGGACGAGCATTCCAGAAGCCTCAAGCATCCGTTCAAGCCAGGCGTCACCCGACTCCTCGCCAGCGAGTTCGTCGATCCGCCCAGCCCAGTTGCGCGAATCGGCAAGTCCCTTGATGTCGAACACAAAACCATGATGCGCCTTCATCTGCGCCTTGAACGTTTCAAGCGTCATCCGGCGTCCTGGCACAAGTGAAATCACCATGCAACGCAGAATCTTTTCGTTGAGTGTGAACTTCATCGTCCCACCCCGAGGAGGTACAATCAGACCAATGCTTTTCCCGAGTTTCCGAAAGAGCTTGTAGGCGTATTTGTCCGCGTCCGAGTAAATCTTCTTGAACTTTTTTGCTGGATTCTGATCGTTAGCCGAGTCCGCCCTCACCTTCTCCAGCTCATCAGGCTTTCGAACGACCTGCTGGATTTCACGACTTATTTCTGATAGAGCCTGTTCAGAATACGCTTTCAGCTTCCTCTTTTTGCTTCCAGTATCGCAGAGCAGGATTCGATAATCTGACCCATCAGGAGAACCACCTGTTGTCAGTGTCTCACGATATGTCTGTGAGGCGAGTGAACGCAGAACCTGTAATGTACATTCAACCTCCAACAACTCTAGTTTATCGATGATGCCTATGTTGGCTGAGAGAATTCGATTCATTTCAACCGCAAAAAGATACCCTTCTGTCCAACTCTTCAAAGGAATCCATCCACAAGAGACGCTTCTAGGTCTTTCGCCTGAATAATCCGACTTCTTCCAGGTTCTTTCGTCTGTTGACGTGTCTACAAAGCGGATAATGTCCGACAAGGCTTTCGGTGTTGCGTCGAAGAAAGATGCAAGAGCCTTGGTAAGATTTTCCTTCAAAAGCGACGGCGTGGCCTCTGTCGTTGAAAGTGAAATACCTGGACGTGACAATATTTCTTCAACCACCTCATTTTTTGTCTGCGTCAGTGCATTGCAGATTTGAAGGTAGAGAGATTCGCCACTTCTAGCAAGAACGATATGCTTAGACCCGTCAAAAAAGTCAGAGAAGTTATCCAACACTTCATCCCAATCGGCAGGATCGTCTGATCGTGCCTTGGTTGCATTCCAGATTTCCTCGCCACAAAGCAACTCTCGGCAAAAAGGGAGAAAGGTCTGCGCACACCAAGTTCGGCTTGCACCATTGCCCCAGAATCCAAGGAACAAAGCGCTCAATGTTTTAAGAAAAGCGTTTTTCTCCGCTGGTGTTTCGAGATCGAGTCCTTCGGAGAGTTTTTCCCACAACTGTTCCGCATGATTACGGTGGCTACGATGGCGAGTGTCAAGTCGGGACGATTCCAGAAATGCGAATAGCTTGAGATTCAGTCGTGCCTTCGGGAAGTAGGAGAGGCCCGCCGACTTCGTGCGCCAGTCGCGAAGTGTTTCTTCATCTGGGAAAAACGTAGAGAATGGGTCTTTGTAGATCTTCTTGTCCGACGCACAGACAAGAAGGAACTCGGCCAACGTGTCCATCGTCTGCTGATCGTCCGAAAAACGACGACCAAAAAGACGGATAGCGGGATTGGAATCTCCCGCACTTTCTTGCTTGTAAATTTCAGGGGGGAAACTAATCATTGGCCACCTCCAGTGCTTTCGCGTCATCAATCGGTTTGACGGAAACGGTAGAAAGAGTTCCGTCCGTGCGTCGCCTTAATAGGACAAGGCCCTGCGCATCGCCCATATGGATTGCCGCCAGTATCCGCGCCTTCAGGTCTTCGATCCGGTCACGGTAAGAGCGCTGGAGTCCACGTCCCAGTTCACCCTTGTTCTGCGCCGTAATATAGTCGAGGAACGGTAGCGGCAAATCGAGTTGGATGCCATCCAGTTTCCCGATACCGCAGAGCATGGGCGTCCCGTCGACAAGCCGTATTTCAAGATTGTCATGGAATTCAAATTTCGAAAGAACCAGCTGGACGCTCTGTCGGATCTCGGATGTACGGCGGTTCAGCGTGATGAAAAGCGTCCCCACCTTGCCAGCTCCCTCCGGCGGTCGCATCCCTGAAAACTCTTCCTGCAGAACGTTGTAGATCGGAACGATCAAGCTTTTGGCCTTGAAGCTGGCAGGATTGTCACGCCATCCCTTGACGTCCAGCAGCCGCGGAGAGTTCAAGAACGCTGAGAGGAATTCAAGGAAACCGTCGTTCCCATTGGGAACCGGCGATCCGAGAAAGAACACCAACCTCCGATATTGCCGCCGCATCAGGGCGGCATCCAAACCACAAAGCGACGATTTCTTTCCTCCGCGAGTCCTTGTTTCCAGTTCCGCGAGCGCGGCATCCGTTGTCGCAAGAGGGTTGCCGCCTCCGAAGTTCCAGAACTGGCGTTCCTCACGGGGGGAAAAGCGAGCGTCGAAATGTTGCTCTCGCATCACAGACACAACGTGGAGCTGGCGCACCGCCTGAGGAATGTCATTCTTGCCGTCGTCACCCCAGAAGAGATTCGTGAAAAGATGACGTTCAAGCCTAATCTCTGCACCGGAGGCAACGCGCGCGGCCATTTCACGGCATGACGCCCCGCCCGTGAGGAGAAATGAGAAGTGTGCGGACATCTGCCGCATCGTGAACCGTTCACCGTATGCGTAAGCACGGAAGTAGAGCATCCATATCCGCTGCGAGACGAGCGGGAAGAACTTCAGAAGGAGGTTTCGGTTCGCGAACAGGGGGCAACGCCCGGACGCCGAACAGCTCTGACATCGGCCCCATTGCGACGACAAAACCATCTTTTCAAGCAATGACATTCCAAGGTCGAGGTTGTCCTTGCGAGCGAGGTTGTGTACAACAAAGGAGATGGAGCCGAATGTGAACTCGCGGCGTTTGCTTGAATCCATCGCGTCAAGCAATCGGTCTTCGATAGCCGCCACGTCCTCACCCGTCCGATCACGGTTACCTCGAAACAGTGTGAGGATCGGGCCGGTGTTCGAGACGATGAGAAAACGCTCCGTAGATTCTGGTCGAAACATGTCGCCGACAAGTGCCTTGCGTTCATCTTCTGTACATTCGCTCAAGTCCTTGACAACCGAAATCGTCCTTCCCCTCCAGGAAATGGCCTCGCGCTTCTTCAAGCCATCAGGGATCGGGTCATCGGGGGGAAACCCTCTCAAAGCCCGGATTATCTCCAATGCAAGCGTCGATTTTCCGTCGCCTGCATGCCCAGTGAGGATGACGTGACCGCCATCGTCACCTGTCAACTCGTTGATGATCTCCGCAGCGAGTGGGTGCGGAACTCGAAGTTCCTTGAAGAGAGGGTTTCGAGCCTGCGATTCGGCGAGCGATCCCTTATTGTTGGCATCGATTCCCTGCAAGGTGTTAAGATAGGCAACAAACGGATTATTCTCGTTATACATATCGGGCATGATAGTCCTTTCTGTCTTTCGCCTTTTTAAGCGGTCTTCAACAAGTTGCTGTAGACAAGAACGCGCATCCTGGTTCTTGAATATGGCGAACAACTCATCAGAAAGTTTACCAAATGCAATACAATCAACAATTCTTCGCCTCGTAGCACGGGAGAATGATTGTACAATGGCTTCGCATCCTGATTTAGGCACAATTGTCCACACGCCATCATTCTTCAAATACCAAAAAGGCAATTCAATGCGGGTAACAGAGTAAACTTGGTCGGGAATGTATGTTTTCCATGCCTTCTCAAACGCCTTATCAAGGCGATCATCAAGCGGAAATTGATTCTCTCCCGTCTGCGATTCCTGAAATACAGATAGTAACGCTAAAAGAAAAACATCTTTGTGCGGTGCCGGACCATCACTAGTGGGACACCGTGAAAGCCTAGAAAGAATACCCTCTATTCGTCTTCTTTCAGCCTCGGAAATCATTGCATAGCCTCCAATACTTTTTGCCGTGCCGCAACAATGAGCTTCAGAGCCTTGTCATAGTCTCGCGGCTTTGTATTCGAAGAAGAAGAAAGTCTTATCGAAGATCCCGCCACTTCGCCTGAGAGTCCCATCGCCTTTAATACGTACGAACCATCTACGACTCCACTATTGCAAGCTGATCCCGCACTAGCACAAAGAAGAGGCATGTTTGAAAGAAGAAGTTCCGAAGACATGCCTGGAACAAAAAGATTTGTTGTGTTCGGCAACCGTTCCGCACCGGCACCGTTTACGCGACTACCAGGGATGGCTGTAAGCGAGGCTGCCTCAAACTCGTCACGCAACCTCCGCATCTTTTCAAGCGCACATTGATCGGGCAGTAATTCCATTGCCTTTGCGAGCCCGACGATTCCTGGAACATTGTGCGTTCCAGGGCGGACTCCGCGTTCCTGTCCGCCGCCCACAAGCGGTTTCGGAAACGGGAAACGGTTCGCACCAGACCGCAAGTAGAGGAACCCGGCCCCTTTAGGTCCATGTATCTTGTGTGCGCTGAAAGCGGCCGAATCCACGCCAAGATCGGCAAGCGAGAACGGCATTTTTCCAAGTGCCTGCACGGCATCACAGTGAAAAAAGGCCCCGACCGAATGCGCCAGTTCCGCCAGTTCGGAAACAGGCTGGATGACGCCGGTCTCGTTGTTTGCGAGTTGCACCGATACGAGTCCCGTTCCAGATTTGATTGCCTCGCGTGCGGCGGCAAGGTCCACGACGCCGTCTGGCGTGACAGGCAAGAGCGAGGTGTCAAATCCAAACGCCTCAAGCCGCTTGGCGGCGTTGAGGACAGACTTGTGTTCGATAGCGGAGACAACGATGCGACGAGCTGCAGGATGCGCGTCCGCAAATGCCTGAAATATCCAGTTGTTTCCCTCTGTCGCTCCAGAGGTGAAGAAAATCTGATTCGGATCGACGCCAAGCACATCAGCAACCGTCGTGCGGGCTGTTTCCACGGCACGGTGCGCGATCCGGCCCGCGAGATGTCCGCTCTCAGCGTTACCAAACGCAGATGCCCAAAATGGGGCCATCGCAGCAACGACTTGCGGGGCACATGCAGTTGTTGCATTGTTGTCGAGGTAAATAAGCCCCTCTGGAATCGTTACAGATGACACATCAGACATGCCTGATCCCCCATGTCGTCATCGGCAAACACATCTTTGAGAGAGAGGTTTGCTGAACACTTAGGCTTCGTTGCCTGCTTCTTGGCAAACTGTTCCTTGATTTCCGCGACACGTTCCGGTCGGGAAAGTTCTGCAAGACTTTCACCCTGGCACCATGTAAAACGTTCTCCACTCAATGGGTCGGCTTTTTCATACTCCATTGCCTTTTTGAAAAGGTCTGGATGCCGCTCCAACAAACCAACCCATTCCATTTTTTGCTGGAAAAAGCAGAAGAAACAGCCAGACCGCGATCGCCATTCATAGTACGAAGGCAATCCAAGACCAGAATCCTCGAGAATCTTGAACACATCAGCCTTACGAATATTATTCTCTACAAACGGATAAACAGCACGAACACCTTCTTTAGTCGAAATGTATCCCGTCCTATATGGTTCATCTGCCCTGATCCCTACATAACTCACAACACGATCATTTCCAACATATTTTTCATACGGAACAATTTTCGGGTGTATGACAAGAAAGTGACCTTGTCAGGGAAAGTTGCTCATGCCGCCGTCCG
>URIT01000023.1 GCA_900547945.1 uncultured bacterium
TTGCGTTCTCTGCGGCTAAACCCCTTTGACTCTGCATAAATATCTCGTTGCACCCTTTCGGGCGGAAGAGCCCCAGGCGGAGGATGGGCAGGAAACGTTCCACGAGCGTGTGATCGAGGTCGAAGAGCGCGACGCCCGCCATCCCCGCGCGACGGGCGGCGTTCACCTGGTCGATCACCTGCGCCGGCGTGAGGCGGCTCTCGTTCGCCGTCACCCCGAGGCCGGAGATGATATGGCGCGCGCGCTGCTTCGTCGTCGCCTGGCGCGCGACGGCGGCAGCGTACCGCGCGGGACTCTCGAAGTAGTTCATCGGCACCGCGTAGTCGACGAGTCCCCGGTCGATCCACGCCGTCCAGTCCTGCCCCACGGACGCGACGCACGACGGATAACCAGGCAGCACGGCCGCCGTGAGCCAGGCGCGCGGACGCACCGCCCGCAAGCGCCCCCGCACGGCCGCGACGAACGTCCCGACCGCCGTTGCCGGGTTGCGCGGCTTCGCCGCCGCCCCTTCGTACCAGCGCACGAAATCCAGATGCACGCCTGCGACGGGATAGGCGCGCACGAGTTCGTCGAGGGCGGAAATGAGATGCCAGCGGAGATCCGGATTCGACGGGTCCAGGTATTCCGTCAGGCGTCCTGCCCGGTCCTTCAGCCGCCACCCCCGCTTCGCAAGGGACGCCAGCCGGGCCTTCGACCCGCGCGTCGCGTTGAAGCAGAGGAACCAGGCATGGACGCGCACGCCCGTGCCGCGCGCCGCCGCGAGGCATGCGGCAAGCTGGTTCCCCCCTTCCAGGCAGATCTGCGATTGTGGGAGGATGCGCGAGGGGTAGTGCGCGAAGCCCGCCCCGGCGACGTTGACGAAGAGGTCCGTAATCCCGTTCGCCCGTAGGAGCCGCATCGTGCGCGGCCAGTCGCCCGGGTAGAGGCCCTGCCCCGTATGGTCCCAGACGGCGTGGATCTCGCCCGGGCGTGGGCGCTGCAGCCGGCCGTAGTCGCGCTCGGCAGCGAGACGGGCCGCGCGGCGCGCCTCCCACACAGGCGCGCTCCAGGACCCCGGCACGGCCGCCGCCGCCATTTCAAGGAGCGTCCGCGCCTTCGCCTCCTCCGAACCGGTGGCCCCGAAGAGATTCGCCGCCCACCAGCCCCCCGGCACGCGCGCGACCTGGATCGGCCCCGTCCGGGGCGTCTTCGGGGCGGGCGCCCCCATCGCGGCCGCCAGTTCTGGCGAATACGACTGGAGCGCGGCGATGCGCCCCCCCTGCGCCCGGAAGCGCGCCAACGTCTCCAGATGGACCTGGGACGGCTTTTGGCAGACGACGAGGTAGACGAGGCGGCGTCCCGCAAGGGCGGATGCCAGCGCGCGGTCCTCGACCAGATCGACCTTCACCCCACCCTCCGCCAGCCAACGCCGCGTCTTCTCCGCCAGCGTCGCCGCATAGGCGCGGTCCGCCGCCATGCACGCCGTCACGGCCTTGACGACGGCGATCTTCGCGCGGGGCACCGGCTTCGCCCACGCCCCCCATACGGCCCACGCCGCCAGCAGAACACCGACGAACTTCATGTCTCCGGCTTCCTCGTCCGTTCAGCCCGCAAACGTGCCCCCCATCTCCAGCAGATCGGGACGGCGGCGGCTCGTGAGGTCGAATGCCTGGCGCTTCCGCCAATTGGCGACCTTCGCGTGGTCGCCGCCGAGCAGCACGTCGGGAACGGCCATGCCGCGGTAGACCGGCGGGCGCGTGTACTGCGGTGCCTCCAGCAGACCCTCCTCGCCGAAGGATTCATTCGCCGTGGCGGCGAAGCCCCCGCCCAAGACGCCGGGAAGGAGACGCACGGTGGAGTCGACCATCGCGGCGACGGGGATCTCGCCGCCCGTCAGCACGAAATCGCCCAGGGAAACCTCGTCCGTGACAAGCCGCCGCACGCGCGCGTCAATCCCTTCGTAGTGTCCGCAGAGAAAGATGAGGTGCGGCGACGCCGCGAACGCCTCCGCCGTCCGCTGCGTGTAGGGCGTTCCCGTCGGCGTCGTCAAGACGACGCGGGCGGGGGTATCGGCGGAAGGCGCGGCGAGGCACGTCTCGATCGCGTCAAACCACACCTCCGGCTTCATTAGCATCCCGGGTCCGCCCGAATAGGGCTTGTCGTCGACCGTGCGCCGCTGGTCGCGCGCGAAGTCGCGCAGATCGACCGTGCGGATGAAGACCCGCCCCGCCCGCGCGGCGCGGGAGATCATGCTTTCCCCGAGGAACCCCCGGAACATTTCGGGGAAGACGGTGATGATGTCGATGCGCATAGGGTCCGTAGTATAGCACAAACGCCGCCCCGGAACGGGACGGCGCTTCTGCGCGGCTGCGCGAAGGGATTTATTTCTTCACGAGCTTGCGGACGGCCTTGTGGCTGCAGAACGTGCGCTCCGTGTAGAGCTTGCTGCGGCGGGAGGGATTCCTCTTCACGACGACGATCTTCTCGACCGCCGGCGAGGCGAACGGGAAGAGCTTCTCGACGCGCACGCCGTAGCTGTCGCGGGAGACCGTGAAGTTGCCGTTGGCGGTCTTCGTGCCGTTGTCGATCGCGAGCACCTTGCCCTCGAAGTCCTGAAGGCGCGTCTTGTCGCCTTCCTTGATGCGCACGGAAACACGCACCGTGTCGCCCGAATGGAAATCGGGGAAGTTCTTGTCGATGATAGCCTTGGACTGCTCGGCGTTGATCTTGTCCAGAATTGCGATACCCATGATAATCCTGCCTTTCTACTTCGAAGGGTTCGGGGAACCGGGGTTCCCCGTCCTTTCCCTAGGCCTTCTTCTCGGCGGCCTTCTTGGACTTCACCGCGTGGTGCGGCTTCAGCTGCGGGTTACGGGCGCGGCGGATCAGGGACGCAACCGTCTCGGAGGGCTTGGCGCCATGCTTCAGCCAGTCGTCGACACGCGCGAGATCCAGCTGGAAGTTGTTCTCCTTCATGGCCGTGTCGTACCAGCCGAGGATTTCCAGGAACTTGCCGTCACGGGGCGAACGCTCGTCCGCCGCGACGATACGATAGGTCGCGTGGTTCTTGCAACCCGTACGACGCATTCTAAGCTTAACCATCTTTAATGTACCTCGTTTCGTTGAAAACGGCGCGTAGTTTACCACATCTCCGCCGCCGGATGCAAGCGGAAATCAGATAAACCGATTTTTCGCCGTTCCGACGGGCAGCGCCGCCATTTTCCGCTTGCCTGAGGAGGCGTAAGTTGGTATCATACCCGCATAATTGGCACGAAAATTGCTAACACAAAGGGTTACCCGATGATTCAAGGCATGCAGCAGACGCCGGCGGTGCGTCAATCACAGGTTCTGGCGCCACAAATGCGCCAGGGTCTGGACATGCTTCAGATGACCTCCCTTGAACTTCGTGCCGAACTCCAGCACCAGATGGAGACCAATCCCGTCATTGAGGACGTGGTGGGAAAAACCGAGCGTCAACTTTCCACGACGCTGCCGGACGAACACGTGAGCGGAACCGTCTCCGAGCGTGAACTCGACTTCACCCCCACGGGTGAAGCCGCCCAGCAGACGCTCTCCTGTGACGATGCGGATCGGGACTACTATCTCCAGAACATGGAAAACTTCCATGCCTCCACGGAAAACGGCGCCGTCGATCCAGATGCACAGTCCCGCCGACAGGCCCTCTTCGACCGCCAGATCAAGCCCGAAACGCTTCAGGAACACCTCCAGAAGCAGATTGCGGTTTCCAACATCCCCGAATCAAATCAAAAGCTTGCGAAGCTTCTCATTGAATACATCGACGAGGACGGCTACTTCCGGGGATCTCTTCCCGACATCATCATGGTATCGCATGCGAGCGAGAAGCAAATCCTCAATACACTTGCCGCCATTTCGTCTTTCGATCCACTGGGGTGTGGCGGACGGAATCTGCGGGAGTGCCTGCTCTACCAAATGGAAAAGCTCGAGGACTCGCCCTGGGAGGACGAAGTCCGCGCGCTCATCGACCATTACCTGCCCGATGCCGCCGCGCATCGCGAGGCGTTCATCTGCGAAAAACTGGGTATCCAGCCGTCCGAATACAAGAACGTGCTGTCCGAAGTGCGGAAACTCGACCCCAAACCGGGACGCGGCTTTACCCCCCAGTCGGACGCCGCGCTCTATGTGCGGCCGGAGGTGTTCGTGTCCAGGGCGAAGTCCGGCAGATGGGTTGCCCGCGTGACAGACCGGGACATCCCGGAGATCCGCATTTCGAAGAAGTATCTGGCATTGCTCAACGACCCGAACTGTCCGGCAGATACCAAGAGCTACATCCGCGAACGCATCCGGGCCGCCGAGGCGCTGATCATCTCCATCGACGACCGCCAGGACACCATCCAGAAAATCGCCCAGGCCATCGTCGACGCCCAACCCGACGTCTTTGAGAAAAAGTCCCTCACCTTTCTCAAGCCCCTGACGATGGAACAGATTGCCCAGAAAACCGGTGTCCACAACGCAACCGTCTCCCGCACGGTGCGCGACAAGTACATGTCCACCCCGCTTGGTGTCGTGGACATGCGGCGCTTCTTCACGGCCGGCCTGACAACTGCGAGCGGCGAAACCGTATCGAATGTCGCCGTGAAGAACCGCATCCGCCTGTTGATAGAGGCCGAAGACAAGAAAAACCCCCTTTCGGACGAAAATCTCGCAAAGGCCCTCACCGCCGACGGCATCAAATGCGCACGCCGGACGGTTGCAAAGTACCGCGAGTCCCTCAATATCCCCGGCGCAGCCAATCGGCGCATCAAATAACCGTCATCGCACGCCGGCCAGGACCTCTACGCTCACCGGGCCGTCATTCACGAGTTCGACGGCCATATCCGCCCCAAAGCGTCCTGTCCCCACCCTCTTCGCACCGAGGCGTTCCCGTAGTTTCGCAACCACCCGCTCATAAAGTGGATTGGCCTGTTCCGGGCGTGCCGCATTTGAGAAGCCAGGGCGTCGACCATGCGCGGTATCCGCATAGAGCGTGAATTGGGAAACCACAATCACCGAACCGCCCACATCCTCCAAAGAAAGATTCATCAGACCACGTTCATCCGTAAAAAGACGCAACACGGGAATCCGCTCGGCGATTCGATCCGCTTCCGCATCCGTATCGGTCTGCGTGACGCCCAGAAGAACCAAGTAACCCCGATCGATTCGCGAAACGCATTCCCCGTCGATTGTCACAGATGCCCGCGCAACACGCTGAATCCATGCCTTCATGCCTGCATCAGCGCCTTCAGTTGCAGCATCTCGTCACGGCGCGCCCGCGCATAGGCCGATGGATCGACACCTTCTGGTAGAACCGGCGTTACGTAGGCACCCCCGCAGACCGCACAACAGGCTCCGTCATTCAAAGGCGCACCGCAGACCGGACACCGCATTTCAAGAATCTCGCCACACTGCGTGCAACGCACGCCTCCTGTCGGAGAGGCGAGAACGCGGTTTGGGCGATAGAAAAGACGACCTTCAACGACATAGGGAATGTTCGATGGACAATGGCAATTCGGGCAGTATCCGCGCGCCACGACACCACCCATTCCCTCTCCACCCGTCTGGGTAACCGCCACGACAGAATCGGTCGCCTCCGGTTCCGTTTTTTTCTCCGGGATCTCGACACCAAGAAAATCGGCCATTTTCTTGACCGTCTCGTCCGATAATTTTGTGGACTGACCACCTTCGAACATGGAAATGGCCGACTGCTGACAACCAAGGAAACGGGCAAGGGCGGACTGGTTCAGCCCCTTCGCCTTGCGCGCCTCCTTGAACAGGAGACAGATTTCTGTCGAGAGATTCGTCACGGCGGATAGTATGCGCTTTCGTTCGCCCGCTGACAAGGGGACTATTATCAACAGATATCAACAAACTTATCACAACATGAGTTATAAACAGGTGATAATAAGTCTGTCGATAACACATTTATCAACAACGATGTGATATCCTGTTGATATTTCGGTCGAGAGATCCCAGCTGACTTCCCAAAGCTAAGAGATTGACCCGAAAAACCTTCGCGCGTGCGGACAGGGCAGAGCAACCGGACATTTCGCTGCCACATCTATAAACAGGTACAGATGGAAAACAGGTACAAATGGACTGGACTCAACGGGTGGACTGGAATGGGCATCAAATGGCGTGTGCGATTTCACTTCGGAACGCTCCGCAATGAAATCATCAAACGAAACATGGTGATTCCTTGTCACAAAGATCACAAAGAGCGTAATGCTTTGTTGACTTTGCGGATTACAATATTCGATTGACGAAGCAATAGAACACACGAGGCGACCGAAATGGCCGCCCCTCCACATCATGAACGGACGCGACGGAGCGCGTCCCTCCCATACGTCTATTCTCCCGGACCAGAACAGCAACCATCGTTTCCCTTCTCGGTTCCGGCGGCTTCGCCAGACGTTTCGCCCTTGATCTCGCAGTTAGGATAGATGAACAGGCGGCAGTCGATCGGGCCGTTGTAGAACGGAATGCGTGTGACGTAGTAGAGGTTGACCATCTTTGACAGTTCAGGGTTTCCCGTAATCAGTCCACCCACATACCCCCTGCACTTCTCGTTCAGGAATGTACCGATACGCTCGTAGACCGGCACGAGTTCGGCTGGATCGCCGAGACGGATGCCGTATTCCGGATTGAAGAAAATGCACCCCTTGTAGACTTTTCCGTCCTTCTTGAACCCTTCGCCGAACGTTTCAGGAATCGGCGTTTCCGCAAAGTCGCAGGCGCTGAACTGGATGTACTGCGAAACACCGGCGGCATGCGCATTAATCTGCGCGTTCTGTACGGCCTCCGGGGAGATATCCGTCGCGATGATCGGCGGAAGGCCGTTGGTCCGTTCCTGTTCGGCTGCTTCAAGTACCATGTCCTTCCAGATCTGTTCCGGCGTGGCGCCAAAGCGCTGGCGTGGAGCCGAACGGGGGGCCTGTTCACCCTCGATGATCTGGTTGTAGCCCTTGAGGGACATGAAGGCGAAATGCGAACGGAGGGATCCGGGCGCGCGTCCGATTGCCGCGAGCGCAGCCTCAATGGCCGGTGTTCCAGAACCGCACATCGGCGAAATGAACGGCGTGCGGCGGTTCCACTTCATCGCGTCGATACAGGCGGCGGCGAGGGTTTCCTGCATGGGGGCGGAACCCGGGATTTTCCGATATCCGCGCTTCGAGAGAGGCGCCCCGCTCGTATCGAGGTACATGACAAGGCGCTGGCGTTCCCAGTGGAGGAAGACGGCGGCGCCCTGGTCGTAGTCGGGGCCGGAATCCGGACGACGGTTGCACTTCGTGCGCATACGGTCCACGATGGCGTCCTTCGTGACGAGGGACGGGAGGCGCGTATCGCGCACCGTGTCGTTGTGGACAATCGAGGAAACGGAGAAATAGCCGTCCGCCTCCAGCAGGTTTTCCCAGTCAATCGACGACACGAGCGTATACAGTTCGCGTACATGCCGGCAGGTCGCCCGCAGAAGCGGCACAAGCACGCGATGCGCGGTCCTCAACCTCAAATTGAGTTTGAAGACATCTCGGATGTTGCCCTTCACCACCACCACGTTGTCGGTGACATCAATAGGCCGGTATCCAAGCGCGTTCACCTCGCGCTCGACCCAAGGATCCAGGCACTTCGCGCAGGAAAGGATGATGGGATACTCACGGTCCGTCCAGATCTTCACAAGAACCTCCCTTTGGATTCTTCCACAAAGCCTTTTACACGGAAAAAACGAAAACTTCAGACAAACGGTAAGTTAACCTCAGTTGATGCGCAGCGGCATCATCACGTAGAGAAACGGAACCGAGCACTTGATCATCGCGGGCGACGTGCCGTTGTTCAGTTCAATCGTCACCTCGTCCTCGTCAATCGCCTTGAGCGGATCCATCACGAAGCTGGGGTTGAAGACGATGTCGATCTTCGCCCCGTCGTACTTGATCGGAACGATGTCCCGCGCGGACCCGGCTTCTGACGACTTCGAGGACGCGACGATGAGCTGGTTGGCATCGAACGTCAAGCAGACCGAATTCGACTCGTCCATCGTCATCACGCTCACGCGGTCAAGCGCGGCGAGGAGGAGTTGACGATCCACCACCACGCGCTCGGTGCAGTTTCCTGGAATGACCTGGCGGTAGTTCGGGTAGACCTCGTCGAGAAGCTTGGAGTAAAGGCGCGTCTCACCCAGGTTGAAGGAAATCTGCGACTTCTCGATCGTGATGCGCGCATCCCCGTCGCCCGACAGCGAACGCTGCAGTTCCGAAACGACCTTTGTCGGAAGAATGATATCCTTCTGGGCATCTTCGGGCAGCTCGACTTCGTGTTCAACGAGCGCAAGGCGCCGTCCATCGGTCGCCACCATCGTCAACTTTCCATCGCGGAAGCTCATCAGCACGCCTTTGAGCGTCTTGCGCGTATCGTCCTGCGAGGCGGCGTAGGCCGTCTTGCGGAGCATTTCACGCAGCGTCATCTGCGGAAGGACGTACTCGAAGGAATTCTGGTCCTCGGGGAGGGACGGAAAATCGACCACCGACATGCCGTTCAGCTTGAATTCGGCGGATCCGGCCGAAATGAACGCACAGTCGGCGGCGCCCACGTCCACTTCAATGGGCCCTTCCGGCGATTTGGCGATGGCGTTGACCAGAAGCTTCACGGGCAGCGTGGTGGATCCCTCCTCCGTCACCTCGCACGGAACGTGCGAACGGATGGAAATGTCGAGGTCCGTCGTCGTGAGGATCAATTCCTTTTCCTTCGCCTCGATCAGGACATTCTGGATGATCAGCATCGATCCCTTCGCGCCGACGATGTTCTGGACCTTCTTCAGGCCCTCAAGAAACTTTGACCGAACGATTTTGAACTTCATGACAACTCCTGTTGGCTGTTCCGGTATTCCGCGTTTTGACTGTTTCCACGAATGTGAAAAAGAACGGTGAGAGTTTACCCTATTTCTATTATGCAAGTAAAGTAAGAATATTAGTATTAATAGAACTGTCGATTATGTTGATAACGTGTTGGAAGCCTTGTTTTACTGGGGGAAGCCGCATTGGAACCTGTTGAGAACCCGTTTGTAAACCTGTTGATCGATTTCGGCAAGTCGTCTGTCCTGTACGACCGTTCGATAACCCGTCAAGATGTGAACAGATTGTCAACGCATCTTCAACAGGTTATCAAGCACTGAGGTCCGAGAACTTCCTTCCGAGTTTCGATGTGATTTCCTCCACGGCTTTCCGCAGGTCAGGCTCCACGTCAAGGCGTTTCTGGATGGCCTGGGCGCCGTGATGCACGGTTGCGTGTGTCTTCTTGAAGGAGTCGGCGATGTCTGGGAGCGACTTCGTGGTGAGCTTCCTGGAGAGGAACATGGCGACTTGGCGGGGGGTGACGAGCGTCTGCGTACGTTCCTTCTTGAGGATATCTTCGATTTTGATGCCGTAGTAGGTGGCGACGGTCTTCATGATCTCGTCGACGGTGAGATCCTTGATTGTCTGTTCCTCCTCAATGGAGTCCCGTAGGAGATGCTTGGCGATGTCGATCGTCAAGGGCATGTCCGGATTGAGGGAGGTGAAGGTGACGATGCGATTGAGGGCTCCTTCGATGGCACGCACGTGGGAACGGATGTTCTCGGCGATGAACTTCAGGATTTCGTCCGGGATGAGAATGTGCGCCGTGGCGGCCTTTGACTTGAGAATGGCGAGGCGGGTCTCATAGGAGGGAAACTCGATTTCCACGACCATGCCCATCTGGAAGCGCCCGATGAGCCGTTCCTCGCATCCCTTGAGGTCTTTGGGGGCGACATCGCTCGTCATGACGATCTGCTTGTGCGTGCCCATGAGCGAGTTGAAGGTGTTGAAGAACTCCTCCTGGAATTGCGTCTTGCCGGCGATGAACTGCACGTCATCCAAGAGCAGCACATCGACCTTGCGGTAACGTTCGCGGAACGCGGCCATGGCGTCGTTCTGGATTGCGTTGACATACTCGTTGAGGAAGGTTTCTGACGTGATGTAGCAGACGGACGACCAAGGGGACTTTTCCAGGACGTAATGGCCGATCGCCTCCATGAGGTGCGTCTTGCCGAGTCCGGTTCCGCCGTAGATGAAAAGCGGATTGTACGAGGTACGGCCAGGTCCCTTCGCGACAGCCGTCGCCGCAGCGTGTGCGAAGGAGTTGGAGGGTCCCTTCACGAAGTTCTCGAACGTGTAATGCTCGTGCAGGGGGAGCGTCGAGGGAATGCCCTTGGAAACGTGCTGGACAACGGGAGCGGAAGCAGGAAAATGCTGTTGATAGGTTGGATGCGGAAGAGGTGTTGGGCGGGTGGCCTGCTGCTTGATGACGACGAAGCGCACGGGAATGTCCAGGTGTCCGTCAAGTTGGAGGGCCTCTTCGATCAGTTTTCCGTAAGATTCGGTAAACATTTCGACCTGGATCTGCTCCGCAACGCCGATGACGTATTCACCGCCGACCTGCTCATGTGTAAGCATCAGCGGGAAATAGCGTTCCATTCGATGACGTTCGACTTCCGTTGGGAGGGAAGCCCTGACGCGCGCGACAATCGAACTCCACTGTTCGTCCGCAATCTTGTTGTCCTGATTCACAAATCGACCTTTTCTGCCTTTAACGACGCTGGCAGTATTCAAGCATAATCCGGTGGAAAAGCCACGCAGAAAAAATCATAATATGTAAACAGGTTATCAACAGAAAACTGTCGATAACCTGTTGGCTCCTCCACCTTAACGGGCGGAATGGAAGAACTTCCGCATTTCATCGGCGGTCTGGCACTTCAGAAGCGTTTCAATGGAGCTGCTGGCGTGCAGGATACGGCTGATGAACGCCATGACCTGGAGGTAGGGAAGCTGCGCCGATTCTGGAACGAGGGTGAGGACAATGACCTGGATTTTTGAATGGTCAATGGTTTCGTAGTCCGGAATCACGCCATTCTCGTTGTCCGAATTGTCGACGAGGGCAATCGCGCCGACGATGTGGTTCACGCCGTCGGTCCGGCCATGCGGCACGGCGATGCCGTGGTCGAGCCCCGTCGGCATCGACTCCTCGCGTGCGAAGACGGCGGCCTTGACGGCCTCCACGTCGAGGACGTTCTTGGGAAACGCCTTCGCCGTCACGGCGATCAGCTTCTCGATGGCCTCCTTCTTGGAGTGCGCCCTGAAGGACGGAATCATGGCGAAGTTCTGGACATAGCGCGCGGCGAGCGACAGTTCGCCCTTCTTTTCGCCTTCCCCCTTGGCGACAAGCTCCGCCATGTCCTTCCGTTCGAGAATCGGCTTTGAGATCGATTTGGACAGTTCGTTCATCTGGCTCACCACTTCCATCCACGCCTGGTTGAAGACGCACTCCTCCGTGGGCGTGCAGTCGACGCGGATGATGTTGCCGTCGCGCTGGAACGTCAGCTCCATGTCGTTCATCGAGACGGCCCAGATGCTCAAATTGGGCTCGTTCGTGTACTGGATGGCGAAGAAACCCTCGCGGCGGAATTCTGTGACGAGCTTGCGCAGCATGATCGCCGCGACTTGTTCGTCGGCGAGTTCGAAGGACACCTGGCGCGAATTCGTCATGGACGGCCTGGGGTGGCGCACACCACGCGCCTTCGGGAAGAAGAGGCACACGAGGGCCGGCGGCGCCACCACCGTCGTGATGAGCGTCATGAGAATGCCGATACCGAAGATTTCCTGCGAGAGGAAGCCGCTGGAGAGGCCGAGGCCCGCGATGATGAGGGCGACCTCGCCGCGCGGCACCATGCCGGCGCCGATGCGGACCGCGCCGAGCAGATTGAACCCGCAGAACAGCGAGGGCAGCGCGCAGCCGATGACCTTGGCCAGAATGGCGAAGGCCGTGTAGATGAGGCCGAAGTAGAGGACCGACCTGGAGGCGAGTGCCGAACAGTCCACCATCATGCCCATCACACAGAAGAAGACCGGCACGAGGAACGTGTAGACGGGGGCGAGCGTTTCCTGGATGAGGTGCTTGAGATCCGTCCGGCTCAGCGCAAGGCCCGTCACGTAGGCGCCGATGATCATGGCGAGGCCCATGTACTCGAAGAACCCGGCGAGGATCATGGAAAGTCCGAACGCAAGCGTGGCGATGGCCTGCGGGTTCTTGAAGAGCTTCAGCAGCCAGGAGATCCTGCGCGCGACGAGTACGCCGATGAGCGTGGCGCCGAGCCACACGCCGAATGCCTTCACGGCCACCATGCCGATCGCACCCCAGTTCACGCCGGCCGAGGCCGTGCCGCCGGCGGCCTTGGCCGCAAGGGTGGCGGCGATGATGCCGTTGCCGATCGCGAGGACGATGAGGCCGAGGACGTCGTCGATGACCGCGCCGGCCATGATCGAGACGCCTTCCTCGGAATCCATCTTCTTGCGTTCGGAGAGAATGCGCGCCGTGATGCCGACCGAGGTCGCCGTCGACATGATGCCCATATACATCGGCGCCGCGTCCAGCCAGGCCTGGCTGAGCGGCAGCTGCGCGAGGTGGCCGAACTTCGCGGCGAAGAATTTCGGCAGGAGGTAGACGGCGCAGAGGTCGCCGAAGACGAACGAGAAGATGACGCCGCCGATGCCGACCATGAGGCCGACGAACGAATACTTGATGAACATCTTCAGGTTCGTCTCCAGGCCGGAGAGGAAGAGAAGGATGATGGACGCCAATGTCGCGATGCCGTAGAGCGCCGGGCTCGTCGCGTCGAACATGGTCCCGCCGCCGGCCATCGTGCCGAACATCGCCTTCATGGGCGCGGCCGCGCCGTCGGCCAGGAACGCCGCCCCGTTGATCGCCCGGAGCGCGCCGCCGTTGAAAAGACCGTACTGGAAGATTCCGTGGCCGAAGCCGATGCCGCCAAGCGCCCACGGGCCAATCACGATGCCGGCCGCCAATTCACCGAGAATGGAGGGCAGCTTGAGCAGCGAAGCCACCATGCCTCCCAGCTTTGCGGCGAAAATGATGATGCCAATCTGCAACACCAGAAACATCATTTCCTCGACACGCGGCATGTTGAAGTTCGGATAGGCCGGAACGGCATCCCCTGCCAGGGTCGCCACGGCGGTTAAAAGAACAATGCCGAACAGAAGAATCTTGTTTTTCATACGGCAATTAGTATATCATAGACGGCTTGATGGAGGAAGCGCAAGGATTCCATGAAGTTTTGCGGTTTAAATGAAATGATGGGGAAATGCCGATGAACCGATCGGATGTGGTCGAGGGTAGATTCTGTTCTGTGGAACGCGGTTTGATTCCAGCGAAAACGAACATATTCCAATGATGACGCATAACATCATCATAAGGCACCTTGTGTTCCCGTGTATCCCTGGTAGGGGCCGACGTCCCCGGCGGCCCGCGTCCCGCTGGCATCCCTGTGTGCGCGGCGCGCCGTGGACGTCGCGCCCTACCATAATAACATGGTTGGCATCATGTGGCACCTTGTGTTCCCGTGTATCCCTGGTAGGGGCCGACGTCCCCGGCGGCCCGCGTCCCCGCTGGCGTCTCCGCTGTCGTCCCCGTGTGCGCGGCGCGCCGGGGACGTCGCGCCCTACCATAATAACATGTTCGCCATCATATGGCACCTTGTGTTCCCGTGTATCCCTAATAACATGGTTGGCATCATGTGGCACCTTTTGTTCCCGTGTATCCTGGTAGGGGCCGACGTCCCCGGCGACCCGCGTCCCGATGGCGTCTCCGCTGGCGTCCTCGTGTGCGCGGCGCGCCGTGGACGTCGCGCCCTACCAGGATAACGTGTCGGCAGGGCGGGGCACCTTGTGTTCCCGCGCACGCGAATTCGCGTCTTTAATGGTGACCACGCTTGATGATAACGGCGAGAACGGCCACGTCGGCTGGGTTGACGCCTGGGATCCGGCTGGCCTGGGCGAGGTTTTCCGGTTTGTACTTCTTCAGTTTTTCACGGCTCTCGAATCGAACCGCAAGACACCGATCATATTCGAGCCAAGCTGGGATGAGGATGTTTTCATCGCGCTTGGCCCGTTCAGCGGCGATGTTCTCCTGGCGGATGTACCCTTCGTACCGCTTACGGATTTGAATCTGCTCCCGAACGGGAGCCGGGACGGAACGCAGCAGGGCTGGCTCTTCCTCTGCTGGTGTCGAGCTTGGGTTCTCGGTGGAAGACGAGGGCTCGTTCACAAGAACGGCGCGCCGTTTTTCCGGGTCTGCTTCAATCTCCTCGATCAAGTTCATGTAGTGATGCGTTTGCACACGGATCTCAGAGGGAAGAACGCCAATGCGGTCGGCGGCATCTGCAAGGCGATAGCGCGCGTTGTCCTGGCGGAGAATGAGACGGCGTTCGGCGCGGCTGGTGAACATGCGATAGGGTTCGTCCGTTCCCTTTGTAACCAAGTCGTCGATGAGGACGCCGATATAGGCATCCTGTCGGCTGAAGACCAGAGGTGGTTCATTTCGGACAGAAAAGGCGGCGTTGATTCCGGCCATGATGCCCTGTGCGGCCGCTTCTTCATAGCCGGTGGTTCCGTTCACCTGCCCGGCAAAATAAAGTCCGCGAATACGTTTTGATTCCAGGGTGTGCTTCAATTCGCGGGCATCGATGCCGTCATACTCAATGGCGTAGGCGTAGGCAAGCAACTCGGCGTTTTCAAGTTCTGGAATCGAATGGACCAAGTCTTGTTGAACGGAACGTGGGAGACTGTTGGATAGCCCGTTTGGATAGATGATTGTACAATCCCGATCTTCGGGCTCGAGCATGACGTGGTGGCTGGGTGCGTTGACAAATCGGACGATTTTGTCTTCAATTGAGGGACAATACCGAACGCCTGTTCCAACGATTGAACCGCCATAGAGGGCACTCTCGGAGAGGTGGCGGCGGATGATTCCGTGGGTTTTTTCGGTCGTGCGACTCTCCCAGCAGGGAAGGCGAATGGAATTAATTCCCCATGGCGCATAGATCTGTTGTTTCCACGTGGAAACAGGGATTGTGCGGAAAGCTTCCTTCGGGATCGATGAAGGGAAAAAAACTGCTTGTTTCCACGTGGAAACGTCGCTTGGAGCGGGTTGTCTTAGGGAATCTTTGATTTGGATGAAATTGTTGTATTCCCCCGTTGTCTGAATGAGTTCTTGTTTCCACGTGGAAACAAGATGTTGTGTTTCGTTTTTTTGGGGGGATGAAGGAAACGACGGGTGGTTGTCGTGGGGTTGTTTCCACGTGGAAACAGAATTTGCAGTACAGTTGGATATGAGAGCGTGTGTTCGGAGTGAGAAAAAACGTGGATTGTGTTCGCCGGGGTGTGGGGTTGTTTTTGAAAAGTCGATTGTGGAGGCTTTGATGCGAGGAGGGGTGCCCGTTTTGAGTCGGATGAGGTTGAACCCAAGACTTTTGAGGGAGGTACTCAGAAGATCGACGGCGGGCCGCCCGTCACCACCGGAAGAGAGGGATTCTTTCCCGATGAAAATTCTACCACGCAGGGTCGTTCCTGTTGTCAGAATGATTTTCTGTGTGGAAATAATGCCGTTGTTTTCAGTCTGAATCCCGACAATTTGAGAATGGGCTGCATCGGTGACAATTCCAACTACGGCATCTTCGAGAATGCTTAAATTGACCTGTGTTGCCAGAATTTTCTGCATACGCGCCGTGTATTCCGCCTTGTCGCACTGGGCGCGGGTGGCTTGTACGGCAGGTCCCCGGCTTGTGTTGAGGGTTTTCTCCTGCAACGAGGTAAGATCGGCGTTGAAACCCATTTCCCCTCCCAGCACGTCGAGCTCGAAAACGAGATGGCTTTTTGCCAATCCTCCGATGGAGGGATTACAGGGCATACGGGCGATTGCGCTTTTGAGTCCGGTCACAAGAAGCGTTGAAACACCCATCCGCGCGGCGATAAGGGCCGCTTCCGCGCCGGCGTGTCCGCCGCCTACGACAATGATGTCAGGTTGAAGGTTCATTTGACCATATTATATCAAACTCCTGATTATGAGGAGGTACTTAGGCAATGAGTTGAGAAAGCATGATCTCGCAAGAGGAATGCATTCCCGTGCGTCCTTTCCCAATGTTCGAGAGTGAGGATTGGATCTGTTCCCCCTAAACATTCAACCCTCCGTTAACATGGAAGGTGGCCGGTGATTTGGTGGAATTGTTAGGGGAACGAACCGGGAGGTACGCTTCGTCGTATTCGCCCGCAACTCCTTTCTGACGCGCAGGAGCGCGACCCTCCCAATCTCTCCTTGCCCCTGAATCAAGTACAATGACAAAGTTTATGTAGGAAACGGGCTTACGAGAATAAAGGTCACTTGTAAACAACATTGCCTTGCTCGCTTTAATTTCACGCGGCGACGCAGAGAACGCAGAGGGAAAACTCTATAGATGCGGCAATGAATTAGGTTGATTCTCCTCAATGTAAAAACAACTCCGATTCGCGCGGGTACTTGCGTATCGCTTCGCGGTCGCCTTGGCGACCTGCCCTCCGCTCCGCTTCGACGCATTCCCGCTCCGCAGAATGTTCCTGCCAAAGACTGCGACATTCGCACTTCACGACCCTGTAGGTGATTGTTTTGTGACGGACTTCTGCGAGGCCAGATGTAGTCTGCGGAGCGGGAATGTGCCGCAGAAGCTTGCTTCGGAGGGTAGCCGTAGACCACGCGAGAGCATCAATCATCGGAGGTTGTCTCTATAATTCATTGCCACATCTATAATGTGCGTGGGAGGGCCGCGTTCCTGCGCGGCCGAAGGAGAAACTGCGAACCGAGAGACGGAGCTGAGTTCTTCTCTTTCCCGTCTCTGGTAACCTTGACCCGTAAAATGATGAGGTCTGTGATGACCTGTCCCCACATCGTCGCGCCTGAAACGGGAAGAGCCTTTTTATCGACAATTGACCAAAAGTTAAGAACAAATATGTTATGCGACATACTTAAAATGGAAATAATGCGCTTCACCCTTTATTTACTAGGGGTTGGTAATATTCTGTCAAAGTTCAAGCAGAAAATGTCGAAAAATCCTGACCAGTTATCTACTGGTTATCAACAGGGTGTTTGATGGGGCGATAATCACAAAAAACGGCAACCGTGTACATTGTTATGGAATCATTCGATTTTGGAACGTTCAGGAGCGAAGAGAGGTTTCACGCGGAGCAACTTCCGTACCCGGCGGGTCGTTTGCGATGTCGTCTGTGATTTGGTAGGGCGCGACGTCCTCGGCGCGCCGCGCACAGAAGGACGTTCCATTGTCGCGGGCCGCCGAGGACGTCGGCCCCTACCAGCGTTCAGGTCTACGGTGCCATTCGAGAGTTGTGGGCCGTTCGGTTCGGAAATGCCCAGGGAGGAAGAGATTTCACGCGGAACAACTTCCGTACCCGGGTCGTTTGCGATGTCGTCTGTGATTTGGTGGGCCGTGACGTCCTCGGCGCGCCGCGCGCATGGGGACGTTCCATTGTCGCGGGCCGCCGAGAACGTCGGCCCCTACCAGCGTTCAGGTCTACAGTGTCGTTCGAGAGTTGTGGGCCGTTCGGTTCGGGGATGCCCAGGGAGGAAGAGATTTCACGCGGAACAACTTCCGTACCCGGCGGGTCGTTTGCGATGTCGTCTGTGATTTGGTAGGGCGCGACGTCCTCGGCGCGCCGCGCACAGAAGGACGTTCCATTGTCGCGCGCCGCGTGCATGGGGACGTTCCATTGTCGCGGGCCGCCGAGGATGTCGGCCCCTACCAGCGTTCAGGTCTACGGTGCCATTCGAGAGTTGTGGGCCGTGACGTCCTCGGTGCGCCGCGCGCAGAAGGAAAATGATATAATGGCGACATGAAACTTGAAGATGTGAGAGACCTTCTCGAAACGGGCAACCGGGTCCTGCTGATGACGCGGCATGCGGAACGCCCGCACATCGATCCCGATGATCCGTCGTTTGGGGAGAGTCTGCCGATTACCGAACATGGGATGCGCATGGCCGAGGCGTTCGGAAGGCAGTTCCGGGCATTCGCGCCGGACGTGCAGTTCTTTTCGAGCCCGCTGCGCCGCACGCGGATGACCGCCCAGTACATCGCGAAGGGAATGGACATCGACCATCCCGAAATTCCGGTCGATGGGCGGCTGGGCAATTCGTCTTTCTACTTCGCCGACCAGCATGCCGTCTTCGAACTCTTCCGGGACGGAACCTTCTTCGAGAAGGTGTTCGCCTACATCGAGAAGGGACGCCAAACCGGATTCGTCGATCTGCGTGCCGCGACGGATGCGCTGGAGGACTGGGTGCTTGCGCGCTTCACCCGGCGCCTTGGCATTTTCACGACCCATGACCTCTACAACGGGGCGTTCCTTGCCTGTCGCGGGGTCGTGCCGAAGTTCACGGTTGAGAACTGGATCCAATACCTCGACTCGGCCGCCATTGTCCTTGCGCCGGATGGTACGCGCAGCTATCGCCTTATCCGCAGCGAAATCGCATGAACGTCCCGCAACGGTATTCCATTCCGCACAGACAAGACAGGAGGGGAACGACATGACGAAGATGACCGGCAAAGGGAGGATCGCGGCACTGGCCGTGCTGGCCGCCTGCACGCATCCTGCGGTTTCAGGGCAGATGGACCGATGCGTCTACGAGGCGTTCGTGAGGTCTGTCGGGGACATCCCGCCCGTCATCCGCACGGACGGCCTTGAAGCCTATTCGTCGAACCGCCTTGACTATGCGCTGATGAATGGCTTGGCGATGACGCGCGGCGGGCGGATCTACCTCAACTGGATTTCGGGAGGGGACGGCGCCGGGTCGTTCACGGCGGGAAACTGGAGCGATGACGACGGCAGGACCTGGACGGACGTCAACCTGGTCATCGACGGCCATGACGGCACCTATACGGACCGCAACAACATCATCGGAACCTACTGGCTCGATCCGGACGGCCGTCTGCGCCTGTACACCGACCAGTCGCTGTTCCACTACGACCGGCGCGCGGGCGTCTGGGAGTCCGTCTGCGAGAATCCGGACGCGGCCCGCCCCGTCTGGTCGAAACCGCGCCGCCTGTGCGACGGTCATGTCATGAACAAGCCCATCGTGCTGCGGAACGGCGAGTGGGCGTTCTCGGCCTACCTCAACGACTGTGGCGTCTTCGGAAAGGGCGCGCCGAGCGTGGGCGGGGCGTTCGCGGAACTCGACCCGTTCCGTGGTTCGACCTGCTATGTGTCGTCCGACCGGGGCCGGACGTGGACGCGGCGCGGCGCCGTGAAGTTCCCGGGATCGGACTGGCAGGAAACGCAGCTGCTCGAACGGAAGGACGGCACGCTCCGTGTCTTCAGCCGCGTGTGCGTCGAACGGGCGGAGGACGGAAAGAAGATCGGCTGCCTGATGGCCAGCGATTCCCGTGACGGAGGATGGTCCTGGAGTCCGCCGCGCACCCTGCCGACGATGGACAACGTGAATGCGCGTTTCCAGATCGTGCGGCTTGCGAGCGGACGCCTGCTGTTCGTCTGCCACGGACGCCCCGAAGAGGGCGGAAAGGACGGCGTCGGGCGTGTCCGCCTCTCGGCCTACCTTTCCGACGACGACGGGGAGAGCTGGAAGGGTGGCCTCGTCCTCGACCCGACCTTCGGATCCTACCCGGATGTCGTCCAGGCTCCCGACGGCACCATCTGCGTCGCGCACGACCACGGTCGCGGGAGCGAGGCCGAAATCTGGTTCCACCGCTTTACGGAGGATGACGTTCTGGCCGGGAAGGCCGTCTCGCCGGGCAGCCGCCTCGGTACGGTCGCCTTTCGCGCGATGGCGTCGGAACGGAACAAGAGGCGGTTCCCGGGACGGAAATGAGACCCGCCCGACCGGGACGGCGGCGGGGTGCGGCGGGAGTTGACCCGATGCCGCAACTGTGCGATAATTGAACCGTTTCATGAAACGGAGAACAAGGAAGGACATGATACAATGAACAAGATGGTCAGGAATCTGCTGGCGGCGGGCGTGGTTTCCGCCGGAATGATGGGGTTTGCCGGCTGCACCGCGCCGTGCGCGTGCAAGCCGACGTCGAACGACTGCGGCTGCGCAAAGGACGCCTGCGCGTGCGCCGACTGCACCTGCAGGGGCGCGGAGGGCCGCTGGGCGATCCAGAAGCCGGGCGCGTTCTGGCTCGGCATCTGCCGGAAGGACGGCACGCCGAAGGCGAAGCTCCTCTGGGGCGGCGGCTCGCCGAACCCGCAGACGGACGTCAAGATCGACGGTGCGACCGCGACGATGCGCCAGTGCCTGAAGGGCGACAAGGACCCCGCCAAGACCCGCTTCCGCGTGACGACGCTCAAGGCGAACGGCGCGTGCGCCGACGTCACGTTCGTGACGACGGACGGCACGGGCAAGGAACTTTCCCGCGAGACGGCGAAGGCGAAGCGCATCCCCGCGCTGCCGCCCGCGCCCGACCGCGCGAAGGCCGTCTACGGCGCGCCCATCGACCTCCTCGCGGACGGCATCGCCGGCTGGGAGACGATGAACCCGAAGGCCCACTTCGGCTGGAGCGTGAAGGACGGCGTCCTCTCGAACCGCATCAAGCGCAAGGCGGACGGCAAGCCCGACGGCTACGGCGCGAACCTGAAGACGAAGCGTGCCGACTTCTTCGACTTCAAGCTCTCCTACGACGTGAGGGTGCTGCCAGGCTGCAACTCGGGTGTCTACCTGCGCGGCATCTACGAGATCCAGGTGCTTGACAGCTACGGCAAGCCCGTCGACTGCCACAACATGGCGGCCCTCTACGGGCGCATCACGCCGCGCGTCGCGGCCGAGAAGCCGGCGAATGAATGGCAGCACGTCGACGTCACGCTCTACAAGCGCCACGTGACGGTCGTCCTCAACGGCGTGAACATCATCGACAACCAGCCGGTCCTCGGCTGCACGGGCGGCGCGATCACGAGCGACGAGTTCGTGAAGGGGCCGCTCTACCTCCAGGGCGACCACTCCGACGCGGACTTCCGCAACATCGTCCTCACGCCGATCGTGAAGTAGGGGCGCCGTCGAACGGCGGCGGGACATGGTGAGGCGAACGATCGGCATGCTGGCGCTGGCGGCCCTGGCCGCGCTCGCCGCCGGGGACGGGAGGGCGGAGGCGCCCGCCCCCGACCCGCTCGTCGTCTTCGAGAACCCGCCGCCGTCGGCGAAGACGGGCGTGTGGTGGCACTGGATGGGCTGCAACGTGACGCGCGAGGGGATCGTGCGCGACCTCGACTGGTTCCGGCGCGTCGGCATCGGCTCGGCGACGATCTTCGGCCTCGCGGACGCCTGCACGCCGTGGGCGACCTCGATCCGGAACAGCCCGAACGAGGGCCTGGTCGCGTTCACGCCCGCCTGGTGGCGGCTCGTGCGCTTCGCGTGCGAGGAGGCCGAGAAGCGCGGCATCGAACTCGGCCTCCACAACTGTCCGGGCTACACGTCGACGGGCGGGCCGTGGATTCCGCCGAAGTTCGCGATGCGCGAGCTCGTCTTCAACGTGACGAACGCCGTCGAGCAGATCCCGCTGACCGCCCATGCCGACTTCCCCGTCCACAACGAGGATACCGGTCGCTTCGAGAAGCCCGACATCCCCTGCCGCCGCACCGACCTGCAGGAGATCGCCGTCGTCTCGGGCGTGCGCGTGGCGCACATCCCGATGGGGGCGTTCACGCAGCCCAACCAGTGGGAGGCGTTCGGCCTCGAATGCGACAAGATGAACCCCGAGGCCGTCGCGTTTCACCTCGACCATGTGATCGGTGAACTGAAGACGCACCTCGGCGGACAGGTCGGGCGCGGACTGAAGTTCGTCCTGCTGGACAGCTACGAGGCCGGCACGCCCACCTGGACGCCCCGCATGCGCGAGGCGTTCCAGGCGCGCCGGGGCTACGACCCGCTTCCCTTCCTCCCCGTGCTGGGCGGCTTCCGCGTCGCCTCCGCCGAACGCGAGGCCGCGTTCCGGGCGGACTGGGACCAGACGGTCAAGGACCTCTACCGCGACGTGCTTTTCAAGACGATGCGCGAGAAGCTGCACGCCGTCGGGCTGGAGTTCGCCTGCGAACCCTACACGGGGCCGTTCGACTCGCGCGCCTGCGCCGCCCACGTGGACCGCCTGATGACCGAGTTCTGGTTCAACCCCAGCCTGAACCGCGGCGTTCCGAAGCGGTTGGGCTGGAACCAATGGACCGGACCCGACGGACGCCGCCACAACGTCGTGGAGGCGGAGGCGTTCACCGGGCAGCCCAACGTCTGCCAGTGGACCGAGACGCCCCTGCAGCTCAAGGCCTGCGGCGACCAGCAGTTCGCGCGTGGCGTGAACCGCTTCATCCTCCATACGTCCCCGCTCCAGCCGTGGGACGACGGCATCGTGCCCGGCATGACGATGGGCCGCTGGGGTACGCACTTCGGCCGCACGCAGACGTGGGCGGAATCCGGCGCGGGCTGGTTCCGCTACCTCAACCGCTGCCAGGCCCTGCTGCAATGGGGCGCGCCGGCGGCGCGCGAGCCCGCCGGCCATGACATCCGCCCGGCCGGCACGCCCGTCTCCACCGTCGCGCGCACGGCGGACGGGAAGGACGTGGTGTTCGTGGTCAACCATTCGGACCACCCGGTTTCCCTGTCGCTGGAACTTCCGAATACGCGGTTTGTGCCGGACTGGTTCGATCCTGTGACGGGGTGCGTCACGCCGTTGCCCGTCGCGGACGCGCGCGTGCCGATCCGTCTGCCGGCGTGTGGCAGCGGGTTTCTCGTGCAGCGCCGCCCGGCGGCGAAGGAGCCGACGGGGGCGTCGTGGCCCCGTGCCGAAGAGGTCGCGGTCGTGAAGGGCCCGTGGCAGGTGACGTTCCCGGGGCGCGGAGATCGCGCGGCGGTGGAGATGAAGAGGGAGGGTTTGCGGGATTGGACGCAGGAGGGCGATTCCCGCATCCGCTACTTCAGCGGCACGGCGACCTATCGCACGACGTTCCCCGTCTTGCAGGGGACGTCGCCGGACGTGGTGGCTCTGGGTGATTGCCAGGGGCAGATCGCCCGCGTGGTCCTGAACGGCGTCGACTGCGGAACGGCCTGGTGCCCGCCCTACGAGGTCCGCATCCCCGCCGGCGCCCTGCGGGCGGGCGCGAACGAACTCGCCGTGGAGTTCACGAACGTATGGGCGAACCGCCTGATCGGCGATGAGCAGGAACCGCCCGACTGCGCATTCGTTCCGGCGCCCTACCCCGGAGGCGCGTACCTCGCGCGCTTCCCGGACTGGTTCGTGCGACGCACGCCGCGTCCGTCGCAGGGACGCGTCTGCTTCACGACCTGGAACTACTTCACAAAGGATTCCCCGCTCGTGCCCTCCGGCCTCCTCGGCCCGGTCCGCCTGTGCCGGACGAAGACGGGGGAAGCGTGCCGATGAACGAGAAGATGGAGACGATGCGCGCCTGGGCGGCGCAGCTGAACGCGGCTGCGGACGCCTACTACAACGGGCGCGGCGAGCGGATGACCGACTTCGAGTGGGACGACCTCTTCGACCGCCTGAAGGCGCTGGAGGCCGAGACGGGCGTCGTGTTGCCGGAGTCGCCGACGAACCGCGTCGGCGCGGACGCCGTGGAGGGGCAGAAGGAGCCCCACGAGTTCGCCGCGCTCTCGCTCGCGAAGACGAAGAAGGTCGCCGAGATCGCGAAGTGGGCGGAGGGGCGCCCGATCTGGATCAGCTGGAAGCTCGACGGCCTCACGCTCGTCGTCACCTACGACGACGGCCGCCTGACGAAGGTCGTCACGCGCGGTGACGGTCATGTCGGCACGAACATCACGCACCTCGCCGCCGGCATCCGGGGCATTCCGAAGACCGTGGCGGCGACGGGGCACCTCGTCGTGCGCGGCGAGGCGGTGATCTCCTATGCGGACTTCGCGGCGTTCCGCGCCGCGTCGCAGGAGGACTATGCGAATCCGCGCAACCTCGCGAGCGGCTCGCTTACGCTCAAGGACGTCGCGGAACTGCGGCGGCGGAATCTCCAGTGGATTCCGTTCACACTCGTCCATGCCGATGCCGCGCCCGTCTCCTGGGGGGCGCGGATGGACGAACTGGACCGGATCGGCCTTTCGTCCGTCGCGCGCGAACGGGTCGACCACCCCACGGAGGCGGCCGTCCAGGCGGTGATCGACCGCTGGACGGAACAGGTGACGAGCGGGGCGTGCCCCTTCCCCGTGGACGGCCTCGTCGTCTGCTACGACGACACGGCCTACGCCCAGACCGGCTCCGTGACGGGGCACCACGCCACGCGCGCGGGTCTTGCGTTCAAGTGGCAGGACGAGACGGCCGCGACGGTGCTTGAAGGCGTCGAGTGGTCCTGCGCCGTCGCCTCCATCTCGCCCGTCGCGCTCTTCCGCCCCGTCCAGCTCGAAGGCACGACCGTGAAGCGCGCCTCGCTCTGCAACATCTCCGAATGCGAGCGCCTCGGCATCGGCGGCGCGGGCACGGAGATCGAGGTGATCAAGGCGAACAAGATCATTCCCAAGGTCGTCGCCGTCACGAAGACCGTCGGCGCGCTGGAGATCCCCTCGGCGTGCCCCGTCTGCGGCGCGCCGACCGAGGTGCGGCAGGCGGAGAGCGGCACGAAGACGCTCCGCTGCACGAACGCCGCCTGCGCCGCGCGCGAACTGCGCACGTTCATGCGGTTCGTCTCGAAAGACGGCATGGACATCGACGGGCTCGCGGGCGAGACGCTCGCGAAGTTCGTGAACCGGGGATGGATCAAGACGTTCGGCGACATCTACCGCCTCGGCGACCACGCACGCGAGATCGCGGCGATGGAGGGGTTCGGCGAGAAGAGCGCGGCCAACATCCGCGCCGCCATCGAGCAGGCGCGGACCCGCAGCGCGGTCCAGTTCCTCGTGGCGCTCTCGATCCCGCTCTGCGGCGCGGATGTGGCGAAGCGGCTGCTGGGGGCCTACGGGGTGCGGGATCTCTTCGCGAAGGCCGCCGAGGCGGCGCGCTCCGAAGGGGGCGGCGAAGACGCCTTCGCGGCGATTGACGGGATCGGACCGGGCAAGTCGGCCGCCTTCGTGGACTGGTGCGCGGATCCGCGCCACCTGGCGGTGGTCGAGGACGTGCTGGGGCAGGTCACGCTGGAGAACGTGGCGGCACCGGCGGCGGCCGGCGCCTGTGCGGGCCTGACGTTCGTGGTCACGGGGGAGGTCCACCGGTTCGCGAACCGCGACGCGCTGAAGGCGTATGTGGCCGCCGAGGGCGGAAAGGTGACGGGCAGCGTCTCCGCGAAGACGGACTTCCTCATCAACAACGACGTCGCCTCCACGTCGGGGAAGAACCGGAAGGCGAAGGAACTCGGCGTGCCGATCATCTCCGAAGACGAGTTCATCGCCCGCTTCGGCTCGTAGGGGGACGCAGGCGGGAACGGCTGGCGGACATCGTTTCGCCGAACCGCGCGCGGAAAGCGGCGTTGCCGCAAGCCACGGTTTTATGCTAAACTAGGAATCACCATGAAACTTAAGAGAACGCAAGAGCCGGAGATGATCGCCCCGATGCCCGCCGTTGGCGGTGGCGCGGCGACCGTCGATTCCTTCAACCTCGGCGCGGAGGCGGTTCCCGCATCTGCGGGCGCGTCCACGGTGGGCGCGGCGGTCGCGCTCGTCTGCGCGCTGCTGTCGATTGCCCTCCTGGGGACGACGGCCTGGTTGATCTACCAGAACCTGGAACTCATCCAGAACGTCTGACACGCTGCCAGGAGGCGACGAGATGGCCGACGTGATGAAGTCGCCGCGCGCGCGCGCGGCCGTTCTGCTTGCATTGGACGAGGACCTTGGCTCCGTCTCCAATACGGCGTTCGCCCGGCGCTGCGACGCGACGAGCGAGGCGCTTGTCGACCCGAAGGCGAAGGCCGTCGGCGAGATCTACGCGCGCGTGCCGTGCGTCGTCGCGGGCGCGACGGTCGCGGCGGCCGTCCTGAAGGCCGTCGACAAGGCGATCAAGGTGACGATCCTCAGGCCCGACGGAACGCAGGTGAAGCCAAACGAGACGATCCTGCAGTTCAGCGGCAAGGCGCGCAGCATCCTCGCGGCGGAGCGCACGGCGCTCAACTTCATGCAGCGGATGTGCGCGACGGCGACGCTCACGCGGAAGTTCGTCGACGCGACGAAGAAGTGGGGCACGCTCATCCTCGACACGCGCAAGACGACGCCCGGCCTGCGCGTCTTCGAGAAGTACGCCGTCACCTGCGGCGGCGGCACGAACCACCGCATGGGCCTGTACGACCGCGTGCTGATGAAGGACAACCACCGCCGCCTCTGGAAGGGCGGCGACCCGGACGAGCTCGATCAGGCCGTCCGCGCGGCGCGAAAGGCCTTCCCGAAGCTGGACGTCGAGATCGAGGTGGAGTCCATCCGCGAGTGCGAGAGCGCGCTCAAGGCGAAGCCCGAGTGGATCATGCTCGACAACATGTCGATCGCGGACATGAAGAAATGCGTGAAGCTCTGCAAGGGCATCTCGAAGACCGAGGCTTCCGGCGGCATCACGCTCGACCGCGCGAAGGCCGTCGCCGCGACCGGCGTGACGGCCATTTCGCTCGGCTGCCTCACGCACAGCCAGGGCTCCATCGACTTGACGCTTGAGTGGAAGACCTGTTGAGGCGTTAAGTCGCCGCTGCGCGGCGTTAAGTGGTTAAATCGCCGCTTCGCGGCTTTAAGTAGTTAAGTCGCCGCTGCGCGGCTTTAAATGCCCTTGGACCTTCATGGCCACGAATCGTTTACGTGTTGCGCGATGCACAAATTTAAAGCCGTGTAGCGGCGATTTAACCACTTAACCACTTAACCACTTAACCATTTAACTACACTACTTAACTACTTAACTACTTAACCACTTAACCACTTAATGTCTTGTGTGCGCATCGGGCTCTTCGGCGGCAGCTTCAACCCCATCCACCTGGGGCATCTCCGCATTGCCGAACAGGCGTTGGCTGATTGGCGTCTGGACCGTCTGCTCGTCATTCCCGCGAAGGTGAACCCGTTTCGGGTGGGGGCGAGCGGCACGGACCTCGCGGGCGGTCTCCCCGATGCCGTGCGCTGGGAGCTTGTGGCGTGCGCGTGCGCGGCGAATCCGAAGCTGGAGCCCTGGGACATCGAACTTCGCCGCGCGGACGGACCCTCGTATGCGATCGACACCGTGCGCGCGGCCGAGGCGCGCTTCCCCGGAGCCACGTTCTTCTATGTGATCGGCGAGGACAACATCGCGGGGCTTCCGCGCTGGAAGGACTGGGAGACGCTGAAGACGCGCGTGCGGTTCGTCTCCTACCCGCGCACGCGCGAATCCTCCACGGAGATCCGCCGCCGTCTCGTCGCGGGCGAGCCGATCGCCGACCTCGTGCCGCCCTGCGTGGCGGCGCGGCTGGAGAAAAGGAAAGGGCGGCCATGAAACAGCATGTCCATTTCATCGTGACGGCGGGACCGACGCGCGAATATCTCGACCCCGTGCGGTTCCTCTCCAACCCCTCGACGGGACGGATGGGATTCGCCGTCGCGCGCGCCGCGCGCCGGGCCGGGCACGGCGTCACGCTCATTGCGGGGCCTGTCGCGCTCCGCACGCCGCAGGGCGTGGCGCGCGTGGACGTCGTTTCGGCCCGCGACCTGCTCGCCGCCGTCCAGCGCGTCCTCGCGTCCTCCCCGGCCGGCCGGCCCGTCTGCCTCGTCATGACGGCGGCGGTGGCGGACTGGCGTCCGGCGGACTGCGCGGCGCGGAAGCTGAAGAAGGGCGAGATGTCGGGGACGCTGAAGCTCGTGCGCAACCCCGACATCCTCAAGACGCTCAATGCCGCTCTCGCCCGGACCCCCTTCCCCGCCCCGCTCGTCCGCATCGGCTTCGCCGCCGAGACGGGCGCGCCGACGGCGGAGGCGGCGCGGAAGTGCCGCGAGAAGGGACTTGACCTCGTGGTGGGGAATGACGTGACGGCGGCGGGGTGCGGGTTCGGGACGACGACGAACCGCGTGACGTTCGTGCATCCGGATGGTTCATCCGAGCCGTTGCCGCTCCTCTCGAAGGACGCCGTGGCGCGGCGGATCGTCGCGTTTGCGGAAAAGGAGATCCTGCATCGATGAAACGACTTGGGTTGGGCGTGGCGCTGTGCGTGGCGCTGGCGGCGCGGGCGGTTCAGCTCGTCGGCCTGGAACGGTTGCCGTGGATCGGCGACGGACGGCCCGTCTTCACGGAGGAGGCGGACTTCTATGGCGAGGATCCGGCGCCGGAATTCCGGGCGACCTGCGTGCTGCCGCCGGGCGAGGGAGAAGTCGTGTTGTACGTCGCGTGCGCGGGGACCTTCCAGGCGCGGTTCAACGGACAGCCCCCGAAGAACGCGGCGGCGATGCCGATGTGGAGTCCGTTCGACCGCACGGTCTACGCGGAACGCCTGGTGTTCAGCGCGTCCGCCCGCCGTGCGCATCCGCAGACGAACGTGGTCTCCGTGACGCTCGGTAACGGGTTCTACAACCTCGCGCCGCTGCGGTTCTGGGGACAACTCCGCTTCCGCGACGCGCTGGCGCATGGGCGGCCGTGCTTCAAGCTGCAGGTGGGCGGCGTGACGGCGCCGCTCGCGTGGACGTGGCGGAAGACGCGCATCGTGCGCAACGACGTGTACCTCGGCGAGGAATTCGACTGGGCGCGCGCGGAGGACCGCGTGTGGAAGCCGGCGGCGGAGGTGGAGGGCCCGAAGGGGCGCATCGTCCTGCGCGCGGCGCCGCCGACCGTGCTGGGGTTGCCCGTGTCGGGGACGGCGACATGGCTGAAGGAGGGCGAGGTGCAGGTGGTGGACTTCGGCGTGAACGGCACCGGGATTCCGCGCTTCCTGTTCACGAAGCTCACGGAGGGGCGGCGCGTCGAGGTCGTCTACGGCGAACGGCTGAACCCGGACGGTAGCGTGAACGTCCTCACGCAGACGGCGGGCCAAATCAAGCGCGGGAACGGCGGACCGGGGGCGCCGCAGGTGGCGTGCGCGCGCGACGTGTTCGTGCTCGGCACGGGCGACTGCAAGGGGTCTTTGCTGGGCGCGGAGGTCTTTTCGCCGCGTTTCTCGTGGCATGTGGGCCGCTATGCGGAAGTGCGCGGCTACGACCGGCTGCTGGAGCCGGGGTGCGCGCAGATGCAGTGGCTCGCGCCGGCGCTGCAGGAGCGTCCGTCCGCCGCCGCCTTCCGTTCGCCCAACGCGGACCTCGTGAAGCTGCACGAGGTCTGCCGCCGCACGTTCCTCGCGAACGCGGTAGGCGGTGTGCAGAGCGACTGCCCGGGGCGCGAGCGGCTGGGCTACGGCGGCGACATCGTGGCGACGTGCGAGGCGTACATGCTCAACTGGGATATGCGGGAGTTCTATTTGAAGACGCTGCAGGACTTCGCGGACGAGGCGGCGGCGGACGGCTGGATCACCGAGACGGCCCCGTATGTGGGCATTGCGGACCGGGGATTCGGCGGGCGCGCGGGCCCGATCAGCTGGGCGCTCGTGGTGCCGGCCCTCATGGACGCGCTCATCCGCCACTACCCGGACGTGCGGGAGCGGGCGCTCGCGTTCTATCCCGTCTGCGCGCGCTACGTGCGCCTCGTCGCGGCGCGGTGCCCGGACGGCCTTGTGGCGCAGTGCATCGGCGACCACGAGGCGCTTGAACGCGCGCCGGACGGCGTGACGGCGACGGCGCACTGGCATCGGTTCGTCTCCCTCACGGCGCGGTTCGCGTCCATGCTCGGAAAGACGGACGAGGCGAAGGCGTTTGGCGCGCTCGCGGAACGTATCCGCGCGGCTTTCGTGGCGAAGTACGTGAAGGAGGGCGTGGTGGCAAATGGCACGCAGAGCGCCCAGTCGATCGGGCTCTACCTTGGTCTCGTGCCGCCGGAGCAGGTTCCTGCGGCGGAGGCCGCGCTCGTGCGGGCGGTCGAGGCGGCGGGCTGCGCCCCGACGACGGGCATCTTCTCGACGCGCTATCTGCTGATGTACCTTTCGGAACACGGGCGGCGCGATCTGGCGGAGAAGGTTGTCCTGCACCGGGGCTTTCCCGGGTGGCTGCACATGCTCGACCGGGGGGCGACGACGCTTTGGGAGACATGGCGGGAGAGCGACGACGTGTATTCGAACTGCCACCCGATGTTCGGGAGCGTCGACGAGTGGATCCTGCGGTTCGGAATGAAGTCGGCCTACGGCCCTTGAATGGTTAAGTCGGCCTTCGGCCTTTAAGTGGTTAAATCGCCGCTGCGCGGCTTTAAGTTTGTGCATCGCGCGCAGACGAGGGCGGGAGGGACGCGCTTGTCGCGTCCGGGGAATCAAGAACGACCGGAAAGGGGGCCCTTCAGGAATCACAGGGTCGTGCGGGGCTCTCTGTCTGGAACATGATTAACAAGAACCCGACAATAGCTATCTCCGCGCTTGCATCCGCTTCAAGCCGCGCAGCGGCGACTTAACCACACGTCCGTGTCCCCCAGCAGCCAACGGTCGCGACAAGCGCGCCCCTCCCGACTGCCACCCGCCCCGTTGTGCTATAATTGCCGCATGAGTCCGCCTTCCATCCGCCGCGCCCTCGTGGGCGCGTGCGCGCCGTTCATGCGCCTCCCGCTGTGGACACGCCTCGTGCTCGCGGCGCTGGCCGCGTGCTGCACGCTCCACGGCGGCGGCAAGGGCGCGGGTTCCCGCGCGGATGCGCCGCCCATGTGGCTCCATTCCCCGTCCTGGGACGTGGTGCGCCTCCCGGGACGGGGGCTTGACGCCCCGCTTGGATCCTTCTCCGTCGCCGTCACGCCCGACGGCACGACGTTCTTCGTGCGCTAGCGCCTTGGGGAGGGGTGCGCTCCTGCGCGACCGGGGCGTTTTCGTGTGCGCGGCGCGCCGGGGACGTCGCGCCCTACCATGTGGTGCGTGGTAGGGGCCGACGTCCCCGGCGGCCCGCGCCCGGGCGGCTCGGGTCCTTGTCCGCCCCGTTGTGCTATAATTGCCGCATGCTCTCGCCTCCCATCCGCCGTGCCCTTGGCCCCGGCCGCCCGCCGGACGTCCCGTCCACGGGCGGCGTCTCCGTCTCGTTCTCGGCGAAGGCGGTCGTCTTCGA